>JAGUUY010000092.1 GCA_020063185.1 Bacillota bacterium
CCCCCGGCAAGCCTGGACGAGGTTCGCAAAACCATTGAAAAGGAGTTCGGGTGCGCACTGGAGGAAGTCTTCGTATTTTTCGCACCCGACCCTTTAGGGTCCGCTTCAATTGCCCAGGTGCACGAGGCAAGGCTTGCATCCGGCGAGGAAGTAGTCGTGAAAGTACGGCGGGTGGGCGTTAAGGAAACTATTGCCGTAGACACCGAAATACTGAGGGACATTGCCCGTTTCGCCGAGAGGCATACCACCTGGGGCAAGGTTTACCCTCTTGGCGATATGGTCGCGGAGTTCCAGCAAGTGCTGAGGAAAGAAACCGATTTCACCATCGAAGCACAGCACGCGGAGACATTCCGGCATAACCTCGCCGGTGATCAAGCGGTGGTTATTCCCCGTGTGTTTTGGGGCTTCAGTAAACCGGGGGTTCTTGTTCTGGAGCGCGTCAGGGGAATAAAGATTTCTCATTTCGAAGCCCTGGACAAGCAGGGGTTTGATCGCCGCGGTCTTGCCCGCCGCCTTGCGGAGACGATTTTACACCAAATGCTCCTTGACGGTTTCTTTCACGGCGATCCTCATCCGGGAAATATTTACGTTTTACCCGAAGGAAAACTTGCTTTTGTTGATTTCGGCATCGTGGGACACCTTGGTCCCACATTAAAAGAACAGGTCGGTTGGTTGGTGGTAGGTTTAACCCAAAAAAATGCGGAAATAGTGAGTAGAGTAGTTTTACAAATGCAGTTGACCTCGGAGCTTACTAACCCGGCCGCCCTGAAGCGGGACATCGAGATCCTCCAGCAAAAATATTATGAGGTTCCGATTAGTATGATCAACCTTTCCGATGCGTTTTCCGATGTGCTCCGGGTGGCGTATCGGCACCGGCTTCGCGTTCCGGCCGAACTTACGCTGCTGGTCAAAACGTTGACGTCTGCCGACGGCCTGATCCGTCAACTGGATCCGGAAATCAGTATCGCTGAAATCGCCCTTCCTATCGGACGCAAGTTTATTACCGCACGTTTCGGCGTCGACGCCTTAAAACAGTTTATCCTCAACGAACTTCCCACCCACCTTTTTCTCCTCACCCGCCTCCCGGCGCAAATAACAGGGCTCCTGGAATCCGCAGCCCGCGGAGAACTTCGCTTCAGACAAGAAAACCCCGACTTACGAAAGCTTACCGAGCGTCTGGATAAGAACCTTTCCAAACTGATTTACGGGCTGCTGGCAATTACCTTTTCTGTGTCGGCTTTTCTCCTCGTGGGCCGGGACGTCCGCTTTTTCAACCTTCTGCCGGCCGGCGAAGCCGCCTTGCTGGGCGCCGTGTTATGCCTCAGCCTGCTCTTAATGCGAAAATAGGTCTCCCTTTAATCCTTATTAATGTTAAGGTACACAGCGGTTGGTGCCGATAATTAATGAGGGTAAGGAAACTTTTTCGAAAGGGAGTTGCCGATGGACCTGGCAACTGTAATTGGCATAACACTTGGCGCCGGTTCGTTAGTTCTCGGCTTTCTCCTGGAAGGCGGCCACATCGGCATGCTCATCGCTATCCCGGCCGCAATTATCGTATTCGGCGGTACGATGGGTGCGGTGATGGCTGGTTTTTCGTTAAGTGAGATAAGGCTCATTCCGAAGCTGTTCAAGGTTACGATTTTTTCTAAGCCCCTCGACGAGCGCGCCCTTATCGCACAAATCGTCGAACTCGCGGAAAAGGCCCGCCGTGAGGGTCTGCTATATCTTGAAAACCACTTAAAGGACATCGATTCGCCTTTTTTGCGCAAGGGTATTCAGCTGGTGGTAGACGGTACCGACCCGGAACTGGTCCACAACATCATGGAAATCGAGATGTACGCCATGCAGGAACGCCACAAGGTCGGGCAGGAACTGTTCAACCAGGCTGGTGGTTACGCGCCTACCATGGGTATTATAGGTACGGTAATGGGTCTGATTCATGTACTTGGGAGCCTTTCGTCCCCTGAATCCCTTGGACCGGCTATTGCACTGGCCTTTACCGCCACGCTTTACGGTGTTGCCAGCGCCAACGTCATCTATTTCCCGATAGCCACGCGGCTCAAAGGGTTGAGCACCAAAGAGGAAGTTGCCTATCAGATGATGATCGAGGGGCTGCTTGCGCTTCAGGCCGGCAACAACCCGCTCTTAATTAGAGAGCGTCTCACCGCCTATCTAAGACCGGGGCACCGACAAACGGAGCAACCTGAAAAGGCAGACGAAGAGGCTTATGAAGCAACGTAAGAAATCGGGCAAAGAAACCAATCACGAACGCTGGCTTATCACTTACGCGGATTTGATAACCCTGTTGCTCATTTTTTTCGTGGTGCTTTTCAGTTTCAGCAATATTGACGCCAAAAAGTTCGCGGGAATAGCCATGTCCCTTTCCCAGGCGCTTGGTGGCGGGGCCGGTATGGTTGTTTCAGGGCAGGGACCCTCCGTGGTATCCGGCACACCTGTCTCCGATGAGACCATGCAGACTAGAATAAATCTCAATCAGGACGTTCTGGAAAACATCAGATTACAAAAAATTAAGGCGCAGATCGAAAAATACGCCCAGGAGCAAGAGCTTGCCGCCCGGGTTACCGCTAAAATTGAGGAACGCGGCGTAGTAGTCAGCATTCAGGATACGGCCCTTTTTCCGTTGGGTTCAGCCGACCTTACCCCCCAGGCACGCGAAATCGTAAGGAAAGTAGGACAGATACTGCTCACCACCGATAACTTCATCCGGGTGGAGGGGCACACCTGCGACCTCCCTATTAATACTTCCCGTTTCCCGTCCAACTGGGAATTATCCACCGCCAGGGCCACCAGTGTGGTTCAAGAACTTCTGAAAGCGGCGAACTTCCCGCCGCAGCGCCTTTCCACTTCCGGATACGGCGAGTACCGGCCCGTTGCTCTGAACAATTCGGAGGCCAACCGCCAGCAAAACCGCCGGGTAGACTTCATCGTACTGCGCTCGCGGTATAAAGAAGTGGAACCGGGTGTTCCGCCGGAACTGTTCTATGAGCAACCACGGGTAGTACCGTAGAATATAGGAGGTAGAAGTCACGCGTTGCGAGTCGCGAGTCAAAAGTCTTAATAGCTGTCAGCTTTCAGCCGTCAGCGATCAGCCCTGGATTCCGAATTCAAAATCCTTTCGTTCTAAATTCTATATTCTGTATGACCCCAAAAACCTATCCGTCTAAGTATGATTTCGAACATCGAACCGTGAACCGTGAACTGTGAAC
>JAGUUY010000051.1 GCA_020063185.1 Bacillota bacterium
TATCAACTGCTTGTCCGTTGCTGCAAGGACGGTGAGGTCTCTCTTCTTTTCGAAAATCTTTACTTCCTTCAAAATCCTACAGTAACTTTACACTAACATCTGTCGCGACATCTCAGCTTGCCCTCTGCTAAGAAAAGGTACACCTTGCGCAAAACCCACCTTTACACTCAGATAATATTTAAAGAATCGTATCCGGTACCCAAAAACCGGCTGCCACCCCCGATACTGAAGCCTTAAGCCGGAGAAAAAGATATACCAATATGTGGATAATTTGAGGGCTATTTTAAATAAAAACCTGTGGATAGTGTGGATAAAACTGTGTATAACTTGCGTTCTAAGGGGTTCGGCTGTGGAAATACGCCGAATATATCTCGCGGCTTGTCGAATGTGTAGCTATTTCGGCAAGGTTCGCCCCGAAGCGAGCACTAGTCCCAAAACCTGTTCCGCACCCCCTTCAAGAAGCGCCTCGACCGCCGCGGACATGGTACTGCCCGTTGTAAAAACATCGTCTACCAGAACCAACGCCTTTCCCACAATGGAGCCGTCCGCCAGGGAAAACATCCCCCTTATGTTTTCCCGCCTGGCCAGTCTGTGGAGTTGCGCTTGCGGGGGTCTGTCGGATACTCTCACAAGCGCTTGTTTAAGCTCAAGTCCACACGCTTCCGCTACAACCCCGGCCAGCAGTTCTGCCTGGTTGAAACCGCGCTCTCGAAGCCGGCCGGTGCTCAGAGGAACCGGAACAACGATGGTCGCGCCGCGGTACGCCCCTTCGCGCCGTAACACCTCGGCCATTAACCCGCCCAGAAAATCAGCCGATACCTGCTTGCCGCCAAATTTCAGGCGGTGGACCGCTGATCTCAGGACGCCTTCATAAGGGGCCGCTGCGCGAACAAGGTCAAAAGGCCATTTTCTTGACCCGCACTCCAGACATAACCCCGTACCCGGCGCGCTGAAAAACCGCCCGCAAATCCGGCAGTACGGCTCTTGTGCGACCCGTTGGAGAAAAAAGCGGCACCGCTCACAAAGCGCGGCTTCAACCCCACGAAAACACAGCGGGCAACCGCGTATCGGCAAGATAAGGTCTATAAACCCCCGGTAAAGCGACCGTATATTCATTAAATACGCCCTGTTTCCAAGATTATTTTATTTTTCTTATGATGAGCGTCAACCCCACGACTGCTTCAACGAAAGGTTAACGAAAATAGGATATATTTCGAACACCCGCCGCCGCAACCACGGTGTTTCCCCCTGCAGCTTTGGCCGCATCCAGTGCGCGCTCAGCTTTTCGGAGGACGTCTGTAAGCGTCGCTCCATCAGACGGAAAAACGGCCAGTCCCACACTTATTTTTAGTTTAAGCGGTTCAATCACGCCTTCGACACCGAAAATATGACGCTCCACCGCCTCGCGCAAATGCAGCGCCGTTTCTCTGCCTACTTTTTCGGCCGCCCCGGGGAGTATTACCGCAAACTCATCGCCCCCAAACCTGGCCAGCAGGTTGTACCCCCCGACCGCGTTTTTCAGCACCCGCGCCACTTCACGCAGGGCTGCATCGCCGACCAGTGGTCCAAAGGTTTCATTAAACTGTTTGAAATAATCGATATCGGCCAGAATGACGGACAACGGCTCATCTTGGTCCAGCGCCCGTTCGCATTCAGCCTGCAGGCGAAGCAGGAAATAACGGCGGTTAAACAACCCTGTTATTGTGTCGGTACGGGCCAGGCTTTCGATTTGAGCGAGGAGACGTGTATTTTTAATGGCAATTGCCGCCTGACCGGCGATAATGATCAAAATCGACAGATGCCGTTCGTCAAAAGCATAGGGCCGCCTCTCGCCGAGAAGGAAGACACCGAAAGCCTCGCCTTCGGCGATAAGCGGAATGGCAATCAGGGCGCGTTCGGCGATGATAAAACTCGGCTCGTTTTTGAACCGGGGTTGCTGACGAGTATCGTACACTATTTCGGGCTCCCCGCTCTCCGCGATCCAACCGATAAACCCTTCGCCTTTTCCGATCACGCTTTCTTTAACGGTCTTGGCAAAAGGTCCCCTGACCGCCGCGGGTAAAAAAGCCTGGCGTACATCCGACCAGATGTATATGACTCCTGTACGGAACGATATTACTTGCTTGACTGACCCAAGAATGAAATCCAAAGTATGTTCCAAAGACAGATTTTCGCTGAGCCGGCGCGCGACATGATAAAGGGCGTAAAGTTCACGGTTGGTAAGGGTAAGGTTAACGTACAGACGCAGCACGAACTGCAGGACGAGCACAGGCACAAATAACAGGACAGCGGCCGTGAAGGCCATCTCCTGCCAGAGAAAGAGCATGACATAACCAAGAGGCAGGCCGAAGAAATAGGTGATCGCATCCCACTTCAAGGCTTCGGGCCAGTGTACCAGTGGGTGGTAGCGCCGCCGCGGCAACAGGTATAAGTAAACCAGCGCATGGTTAGCCAGAAAGTAAGCGGCTGTAAAGGCCAAGACCGGTGGAAGGTTGGCCGGGGCGGCTTTCTCTATCATTGATCCCCCCAGCCGGAGGTAGACGAAATGCGCCAACCAAAAAGCCAAAACACACTGGGCGGCGTTAAAAAGGGTGGTTCGCCAGGGATCGCCGCGCCCAAAAAGGCGCTGGCCGAGCATGGTCGTTATCCCGCCCGTCCAGACCACCGCCGGCAGACCATGGGTAAAGAAAATAGCGATCGCAACCGCCCAACCCGCGGACAGCCGGCCCTGGGGTAAAGACACGGCAAGGCCTTCCGCGGCGAGCCAGAGGGAGGCCATTACCAGTAACTCAAGGCTGACATCCAAGTCCAGGCCACCCGCTGTAGCCGCTAAAATAAGCAAGGCGATTACAATTACACACCAGGTGAAAAGGATATACAAAACGCCCTTTGGACGCACCTTATCCCTCCAAGGTAAAATTCGACAGCTGTCATCCCCGCCCCTGCCGAAAAAATAAAATAGCCGGCATAAAGTGCGGCTTTTTGGAAGTCAACCGAGCGGTTATAGTTGAAGGTTTAAACAGCGCGGGCGTATTCTGTTATCTTTAAGCCTTTGCCTTCGGACAGCGAATAATTTTTTAGGTACCGTTCCTTAAAACTTCTGCTTTATCAGTTCGTTCCCACGGAAGATCCAGATCCGGCCTGCCAAAATGCCCGTAGACCGCAGTCTGTTTATAAATCGGCCGGCACAGGTCAAACCCGGCAATGATCGCCGCCGGCCGCAGGTCAAAGTTGCCGGCCACTAAATCCCCCAGCTTTTCTGCCGATACCTTCCCGGTCCCGAAGGTGTCAACGGACACCGACAGCGGCCGGGCCACACCGATAGCGTAAGCGATCTGAACCTCACACCGGTCGGCTAAACCAGCCGCAACTATATTTTTAGCTACGTAACGCGCGGCGTAACTCCCGGAGCGGTCAACCTTTGTTGGATCTTTACCGGAGAAACAACCACCGCCGTGACGGGCCATACCGCCATAGGTGTCCACGATGATTTTACGGCCTGTGAGACCGGTATCACCTTGAGGACCCCCGATGACGAAGCGGCCGGTGGGATTCACCAAAAAACGGGTTTCCCCGTCCATTAAATGCGCGGGGATAACTTGGCGGACCACTTTTGTTAGGAGATCCTCTCTGATCGCCGGCGGTTCGATGTCGGGGTGGTGCTGGGCGGATACCAACACAGTCCGGACCCGGACGGGTTGATCATGCTCGTATTCCACCGTTACCTGGGTCTTACCGTCCGGGCGAAGATACGGAATTTCCCCCGTTCTCCTCGCCGAAGCCAAACGGCGTGCGAGTCTGTGGGCTAAAACAATGGGGAGCGGCATGAGTTCCGGTGTCTCATTGGTCGCGTAACCGAACATTAAACCCTGATCGCCGGCGCCGACAGCGCTGTAAGGGTCCCGCTCCAATCCGGAACGGGTTTCCAGCGCATCCCCCACCCCCAAGGCTATGTCCGGCGATTGCTCTTGAATGCTTGTTATCACGGCGCAGGTTTCACTGTCAAAACCGAATTTGGCGCGGGTATAACCTATGTCCTTGATTGTCTCGCGGACGATCGTCGGTATGTCTACGTAACATTTGGTCGTTACTTCTCCCGCCACAAAAGCGAGTCCCGTAGTGACCAGTGTTTCCAAAGCCACCCGCGCTTCGGGGTCTTGGGCCAGCATCGCGTCAAGGATTGAATCGGAAATCTGGTCGGCGACTTTATCGGGATGTCCCTCGGTAACAGATTCAGAAGTAAAAAGTCGTTTGGGCATATACTCTCTCCTAAAACTTTAAACTTAGATATTCATCGTCGTTCCATATTGATTTCTATAGGTAGGAGGGTAATTCTTGCTCAAAAATTACGTTTAAATTTTAGCAAGGCCCGCGAAACCTGTCAACAAGCGCCGGTGCGGCGGTGGGAGACGGTGTTTTCTTGCGAGGATTAAGTAAGGCTGCCCGGGTGTATCGTCCGGACTTTTTAACGCCCTTGAGAGTATAGAATACCGTCGGCTGCCGCCTGTTCTCCGACTTCGACCAGTACCGCGTGAACGCCGACGATTTTTATCTGTTCCCATGGCACAACCACATCGCGGCCGGCGCTGAAAAGCCCGAAAAGCTTCTTACCGTTGCGAAGCACAAGCGCCCTGACCCTACCCCTGCCGTCGATGTGCATGTCTTTAACCGGACCTAAACGCCGGCCGTCAAGAACGTTGATGAAGTCACGCCTGGCCAGTTCGGAAACCTTGAACAAACCCTTTCACCTCCTGCTTTCCCCGCCCATGGTATGCAAGCGGAAGCAAAAAGGTCACGCTTTCAACAACCGAGCTGCAGTTCCCGGCAGACAGATTCCTGAACGGCGGTCGCCCGTTCGTGCGTCGCCGCTTCGGTATAAATGCGAAATACGGGTTCCGTGCCTGAAGCCCGTACCAGCACCCAGTCACCGTTGGCGAGTTCTATTTTCAAGCCATCGATTTTGTTTATCGACCGGACTTTTTCACCGGCAATTACTTGGGGCTTTATATCTTTCAGCCGCTGTAAAATACGATTTTTCTCCACCGGCATGGTCCGGCGGTCTACCCGTCGGCTCACCACCCGGCCAAAGCGTACAAAAATCTCCTGAAGTGTATTTTTGAGCGGTTTTCCGCTCACGGCAACGATTTCACAGGCCAGAAGACCCGCCAGGATCCCATCTTTTTCGGGAACATGTCCCTTAATAGACAGGCCGCCGCTTTCTTCTCCACCGCAGATACAGCCGGCCTCCCTGAGGCGCTCGCCGATGTACTTAAACCCTACGGGTGTTTCATGGATTTGTAGCCCGTAGACCCCGGCGATCCGGTCGACCAGGTGCGTAGTGGCCACCGTACGGGCAATCGGGCCGCGCCAACCACGGTGCTCGAGCAAATGATAACATGTCAGGGCCAACATCTGGTTTGGCGAGATGTAGCTTCCGTCGGTGTCTATAATTCCCAAACGGTCGGCGTCACCGTCCAAAGCAAGTCCAAGGTGAGCGCCGGTTGCCGCAACGACCTCCTTCAACCTGTGAAGCCGGGCTTCCGCCGGGTCCGGAAGCCCCCCGCCGAAGAGCGGATCCCGGTAATTGTTTATGCTTGTTACCGCCACGCCCAAACGGGCAAGAATGTTGTCAAGATAGCCGATGCCGGCGCCGTGCATCGGATCGACAACAATTGTCAGTCCCGCCCGGCCGATCTCGTCACGCTCAATAAGTCCTGAAACATGCGCGCAATAGTCTTCCCGGATATCAAGTTCCGCGAGCGGCGCCGGCGTCCCGTCAGGCGTAGCGGGGGGCTCGGCGAGGAATGCTTCAATCTTACGTGTTACGTCGGGAAGCGCAGGGCCGGCATACTCCGGTATGAACTTTATCCCGCAGTATTCAGGCGGGTTGTGGCTCGCCGTCAACACCACGGCGCCGCCCGTATTAAGCCGCTTAATGGCATAAGCAGCTGCCGGCGTAGGTAGAGAGCACCCGGGGAAATAAACCGTTATACCCCAACGCTGTAATACCGCCGCCGCCGCCGCCGCGAACTTGTCCGCGAGAAACCGGTTGTCGTATGCGGCAACTACTCCCCGGTCCGCTAGCCCTTTGGCTTTCAGGTACGCAGCAATGGCCCCTGTCACTAACTCCAGGTTCGCAAACGTGAAATCTCGGGCGATCACCCCACGCCAGCCGTCGGTGCCGAATTTAATGTCCGCCAAAGAGTTCCCTCCCCAAGATTTTGTATGCATCCGAGTTTATATTACGCTTTTGCGAGCAAGAAGGCACGCTTCTTAAAACCGTGGAACAGCATTCCTAGAACTACCGTGCAGTGTTTCAACAACGTCACCTAATATCCTGCATAACCCTGAGCCGGCATTCTCTGATCGAACATACCCGTCTTTCCCCCTCAAGCCTCACGGTAGTTAGGTCTGACTATTGTCCGGTTTGTTCGGGAGGTTTGTCTGTAACATCCGTAAGGTGGTCCATGGTGTCATGTTTCGTATCGACGTAAAGTTCGCCGTTCGAACTAAGGCTGGCATAAAGTATTTCTTGGAGTGAAAAAACCCCGTGTTTTTCCAGTTCTCTAAACAGCCATTCTTCGGTCAGATGGTTCTGCTGCAAGTTTTGCTGAATAATAACCCCGTCGACGATTAGTTCGGAAGGCACTCCTTCGTAATTAGTAGGAACACCGATATCTCCGGGTGTAAGGGGGCGCTTTTGCGATTTCGGGAGCACACTTAGTTCGCCGTTGGGCTCGGCGATGGCGAATTCGACGTCGGCGATATCGAAGTAACCTTTCTCCCTCAGTTGCATCGTCAGGTCGTCTACGTTATAACGCATCCGGCGCATATTCCGTTCCAAGATCTTGCCGTTATGCACCACAACAGTAGGTTCGTCACCAAAGAATTTCCGGGCGGGGCGGTACTTTAGGCCCGCGTACTGCACCATTACGGTAAGCCCCGTAAAAACCGCCAGCCCGGTAACATAGTACCACGGATTTAAGTCGACTTCCGTGACCAGGTTCGCCGCGATAGAACCGATGACGATACCGTTAACAAAGTCTGAAATCGTAAGCTGGCCTATCTGCGACTTGCCGATCATCCGGGTAATGAAGACAATCCCGGCAAACGCTCCCATAGCCCGAATGACAATTTCCAAAAAAGGATTCATCCCACACCTCGGCCCCGACAAGTAACACTTATAAAGTTTACAGTCGCCCGAGGGGTTATGCACCGGCGGTACGGACCGACAGTCGGCTGTGTTTCAGGAATGAGAGAGTTAAACCATGAACGTTGAACTTGTTACCGGCCGGGGGTATCATCCGGGGCATATAATGTTTGTTTGAGGCCTTCTGCTAAGCTGTAACGAGCCGCCCACGAGAGGGCCGCCCGTGCTTTTGCAGGATCTAATACACTGTGGCGGATATCGCCTGGTCGCGGCGGCCGGTAACGGGGTTTTGTTTGCTGCCCGCTTACTTTTTGCAGGGCTTCAAGCAGTTCTGTTACGCTGGTACCTTTGCCGGTACCGATATTGAGCGCCTCTTCGCCGGCGCTTTTCAAAGCGGCCAGAAAAGCTGAGACCACGTCCTGCACGTAGATGAAATCGCGGGTTTGTCCGCCGTCCCCGAATATTTCCGGTGGAGCGCCCTCTCTCAACCTGCGTCGGAAAACAGCCACCACTCCGCCCTCTCCCGCGGCATCTTGGCGCGGCCCGTAAACGTTGGCGAGCCGGAGGGCGACCCATTCCATGTCATAAAGGCGCCGGTAAACGGCGAGGTACATCTCGGCGGCATACTTGGAGGCGCCGTAAGGAGTTATCGGCTGCAACGGATGAGCCTCGTCGACCGGCAGATAAACAGGGTCGCCGTAAACGGCGGCGGATGAGCTGTATACAACGCGACGCACACCGGCATGTCTTGAGGCTTCGAGCAGGTTTAGCGTCCCGTTGATATTTACCGAAGCATCAAAGCCGGGCTGGACCAGGGAAAGTGGCGCAACAGCCTGTGCGGCTAAATGGGCTACAACTTCCGGCTTCTCGAAGTTCAGTATATCGCCTATTTCGGGGGTTGTGATATCCACCTCATAAAATACTGCTGCGGTGGGGACGTTCTCCCGGAAGCCGGTGCTTAAGTTATCTATGACGGCCACCCGGGCGCCTGCCTCGAGCAGCGCCTCTACAACGTGCGATCCGATAAACCCTGCCCCACCGGTAACCAGAATACGCATTATTCCCGACCCGCCAACAGGTCTTTCAGGTATTCGAGGAATGGAGGGCCCAGGTCATCGCGTTCCAATGCCAACTCCACCGTTGCCTTGAGGTAACCTATTTTGTCTCCGGCGTCATAACGCCTGCCGGTAAAAGCATACCCGAAAACCTTCTCCTCCCTGGCCAGTATTTTTAGGGCGTCTGTGAGCTGAACTTCTCCGCCCGCGCCCGGACTGGTTTGTTCCAGGATGCCGAAGACCCGGGGGGTGAGAATGTACCGGCCGGTTACGCCCCACAGAGACGGCGCCTCTTTGGGTTCCGGCTTCTCGACAAGATCCTCCACGGCAAAAACGCGGGGCCGTATCTCTTGCCCGCTGATGATTCCGTACTTGGAAACTTCGGCGAGCGGCACCTTTTGGACGGCGATCACCGTGGACTTAACCGCCTCGAAAACCTCCAGCATTTGTACTAAGCATGATTTATCCCCTTTGACAATGTCATCTCCCAATAGGACGGCGAACGGCTCTTCGCCGATAAAACTGCGGGCGCATAATACCGCGTGCCCCAACCCTCTCGGTTCGCGCTGCCGCACATAGTGAATGTTGGCCATCGTGGCGATCCGCCTGATTTCGGCGAGCCATTCCTCTTTGTCCTTGGCCCGCAGGTAGTATTCGAGTTCCAGGCAGCGGTCGAAATGGTCCTCGATGGCGCGTTTTCCGCGGCCGGTGATGATCAGGATGTCTTCAATCCCGGAAGCAACGACTTCTTCTACGATGTACTGTATAATCGGCCTATCGATAAGAGGCAGCATCTCTTTCGGCTGCGCTTTTGTGGCGGGGAGAAACCGGGTCCCCAGTCCTGCCGCGGGAATCACAGCTTTTTTAACCCTCACATTATCCTCCCCTAACCCGGACAAGCCGGAACCTAAATAGTTCACCACAGAGGCACATCATCAAGTCCAATGTCCTATGTCCTGCGTCCTAAGTCCAGAAACATGGGCTGGGGACTTTCGACTGAGGACTTAATGTATGTATCTCCGTGGTTAATTGTTCTTACCATTTCTTGCAGATTTTTGCGTCAAAGGTCCTGCAATTCAAAAACCGGCGCCTTGACCCTTGGCTTTTTCCTCCGCACTGAAAAACCGCCTGCGCCAGCGGAAACCGATAACGCCGAATCTTTTGGCAAGAATAAGCAAACAAGCGGCTACGACAAAAAGAAGCAGTACAGCCTGTGTGGTGGTAAGGCGGGTGAGAATGACCGCGCTAAGTCCCAAAACGGCGCTGATACCGTAAACCACAAGCACTGCAGCACGGTGAGTCAAGCCGATGGCCAGCAACCGGTGGTGAAGGTGCTCACGGTCGGCGCGAAAAATCCGCCGGCCGTTCTTGTAACGCCGCAAGACCGCAAAAAAGGTGTCGAACAGCGGAATGCCGAGGATAATCGCCGGCGTCATGAGTGTAACAGCAGTGGCTGTTTTCGCTACCCCTATCACGGCGCCGCACGCCAGAACGAAACCGATGAGCATTGCCCCGCAATCGCCGAGAAAAACGCGGGCGGGAAAGAAGTTGTGTGGGAGAAAAGCGAAAAGGACGGCGCCTAAAACAAGAGCCGGAAGGACACCGTTGTGATCACCGACCATGGCAGCCAACGTTGCCAGGGTGAAGGCCGCAATGCAGCCCACCCCCGCCGCCAGGCCGTCGAGTCCGTCGATGAGATTAACCGCATTGGTGACCGCAACAATCCAAAAAATTGTCAGCGGGATACCCCAAAAACCCAGGTGTAACAAATACCCTTCCTTTAGCGGGTGAGTGATAAAGGGAATATCAACACCAAACGGTATAACCACCGCTGCCGCTATAACTTGGCCGAGGAGCTTCAACCTCGGGCTCAGGCCCCGGATGTCATCAAGAACACCGATACCGAATATTAGCGTTCCCCCGGCCAGCAAGCCCATGTACTCCGGCGTCAAACCTTCAAATACGGCCACTACAATAAACCCGGCCACCAAACCAAGATAGACGGACAAACCGCCGAGCCGCGGCATAGGCCGGGTATGTACTTTCCGTGGGTCGGGTTCGTCGATGGCGCCGACCTGCCGCGCCAACCGCACCGCCAGCGGTACAGCAGCCAGCGTAACCAGTACGGCAACCGCCGGGGCTAGAAATAAAAGACTCAAACTCTTCGCTCCCCGATAAAAAGCTAATAAGATGGACCTCTGGGGTCCGTTCTACGTTCTACGTTCTACGTTAAAACTAATACTGCATGGAATCCGGGTCCGTTTAAGGTTAAGAATTCACAAGCCAGAAGTCATCATCCAGAATCTAAATCTAGAAAATATCAAGGACTTGAAACGTGGCCCGTGACTCGTGACTCGCGACTCGTGACTCCGTCACGCCGGTGCGGGCGACGGTTTTTCGCCGGCGGCGAAAGTCATCTCCGCTTCGGCAACCAGTTCTTCGCCGACCCACGCCTTACACACGGCCTTACCGACCTTGGACCTCAGCTTGGTGATCTCTACGTCCAGCTTCAGAGTATCACCGGGTACCACCGGCTTGCGGAAACGCGCCTCACTTACGCCGGCGAAAAGCGGCACCTTGCCCTTAAAACTTTCTAAACTAAGCACTGCCGCCGCCGCCACCTGCGCCATGGCTTCCAAGATTAAAACCCCGGGCATCACCGGGTAGTCAGGGAAATGACCTGGGAAGAAAAATTCATTGACGGTCACGTTTTTAATCCCGGTGGCCCGCCGTCCGGGTTCCAGCTCCAGAATGCGGTCCACGAGCAGGAATGGGTAACGGTGCGGCAAAAGGGTTTTTATTTCTTTAATACCCAGCAACGGCCTTTACTCCTCTGAAAATAGTACTTCTTTCGATGGGCGCTACGATGAGCTTCGCATTACTTCGTCAGGCTCACCGACCGGGTCCTCACGTATTTCCATATACGCTCCTGCCCGTCCGGCTGCGCCTTCCTTGTACTGCTCGCTCCTCGCCGCGTTCCGCCCTTGTTACGTTACTGCTTCTAAGTAGCCAGCTTTAAGGGTCCTCATTTTCATTCGACGTGGTGCCGCCTAAGGCGGCACTCCTTTAAACAGGGTTGTACACCTCGTCTGCTCCGGTCGGCGGTGGCGCTTCTGGTTCTGCGGGTAAAGGCGCCTCCCTTGGCGGTAATTCCACTTGACTATCCCCCGGCAAAGGCTGCCCATCGGCCCCCGGCTGTATGCGCGGTGTATTATTTCCCGGCACGATCTCCAGGTCAATCAGCGGCGGCGGGGTTACCGAAATATCCACAGCCAACCCGTTATTTTCGCCGGCAACCGTACTGTAGCTGTCGTATACGACTGTGACGGGTGGAGTCTCGTCTGCCGCAATTTGCACCACCACTCCGGCCGGCGCGTCCTTCATGACTTGTTCGACCGCTTCTCCCTTCAACAGCGCGGCCACAACTTGTCTCGCTTCGCCGGGTTCAACATGCCAGTACGGGCCCTCAAAATAACCGGGCAGGGTACTGTTCGCCACTTCCACATCTTCGAATTTCTGCGCCATCCGGGCCAGAACGAGCATTTCTTTCAGGGGTAGATTGGTATAAATACACTCCTTGATCTTTGGCGCAAGCAGCGGCGCCTTAACAATGTTCCGCGGTTTCAACATCTCTTCCACAACCGCGCGTAAAAACTTTTGCTGCCGGTCAACCCGGTTGATATCGCCCAGGGGATCGCCCCGGTAGCGAACGTACATCAGCGCTTTCTCCCCGTCGAGGTGGTGCAGCCCCTTTTTCAGATTGATGGAATATCGGCCGCCTCTTTCGGGATCGTAATGGTACATGTTCTTGTCCACGTCGATAATTATGCCCCCGAGGGCGTCAACAAGCTTGATAAAACCCTCATAATTGGCCACCACGTAATAATCGATGGGCTGATCGATAAGGCGGGAAACCGTCTTGACGGAGAGTTCCGGCCCGCCGTATGCCATTGCCGCATTAACCCGGTCGCGGCCGTAACCCGGAATATCTACCATGGTGTCGCGTGGTATGGACAGGAAGACCAGTCTCTTGCTTTGGGTATCGGCGCTTACAAAAATGACGGAATCGCTCCGCGCTCGTTCGTCTTCATAACGGGCATCGGAGCCGAGGAGCAGAAAATTAAACCGCTTGTCGCCGGCGGCAATCGCGTGCCTGGGATCGTCGTCTTGTGAGCCCTGTTTATGGAGGAGGAACCCGGCCGCTCCGTAACCGATGGAGGCCAACAGGCATAGCATCAGGCCGATCGCTAAAACCGGCCGGGTCTTAACCCAATTTTTGATTCCTCTGGTTTTTTGGGTCACTGTTTTTCCCCCGTCGACTACATTGACGGCCTCTCTGGTTTGCTTTACATTATATAAGGATGAAAGGCACCAAAGGAGGCCGTTGAATGCGTTTCCTTGACGAAAAAGGTAAAATACTGGGTTTAATCAATGTCATCGACGCCGTTATCTTACTGATAATCCTGATGCTTGCCGGGGGAGCGGCCTACAAGTTTCTCCGCCCGGCGGCGGTGACACCGCCGACCGGCATCGAGTTTACCGTCCGCGTACCCGGCTTACCCCCGGAATCGGCAACGGCGGTTAAGGTCGGCGACCGTATGGTAGCCGGCGCCGGCTACATCGGGTTAACCGTGAAAGATGTGGCCGTGGAACCCGCGTTAACAACGGAAACCGATGCCGCCGGCCAAAAGGTATTGGCCCGGGACCCGTATTTTAAAGACCTTTTCGTTACCCTGGAGGGACAGGTCCCCATCCCCACAGCCCAGATTAAAATCAGCACTCAGGAAGTCCGCGTCGGGCGTGATTATTTTGTTAAGTCACTAACCTATGAGTTCAAAGGTACTATCACTAAAGTAACATTAAATCCCCGGACGGACAAGACCGGGCGGTAAATTTTTTACGTTTTCCCCGGTTTTAGGAATTTTTTGTCGTAGTTAAATAGATACGATCCGCAGGCCGGCCGGTACGGTTTCCATACTGCCAAAAACGTTCTTCGTATCTACAACAAACGGCGCGGACGGGTCAAGGAACCGTGTTAAAACCTCTATGTTTTTCGTCTCAAACCCCTGTTGCCGCGCCAAAACCACCATACCGTGCGCGCCATCGAGCGCCTGTTCCAGGGACCCGACCTGAAACGGATATAAATCCGGAACCAGCGGGTCAAAAGCCCGTACCGCCAATCCGGCCTCCTGGAGGTGCGCCACTACCTTGAGCGCCGGGCTCTCTCGGCTGTCGCTGGAAAAATCCTTCATCGCCAGGCCTAATACCGCGACCCGTGCTGCGGCGGGCGGCACGGGTAAAAGTTTGATCACCATGTCGGCGACCCGGCGGGGCATCGTATCGTTCACCCGGCGGGCGGCCGCCATTAATTGGAGATCTATGCCGGCTTCCCGCGCCACCGGGGCAAGGTAACGAAACGCGTTCGGCAGACAGTAACCTCCCACCCCTGGTCCGGGCTGCAGGAGTTTTACCCTTTTATGCGAGTTGGCGAGCCGGACCACCTCGAAAGTGTTTATTCCCATGGCGCCGGTTAAGGCGCTCAATTCGTTGACCAGGGCGATACTAACATCACGGGAAATATTTTCGACGAGTTTAGCCGCCTCCGCCACCTCGAAAGAAGACGCCGGCAGCGTCTCGGCACGGGTGATGATCTGTAAAAGGGAAGCGGCTTCATTTCTGCTGATTTCGTCGACACCGCTCACGATCACGGGCATGGTCACGAATTCTTCAAACGCGCGCCCTTCAGCAATCCTTTCGGGGGCGTAACCCAGGTAAAAGTCCCGCCCGGCGGTAAGCCCGCTTTCTTCAAGCAGCGGCTTCACTAGGCGGCGCATCATTCCGGGCACCAGCGTGCTGCGGACCAGGACCAGGTCGCCGGGCTTGAGTCCCGTCGTGATAGTTCTAAGGCAATCGGTCAGCGGTCTGGTGTCCGGCTCTCCTTCTACTACGGGCAAACCCACCGTAACCACGATGTCCCGGGCTCGGCTCAAGGCCTCTTCGGGATCTGTTGTCGCCTTGAAAGACCCCCGCGCCAACTCCTGCCGCAAAATTTCCTGGATCGGAAACCCGCGGTACTGCTCATGATGATGGGTGACGCCGTTGTTGATCTCCTGGACCAGTCCGGCGTCCACATCAACACCGACCACCCGGCAGTTCGCAAGGGTAAAACACAGAGCGAGCGGCAGCCCTACAAAACCAAGGCCGAAAACGGCTACCTCGTTATAGTAATCCTCCGCCAAGAACATCTACTCCCTTAAAAAGTTCTATATTATGGCCCTTTAAGGTCAACGCCTCCTTGATCCCAACTTCTATCTCTATCCTGATAATATTTCAACAGTTGGACGTTGGGTTATGTAGTGCCGCCCCAAGCGTCAAATCAAGGCCGTTGCCGTCAGGACAGTTCTTTCTCCTTTAATACGGACACTATTTTATCCTCGATAAAGGCGACACGTGCGTCCCAGGAATGCTCCCCGGCCCGCGCCAGCCTCTTTCTCTGCGCCTCCGAATTTTCACCGGCGAGCGCTTGCTCCACCGCCGCCACAAATCGCGGCGGGTCCTGGGCAATAGCCACGACGTCCGCGAACTCCTCCACCGCGGGCATGGCCGTGCTGACCACCGGCCGGCCCGAAGCCAGATACTCGTAAAATTTTAAGGGACTGACGTTAGCCGTCAGCGCGCTTGGGCGAAAGAGGTTGAGACAAACTTCGCACCCCTTCAGATAATTCGGCAGTACCTCCTTCGGTTTCCTGCCCAAGAAGAACACGTTCGGCATTTTGTCGAGACCGTGGAGGGCGACCCCAGGCGCAACCGGACCGATGAGAATAATCGACCATTCGGGCCGTTCCCGCGCCACGCCCGCCAGGAGTTCGGTATCGACCCATTCCTGAATCACGCCCACGAAGCACAACCGAGGGCGCGGAAGCCGCTCGAGTTCTTCCGGAACAGGAGTCTCGGGGTCGCACGCCTTGTTAAAATGAGCTATATCCGCCGCGTTCGGGAGGCAGTAAATCCTCCGGGTGTGACCCTTGCGCCGCTGGTAAAGCCCCGGCGCAGTAACGAAAGTTATGTCGGCCATGCACAGCAGCTCCGTCTCAAGTTTCCAGACCGTCTTTCCCCTCACCAACCCCTTGTAAGCCCCGTGTTCGTCCACGCAGTCGTATATAAGCAAAGCGTGCTTGATCAGCCGGGCGACAGTGGCGGTACCCGGCAGGTAGGTCCAGAGGATCGGGCGTTTAATCTTGAGCCTGCGGACAGCCAGGTTCACCCAGGCGGCAAGCCAGTACTGATTTAGCTTCCCAACCCAGGAATAAACGTTTCCGAAGGGCAGCACAAAAGGCGGTTGAAAGACATAAATATTCGGCTGCGGCCGGCTGACCCATTTGCCCCACGGACGCCATTTCCCACAGAAAGAAGGGTCCCTGAGCGGTGAAACCAGTGTTCCCGGCGGTTCCACATAAAGTACCCGGTTGGAAGGATGAAGTCTTGAAAGCACCTGCTGTTTGCGCGTCCAGATCGGGTCCCAATCCGCCGATGAAAGACATACTATATCCCGGTTCCTGAGTTCAACCATCTTTACCTCAATAATCGGTAATCCAAACATTTTTACCACAGAGACACGAGAACACGGAGAAGCGCAAAAAGCGGAGACATTAGAAACATTTTACAGTATCTATTTAGGGTCAGAATTCAGTATTCAGAAGTCAGAATAGAAGAAAATATCCGGAACGTCTTTTGGTAGAAAATCTATCGATACTACCAAGTATCGCTTTTCATCTTAGAAATCCAAGGCAGGTTTACATTTTGGCTAACCCGTCTCTATTCTGGATTCCGGCTACTGACTTCTGGATTCTTTTCTCTGTGACCTCTGTGACTCTGTGGTTGAGATCCTAATACCTCCCGGTAAACCGCAACCGTTGCCGCCGCCATCCTGCCGGCGGGAAATTCCCGCCTGACGAAATCCCGTCCGCGTGCGGCCATTTCCTTCGCGGCAGCACGGTCTTCCAGTACCAGGCAGACCGCCCGGGCAAGCGCCGCGGCATCCGCCGGCGGAACGAGGAAGCCGGTCTCGCCGTCCCGTACAACCTCTAAAAGCCCACCCACTCTGGTTGCTACAACAGGCGTCTCGTGCAAAAACGCCTCAAGGACCACCAGCCCAAACCCCTCTGCCAGCGACGGGAGTACGAGCGCCGCAAATTCCGGGTAGTAAAGCATTACCTCCTTGCGGAAACCCGTAAATATCACCCTGCCCTCGAGTCCAAGCGTTCTTGTCTGCCTTTCCAGTTCCGGTCGTTCGGGACCGGAGCCGATTATGAGAAAACGTGTTTCGGGGTACCGTTTTAAAACCTCTGCCGCGGCCGCGATAAAATAGCGGTGTCCTTTGACCAGGTGAAGCCGGCCCACCGTTGCGATAAGAGGCACGCCTTCAGGCAGTCCTAAACTCTCCCGTAGGTCTATATCCGGCTTGCTTTGTTCTATGTCAAGGCTTATCCCGTTGTGCACAACCGATATTTTCTTCCTGGAAACACCTTTTTTCTCGAGGTCGGCGGCAATAAAATCCGAAACCGCAATAAACCGCGTGGTAAACCTGCTTGTCAACCGCTCACTCAAGGCGTTAACCACCCTGGTGACCGGATGGGGATAATCTTGGGACAGGAAGCTGTGCACCGTGGTACACACCGGTAGTCCGATCCCCCGCGACGCCAGGCGTCCCAAGAGGTTCGCCCTCACGCCGTGTGTATGAACAATGTCGTATCCCGATAGAATCTCCCTTAGCCGCCACGCTACCCCAAGATCCAGCTTGTTACGCATCGGCATAACCGTCACCCTCATCCCTGCCTCTTGGGCTATCGGAGAAAACGGGGCCGTGAAAAGGCACGCCGCGTCCAGCTGTGCATCCCGCGGGTTGATGGATTTAAACAGGGTCAAAATATGCCGCTCCGCACCGCCGAATTCGCCGCCCCCGATGACGTGAAGTACTCTCATACGCCGCAAACCGCCTGTCCTCCTATAGCTGGAGGTTGGCATCAATCACCGTATGGTGTCGACAACCCACAAGCTTTATAATAACACTGAACAAAACTCTACTGGAGGTTTTATTTCTGCCAGGTTTGTCAGAAATAACAAAAACCAGTCTTTCTTGCCGGCTTATCCAGCTAATCCGGGAAGCATGGGCACACAGCCTCTTTGCCGGCTGGCTGCGCAGGGAACCCTTCTGGGTGACCGGTACTTCCATGGTTATCCACACATTCCGGGAGCGGGTACTGCCCCCGTGGCTGCGGCCGACAGAGCCGGCAGGCGGGAGAACAGGGATTTCAGCCGGAAGCAGTCTGCCGGCCGTCGCCAACGGCGCCTGGTTATGCTTGCTGCCGCTCTGCGCTTACCCTCTAATCGATTACGTCCTGCGGCTTGGAAAACCCGCGGGGGGCCTTGCCGGCACGTGGGACGATCTTTTTCTGCTTCTTTGCCTGACCGTCGTCGCCATACGCGTTTATGTCAGGGGGCTTTCGGCCTACCGTACCACCGACCTGCACCTGCCGCTTTTCGTCTACTTCGGCATGTTTTTGTTTTTGTTTTTTCTCCGCTCACCTGAAACCAAGGTTGGTATCGAAGGACTCCGGGTTTATCTTGAATACGCCCTGTGGTTCTTTGTCGGCTTAAACATCCCCGACAACAAACGCCAGGTTAAAACGTTCACCACGTGCCTCATTTTGGTATGCGTAATTCTTGCCTTTCACGGCATCGCTCAGTACGTCGCCCGCGTCCCCATCCCCGCCAACTGGGTCGACCAGGCCGAAGCAGGAGTCCGCTCCCGCGCTTTTTCCGTGGTGGGCAGCCCGAACATCCTGGGCAGCCTGCTCGCCCTGGTCCTCCCGCTGAGTATTGCCGGCTTTTTGAATTCCGGAACGTGGCGCCCGCGTATCGGTTATGCGGCAGCCACGCTGGCGCTCGGACTTTGCCTGTTTCTCACCTTTTCACGCGGCGCCTGGCTTGCAGCCTTTGCCGGCCTGGCGCTGTTCGCTTTGCTCAGCAATCCGAGGATGCTCTGGGCCGTGGCCGGCGTCGTTGTTGCCGCGCCGCTTGTTTCGCCGAGCATCGCGGGCCGGGTTCTCTATATGTTTTCCTCCGGCTACATTGTGTCCAGCGAACGTTCCGGCAGGATTGCCCGCTGGCAGGCAGCCATCGAGAAGGTCTCTCAGCACCCCTGGGTGGGTGAAGGCTTCGGCCGGTTTGGGGGGGCCGTTGCCACCCGCGCCATCCCCGGCAGCTTCTACGTCGATAATTTCTATTTGAAGACCGCCGCTGAAAGCGGCGTGCCCGGCCTTGCGGTCCTTATTTGGGTGCTCGTCTCGGCCTGGCGGGCAGGTTATCGCGTTTTTACCCTGCTGGCCCAACGCGCTGAAAAGACATTGGCCGCCGCGTTTTTAAGCGGGCTCACCGCCGTTTTAATCCACAACGTCGTGGAAAACATTTTTGAGGCCCCGCTCATGAGCACTTTCTTTTGGTTATTACTTGGTCTTCTGCTGGCAATGCCTCTCCTCGGTGAAAGTAACGAAAAATCAACCCGCAGTCCGGTTTCTTAAATCCTTGGCGGCCGCCGGCGCCGACTATAACAGCGCGGGCCGACCTTATCCCGCAACTGATCCTGAAACTCAGTGCCGGCCCCTATCCGGCTTGTACAAGAGGTCAACGACTAAATCCGCATTTGCTTCGGCGCGTTCCTTAAGGCTGCGAACCCGCTCCTCAACTCGTGCGCGCGTGGCGCCGAGATTCTTCAGAAATTCCTGCGTGGTACGGTTTAAAACCACTTCGTTCACCTCGGCCAGGGGAATGGACGGCAAGCCGACCTGGTCCATAAACCGCCCTACTTTAGGATCATATACCAACCCGACAGCGGGTACGCCGAACAGGGCAGCGAAGATTAAAAAGTGCAGCCGCATTCCCATCCCGAAATCCAGGTGGGCCATCACAGCCATCAAATCGCGAAACCCCCTGATATTTTCCAGAATTACCGCCGGTTGCCGCATGGTTTCCCGGACCTGACGGAGGACTTGGAGGTCGCTTGTCTGAAGAGGTATCAGTACCACTTGCCATCCCTGGGACCTTAATTGATCCGCAGTCCGCGCCACCGCGGCTACAGACGCCCACAGGCGCGGCCACGGTCTTAACGAAAGACCGAGCAGCGGACCGCGCCCCCCCGCGGCGTATGCTTCGCCGTTTCGCCCGCCGGCCTCGATACCGGTTACCGGCGTGCCGGCCGGCGGCCCTGTGTCTACGCCGGCGGCGGTAAGAAGTGCGCGTCCACGTTCCCGGTCGGCGGCTTCCACTTCGAGCCCCAGGACCGGATCGGTGGTCACAAACGCCCGCCGTATAACACCAAGGGTCCTCAACTCTTCCAGGGAGCCTTCGTCGCGGAGGGTAATGACGTCCGCCCGGTTCATCACCCGCCGGACCAGTTCCCTGCTGATACGGCGTTTTAAAGGTCCTATGCCTTGACCGTAAAGGCAAATTTTCCTGCCCAGCAGCCGGGCCATAATGATTATGCCGCCGTAGTAAAAGACGCTGCGAGGGCTGGTCACATCCTGAAACAAGCTCCCGCCGCCGCTTAAAAGAAGGTCTGCCCTTTTAAGTTCCCGCCAGATTAACCTGATGTCCCTGCGGGGGATGGCTTCCACCCCGAAATCCCGTGCCGTGTCCTCCGGCCGCTGGGATAAAACCGCTATTTCGAGTGCGGGTATCCTTTTCTTGAGCTGGGTGACGATGGCGAAAAGCATCGCTTCGTCGCCGCAATTGCCGAAGCCGTAATAACCGGAGATGACTATCCTGGGCAATTTTTTCCCCTCACTTTAACGGCCGAAGAGCCTTACCCGGATAACAAAAAGGGCGAACAGGGGCAAGACCAGCATCCTCCGCCAGCGCCACGGCTCTCGTAATAGCCTTCCCAACCATTCAAGCCCTAGACGCCGCATCCAAACGGGCGCCCGTTTTACGCGTCCGGCAACCACGTCAAAGCTGCCGCCTACACCTATGGCCACCAACGGGGCTAAGGTTTGGCGGTTTGCATGTATCCATCGTTCTTGCCGCGGGGCCCCTAGTCCGACAAAAAGAAGCTGCGGTGCTGCAGATTTGACCTTGGCGATCACCGCCGGTTCCTCTTCCGGTGAAAAATAACCATGGTGCGCGCCGACAATTCTTAAGCCCGGAAGGTCCTGCAAAAGGCGGGTTGCCGCACCTTCGGCGACACCCGGTCTACCCCCCAGCAAAAACACCCGCCATCCTTCAAAAACAGCCCGGCGGCAGATATGCAACATAAGATCGATTCCGGTTACTCTTTCGGGGACCCGAAGGCCGCTCAGCCGCAATGCCCACTGAAGGCCTATGCCGTCGACCGTAACCAGGGCCGCTTGCTCCAAAATCCGCCCCAGGTCTCGCTCGGTCTGGGCACGGTACAGGTATTCCGGGTTTAAAGTAACAACCTGGTGCATTCCTCCATGGGCGATCAGTGCCGCAACCCGGACCGTTGCTTCCTGCGTAGTCACTGGGTCGATGTCGAACCCTAAGAACTTAAGACGATCCATGAGCCTTAAATTTCGCTAAAAAAGCCGACTCTCCTCTCATAGCCGGCTAAAACTTATTTCCAGTACGTAACGTCCCACCAGTAGAATTCAAAATACTTCCTTAGCGGTCCTGTTCCGTTGCACCCACCGGATTAATCGAACCGACACCCCGCCGATCAGCCATGAAGCGTTCCTCCTCGCGCTTGCGCGCCGCTTCGATTCTGCCGCGTGTGAGGCCTAAAACAAGCGGGATAGCCGCCAGCGCCAGCACGGCGGCTATTATGAAGGCATCTCCAACCGCCAGTACCGCAGCCTGCTTGTGTACCATCCCGGCAAGCAGACCGGGTGTCGCCCCATCGGCGGCAGCCGGTCCTATCACTGCGGACACACCCGCCACAACTTGGTTATAATGATAGGATCCAAGCGGTTCCAAAAGCCCTACCGCTTCCGAAAGACGTTCCGTGTGGAACGCCGTTCGGTCAACGAGAACATAAGTCACCAGCGCAATACCGAAAGAAGCCGCCACCTGCCGCACCACGTTCATCATCGCCGAAGCCTGCGCGACCATGGGTCCCGGGACGGTATTCATACCGGCCGTCATCAGCGGCATCATCGAAAACCCTAAACCGACACTACGCAAACTCAACAATACCTGCAGGTCGCGCACCGGTATATCCGCCGTAATGTTATGGAGGACATAAGTCATGACGCCCACTAAAGCCAACCCGCAAGAAGCCAAGATCGCCGCGCCCAGTTTGTCGAACAGCTTTCCGGCTAAAGGCATGAGGGCTCCGGCGACCAGGGCTGCGGGCATGAGGATCAGACCCGTCTGCAGCGGCGAGTGTCCCTGAACACTTTGCGTAAACATCGGAACGATAAATATCCCGGTAAAAAGAGCGATCGCAGCCATACTTGAAGCCGCGAGGCTGAGAAGATATGTTGTATTCCGCAGCAGCCGAACATCCATAACCGGCTGGGGAACATGCAGCTCCCAAAAAAAGAAAAGTACAAAACCAAAAAAACCTACAACCAAAAAGGTTACCGTGCTTTGCGCCGACCAACCCCAACTCTGCCCTTTGCTCAGCGCAAACAGAATTGCAAAACAAGCGCCGCTTATCAGAACAAGACCGATGTAGTCCAACTTGAGCGCGCTAAGCCGAGGAGTCTCTTTCAAAAAAGCCAGTCCAAGCAAGACCGTAAAAAGACCAACCGGGAGGTTGATGTAAAAAATCAGCCGCCAGGAGAAATTGTCGACTAGATAACCGCCGAGCGTCGGTCCAATGGTCGGGGCAACCATCATGGTCAAGCCCCAAACACCCAAAGCCATCCCGATCTTTTCTTTAGGCCAGATCCGGTAAATATACGCCATGCTGATTGGGATCACCATCCCGCCCCCGATGGCTTGAAATCCCCGCGCCACAATGATCGAATCAGCGCTCCAGGACATACCGCATAGCATCGACGTGATCGTAAATAACACCAAGGAACCTAAGTAAATCGTTTTGTAGCCGAACCGGTCCGCGAGGTACCCCGATGCCGGGATAACCATTCCCCCTACCAGCAGGTAAATGGTCAGCACCCATTGAATATGGTCGGTGGAGACGTTAAAAATGTTCATCATCCGGGGAAGGGCGACGTTGACGATGCTGCCGTCCAAAACGCCCATGAACGTACCCAGGATTAGGACAAAAAGCGCTCCCCACGGAAGGCGGCCTGTTGGGTTATGCCCCTTTTCTGCTGACTGGTGCGACATTTCACCCTACCTCGAGTCGAATTCTTCGCCGGCCTCCAAAAATCGTTTACTCCCGCAGGTGAATACGCACCACCGCGCTCTGACCGATCCTGAACGGCGCGCCGTCCGCGTTTTCAATGTGCACCTTTACCGGCACCCGTTGAGAGACCTTTACGAAACTGCCGCTTGTGGTCCGCGTGGGGAGGAGTGAAAATGTAGCCGCTACTGCGTCCGTAACCTCGCTGACCCGGCCTTCGAACTCTCGTTCGGGAATTCCGTCTACGGTGAAACTGACCCGCTGCCCCAGTTCAACTCTGGCTATTTTCTTCTCCTCAACGTTCACGGTTAGGTATACGTCACGTAAATCCACCAGCATCACCACCGGCTGGCCCGGCGCCACCACCTCGCCGGGACGGCTGAGCACCTTCAGCACCACCCCTGTTATAGGGGCCTTAACGAGGGTAAGATCGATGTTTCCTCCCGATGGAAGAGAGGGGTCGTCAACCCGGGCAATAATATCCCCGGCAGTGACACCGCGCCCTTCCAAGGCGCGCATCTCCAAAAGCCTGCCGCCTACTTGCGGGCCGGCTTTAAAAATTACCCCGTCAAGGTAAGCGTCCTCCGTACGGATGTAGTTGGCGTTGTTATACCAGTAGTAAAAAGTTAAAGCGGCTACGGTAACACACATCAGGACTAAAATCCCCAGGAAAACCCTTTTAGGCCCAGCCATCTTTTTCTTCTGCCTCCACCTTTATTGGCGTGTACCTTCCTTGCCGATAAATTCGGCAGCGGGTTGGCTTACCCCGCCCATATCAACGTTGTTGGGCCGGGTCAAGCCGTATGTACTGATCCGTCACTTTTAGTCGCGTACCGCTTCGAATCTTATCCAGGCCGGAGACCACTACCTGATCACCGGGGTCAAGCCCTTCCTTGATGATCGTATAACGCCCGTCGGACGGGCCTGTTTTGACTTTGCGCAGTACCGCCTTGTTTTCCAGGACGACGAATACCGACATGGTCCCGTCCTCGGTAACGATAGCGCCGCAGGGGACCAGAAGATCTTCCGCCGCAATATTAAGGTCGGTCTCCGCAAACATGCCGGGTTTTAATAAATGACCGGGGTTGGGGACGCAGACCTGTACACCGTAAGTCTTTGTACGCGGGTCCACCGCCGGACTGATCGTGCGGATTTGTCCCACAAAAGGCCCGGCCCCAAGTGCGGGAACCGTCACTTTTACCTCCTGCCCGGTCTTTAACTCGTTGACTTGCTGCTCCGATACCCCGCACTCGATTAGAACCTCGTCAATATTAACAATGGTTACGGCCGGTGCCGCCGTAAAGGTCAACTCTCCGGGATCGACGTTCCGCGCGGAAACAATACCGTCTATGGGCGCAGTAAGAACCGTGTTTGCGGCGTTGGCCCGGGCTACCGCGAGGGCTGCCCGGGCCTGGTTAAGCTGTGCCGGTGCGACACGGTCTCTCTGGTCCACCGCCTGGTTGAGAGACGCCTCCGCTATTCTAAGCGCCCCGGAGGCGGTAACGTACGGCTGCTCGAACCGCGCTTCAAAATCCGCCTGGGCAATGGCTTCTTCGCGAAGCAACAGCTCCCCTCGTTCATAATTGGCCTTGGCCAAGTCAAAACTTTCCCGTGCCTGATCCAGTCCCGCCCTGGCCTTTTGTACCCCGAGATCCGCCTGCGCCGACCCGGCTTCCGCAACTCCTACCGCCGCTTCCGCCTGACTGAGCGCCGCCTCGATTTCCGGGGCGTCAAGGATAAGTACTATCTGACCTGCCTTGACTTCCTGGCCGACCTCAACCGTTATTACTCCAACCCTTCCGGGGATTTTGGGCGACAGATTTACCTCTTCACTGGCTGCAACCTTCCCCGTAAGCAGGTTTCCGTAGCTGAGTCTCCCCGATTCAACCTTGGCCGCCGTTACGGGGATCCCAGCTTGGCCGACAGCCGGATTGCTGTTGCCGGCGCACCCTGCCGCTGCTACCGGGATGAGCAGGACCA
Source organism: Bacillota bacterium (assembly GCA_020063185.1). Classification (GTDB taxonomy): domain Bacteria; phylum Bacillota; class Desulfotomaculia; order Desulfotomaculales; family Ammonificaceae; genus SURF-55. The sequence continues at coordinate 24,509 of JAGUUY010000051.1, forward strand.
GCAGCGCTAAAATACCGCCGCGCAACGGGCTCCATGACCATTTTTGCACTATGGGCGGCAGGGTTCCCGGGGAAGACGAGCCAACGCGCTTTACGTTTTCCTTACCGAACCCGCGTGGTTTCATTTCAGATTCTCCCTCTTGCTACTCCTCTTCCTGGAGCTTCTCCAGGACGGTATTCATAATCCGGTCCAACGTCCGAATCTCCTCCAGCGAGAACCCCGAAAAATAACGCCGGAACATTTCTTTTCGGGCCGCCTCCGCACACACCAGAACTTCTCTCGCCCTGGGGGTCAATTCCAGCCAGACCACACGGCGGTCCCTTTGGTCGCGGTAACGCACGACCAGTTGCGAACGGACCAGTTTGTTTGCCAGCACCGTAACCGCCGCCAGCGTGACCCCAAGCTCGGCCGCCACCTCGGAAACCGTCTTCTTGTTACTTTCACCGAGGGCACGTAAAAAATAGAAAGGCGCTCCGCCTACCGCCGCCGAAAGAGGAAGCGCGGCGTTGCGCGGGACCCCCGCTTTTGCCTTTGCAGGAATCCGGCCCTGGTCCGGAACAAAGGTTTTGCGCAGCCGGCGGGCGAAAAGGCGCATTACCTCTTCTACCTTGGCCAGACACGTATCAAGGTTTTCCATGCGTCACCCGTCAATAAAACTTTAACTAGTTAAGTATATTCATGAATATATATTCCTGCTTATGGCGCGTCAAGTACCATTTCGCGTTATAACCGCCAATCCAGCACTCAGAAATTGAGTGCTGGACAAGAACGCCAGGAATATTTTTTCTTAAACATAAAAAAAGCCCTGTTTAAGCAGGGCTTTCGGTTTAGGGAGCGTTTCTTACATTGAAAATCTTTTACCGCATCCAGGCGTCAATAAGCATACTAAAGAACAGAATAAAAAGATATGGACTGGAAAATTTAAAGAGACGCCAGGCATTAGCCTGTGTGGGACGGCGGTAAATCAAGACGCTCAAGAAAACCGCCCCGGCGCCTAAAATCAAGGCTGTACCCCAGTACACCGGGCCCCAAACCCCGCAGTACCCGATCCAGAGCGATAACGCCACCATTAGAAGGACCGTTAAAATAAGGCAGTGCAAAGCCTTTCTTATATCCGTCACGACGGGCAGCATCGGTACCTGCACGCGGGCGTACTCCTCGCGGTAAAAAATAGCCAGGCTCCAGATATGGTTTGGAATCCAGAGTACCACCAACCCGGCGATTAAAACCGGCAGCAGTTCAAGCCTCCCGGTCACCGCCGTCCAGCCGAAAAGCGCGGGCAGCCCGCCTGAAAAACCGCCAAGAATAATGTTCCATGCACTTTTACGTTTTAGCCATAAACTGTAAATACCAACGTAACCTAACATGCCGCCGCACAAGCATATGCAAGCCACCGGGTTCAGTGACCAGCCAAGCAATATCGCCGCCGCAAAGAGCAACAAACCCCAGTACAGCGCTCTTGCCGGCGGGTTGATACGCCCGGAGGGAATCGGCCGCCGACAGGTTCGAAGCATAGCCGCGTCCAGATCACGGTCAACGTAACAACTGACGGCGTTGGCGCCGGCGCAGGCAAGGGTTACCGCGGTAAGCGCCACCGTAAACAACTCCCAGGAAAAAGCGCCCGCGTTCGCCACCGCCAGGGGGACCACCGCCGTGAAGACTAATAAAAAGACCGAGCGCGGCTTGGTTACTTCTATATATGCCTTAACACTTTCCCAACGGCTCAGCGCCCTCTCCTGGGCTACCGATGCCATTCCTTGCGTCAAAACACCTCATCCTCCCTCTGAAAACAGTTCGAAGTCAGGCTCAAAAGGATTGACTTCGGGGTCGGTTCGAAGTTCTAAGTTGACCTTAAATTGATGAACCATCAGGGTCTGTTCAACGTTGATGATAACACCGAACAGCCAAGGTCGGCTTCAAATCAGTCAGCCACCGTTTACACCTGTTACCCGTCCGGGATGCAAAACATCCAAAATCCAGCCAACCAAGAGCGCCCTGCCTGTTTTTTGTTTTTCATTATAACGGGCGACTCGTCCCACCGCAATACCAAGCTGCCCGGTCAAGAAAAAACCTGCCTGGGCGGACCATGCAGGTCAGTAAGATACGAAAACCGTTTCGTTGTTACATGGCGAGCGTCCCCGCGCCGGTACGCTCCAGCTTCAGTATTCTGGCTTCCTCGCCGTTGTCGGCGTCGATGTATACCAGAAAGATATTGGGGCCGACGGTGCTGCGGAATTCGTACGTCAATTGTTCTCGCCCGCCATCCGTCGGGATCAGCGCTAAACGGCCGCTCTGTACTGTTAGATGGGGATTGAGAAACGAACGCGCCTGTTCAAGGGTAAGCCGTGGTTTGAATGTTTCCCGCTGGTGATGAGACATAAAATAATCCACAGCGTCCAACCCGATTACCTGACCGTTATCAAGCGCCACGTTCACCTTCACCATATCCGGGTAAATAACCGCCCCCTGCTCCTGCCCCACGAAGGTGTAAGTGGCTACGCCGTTTTGATTGATACTGTGACTAAGGCGCATACCCCCCAAATTTATGCGCGCAAGATACTCCGCGGCTCGTTTTTCGGCCGCCGCCATATCCATGGTAGGAGTTTCGATATTTCGCCCCATGATCATCAGTAACGGATGCCCGCCTTTCTTGCTGATCAGGCACGTTACCGCCTCGTCGGCCCCGGCCCTGCGGCCCGCAATTTTAACCTGATAAGCGGGAATCTGGCCGTTAACGTTACCTCCGATACTTGCGGCATAGTTGGTTCCGCGGCTCCGGTCAACGATGGCGAGCGCACGTTCCCGCGCTTTCTCCGGAGAGGCTGCAGCACCTGTCAGTCCCACTGGCGTCCGCCGTTCCATGTGGTCCGAAAAAGGCCCGTCGTAAATCAAGGTGGGAAAGACCTGCATCTCCCGGTTTAGCGCGCGGAAGTCCACCCCTGGCTGCGGCGGGCCTGTCTGGGCGGCCCCCCGCATACCGGCCACCGCGCGCGTAATCCCCCAGTAGCGGGGTCCATTCGCGTCAACCTGCGCTTGAACCTGACGCAGTTCCCTGTTTAACGCCACCGCCTGGTTGTAGAGGTCCTTTTCCCTTTCCCAGTATTCCTCCGTAACCGCTGAACCGGTACCTGCGCGGCGGACGAGGGTGTTCGAGTAGTCCGCAACCTGTGACAGGAATTTAGCGGTCCGTCCCGTAAGCTGTGTGGGAATAGGCAGTTGGCCCAGATTGGATTGCGCCATCATGGCCTGCTGCCATATCGAGGCGAAAATGGCACTGGACTGTTCGCGCCCACCCACCGCCAGACCCTTCCCAAGCAAGACTTCCAAATTTTGCGTTTCGGTGATGAGGTCGTAAAACGCACGTTGATAGCGATTATTGAGCTCAAGTTCCAGACCACGGCGCATCTGTTGCTGGTTATAACCCCAGGCCGCGAAGGCCACCGCGACCAGTGCCGTCAAGAAAAGAGCAAGTGTCCCGAAGCGCATCTTTTCCCCCTCCATTTTACACCCTTAGCTTGAATGTTACCGTGCAAAGACGTGTTGACCGATTTGGGTTACGATTTGACGGGACCATATCCAGGCGGACACGGGCTTATAAGGGTTCCAGAAGAAGAGCGCGCCGCCCGAAGGGTCCCACCCGGAAAGCGCCGCTTCCGCGGCTCTTACGGCCTCCGTGGAAAGCTCCCTCCAGATCTGCCCGTTCGCCACCGACTCGAACGCTCCCGGTTGAAAAATAACTCCGGCGACCGAGTGCGGGAAAGAAGCGCTCCGAACCCTGTTAAGGATTACCGCCCCGACGGCTACTTTTCCCACAAACGGCTCGTTCGCCGCCTCCCCCATTATGGTCCGCGCCAGCAGGGTTACGGAATCCCGGTTGTCGGCGGCCCCTCGGGAAACCGCGGGAGCGGCCGGTGGGGCAGCGGCCGGCAAACCCAAAGCCGCCCACGTCTGCGGGCCTACCAGGCCGTCGACCACAAGACCGTTTTTCCATTGGAAGGACCGTACCGCCTGGGAGGTCTCACTCCCGAAGTACCCGTTGATAGGACCGTTATAGTACCCCCACGAAGCAAGTCGTTGCTGGACCTGGGTTACATCCCAGCCGCTGGTGCCCCAGTACAAAACCCGGTTTTGGGCCTGAGCCCATGACCCCAGCGTAAGAATCACAATTAAAAGCAGTAGAGACAGAACCAACGACCCGACTCGCCGTGAACGCATCGAAAGAGGACCTCCTTCCACAGACTTCTGTTTACTCTTCGGTGCTTGGAGCAGTTCTCTCAAACCACAGTGTTAAAAAAAACACCACGGTAACTGAGCTTAGTTTTACCGAATGTGACAGGAATATAAAACGGTAGGAAAAAAATTAAAGGCGGTTCCTTTAGGAATTCCGCCTTGGTCACTTAATTCATATGGGAAGCCCATACGTTACTATCATCTGATGGCCGGAGGCGGGCAGTATATCGTCCCGCGACACAGGTGTTTCGGCCCGCCTACGGAACCATGCCTTCACCGCGCCGGAGGGCCGTGCAGAGATTATGCGCGGCGCGCGTCGGTTCCGGAATTCTGAATTTTTGACTCAGGGCGAGTGCCAACCTGGTGGCTTCAGCAATGCCGACCAGATGCCCGGGTGAAACAAAAACGGGTTTTACGCCTGTTCGTGTACGTACCACGGTACCGACGGGTTCGCCGCGGTAAAACAGAGTCGAGTATCCGCCGCGCACCGGCGGCGGCGATTCGTAATCGCCAACGAGAAGGCTTTTGGCGATGCCGATTGACGGACGATCGAACAACACCCCTAAATGACTGGCAATACCAAGGCCGCGTGGGTGAGCGATTCCCTGGCCGTCAAATACCAGCAGGTCCGGTTCAGTTTGGATTTTTTCGAGCGCTTGCACCAATACAGGGCTTTCCCGGAATGACAAAAGACCCGGGACGTACGGGAATGTGGCGGGTAAAACCGCGGTTCCCGTCTCCACAACGTTGAACTTCGGTAGTTCCAGCACTACCACTGCCGCGTGAAGAACTCCCTTCTCCTTATCAAAAGATACATCAAGGCCGGCTGCCAAGCGCACCGCTTCCGGCGCCGGCCCCCCGGCCACGATTACCTTTTCCCGCAGTTCTTCCTGCAGCCGGCGGGCGGCGGCGGGTTGCAAATCCCACGACGCGGCCGTCACCGGTCGCAAACGCCCACCTCACTTGCCACCCAGTCCATGAAAGCGGAATTACCGCCCGTTACCGGCATAACTAAAACCGCGGGCACGGTGTAGCTGTGAAGCGCCCGCACGGCTTCTATTAAGTCCGGTACTTTAGCGTTTACCGTCTTCGCGATCAACACTGTTTCGTCGGCCTGTTCCAGTCGCCCTTCCCACTGAAAAAAAGATTCCACCCCGGAAAAAACGTTGGTACAGGCTGCAAGGCGCTTTTGTACCAGTTGCCGGCCGATACGCCGGGCTTCGTCCCGGTCCGCACAGGTTATATAGATCAGCACCGCCTCCATCCCGTCACTCCTTCAAAAAAAACGTTCAACGTGCAAGCTAATACTGATGGCCCAGCACTCAGCGTAGTACTCGAACTTCGAAAGAGACACTTTCTTTAGCCTAAATGAAATGGTATTCTTTAAACCTCAAAGACTGTACTGAGTGCTGGGTGGGATCCGTTCAACGTTAACTTAAAAAAATTTGGCTCCGCCAAATTCAAACAAATATCTAACCTCCAACCTCTCACCTCTCACCTCTCGTGTGCCGGTATCCCAATGCCTTTGTCACCAGCGCAGGCGCCCATTCCGGCACGGCGAGCGCATGGAGGTGGCAGTAAGACGCCAGCGTGTTTTTATAATAAACCCCGTCCACCGACCCGTCTATGCCGTAGCCACGCTTCACGGTGAAACCGTAGTTCAACCCGTCGGGCAGGTTAAGTACCGTTGAATGATGGAACTCATGGGCCCGGATTTCCCTATCGGCAAGAAAGTAAGGGTTACCGGCGAGGGCGTACAGGCGCATATAACCGTGGCCGCGTGGTTCGGTGCCCATGTTGATATCAAAAGGAAACACCCCGGCCATCCGGCTTTTCCTGTCCTTGTATGTCAGAGTCCCCGCGAGATACATCAGTCCCCCGCATTCCGCGTAAACGGGCAGTCCTTCCTCAATTCCGGCCCTTACCGCATCGCGCAAAGGCGCATTGGCCTCTAACTCAGCGGCGAAAACCTCGGGGAAACCGCCGCCGATGTAGAGCGCATCCACCTCCGGGAGTGGGTCTTTGAGGGAGTCGATAAAAATCAACCTCGCACCGGACTCCTCCAGCGCTTCCAGATTTTCCGGGTAATAAAAACTGAAAGCGCGGTCGCGAAACACCCCGATCCAGACTTGTCCCTTTTCGACCACCAACTGCGTACCGGCGCTCGCCGAAAGGGTAAGCGCCCGCGCCGAGCGTGCGATGTCCATCACGGCCTCAATGTCTATATACTTCTCCGCGCCGATGCGCGCCGCTTCAGCCGCCTTTAACAGTTCATCATCTTCCCCGACGGGTACCAGGCCGAGGTGACGGTCAGGAATTTCCCACGCCCTGTTTTTAGGTAGTGCACCCACTACAGGAAGACCGCAGTAATACTCCACCGCAGCCCGGAGTATTCCCTCATGCCGCGGGCGCGCGACGTTGTTAAGGATTACGCCCCGGATGTCCACTTCCGGATCAAAGTTTTGAAAGCCAAGTACGATCGCGGCAATACTTCTTGTCATCCGTACCGCGTTGACCACAAGAATAACCGGGCTCGCCAGGGCTTTTGCTATCTCAGCCGTACTGCCGCTGCCGGCAAGGTCAACCCCGTCAAATAGACCCATTGCCCCTTCAATAACGGCAACCCCGGCGCCGACTGTACCCCTTGACAGACTCCGGCGCAACGTTTCTTTACCCATGAAAAAGGCGTCCAGATTCCGGCATGGACGGCCTGCCACCCGGCTGAGCCAGCCGGGATCGATGAAATCCGGGCCTTTCTTGAACGGCTGTACGGTCAGCCCACGGGCGGAAAGCGCCGCTACCAAGCCGAGGGTTACGGTCGTCTTGCCGGACCGACCCTGCGGCGCGGCAATAACCATCCGCGGGATGTTAAAAACAGTGTCCAAAGAGTAATCCACACCCCTGTAAAGTAACCGTAATAATTGTTATAAAAACCCCTTAACCCGGGAAATCTCCCCGGGTTAAGGATAATCTAACCGAAAAATACCTTCTTTACACGCAGCCCGTGGGTTTCGGTAGCCCTGCTATTTTACATGCGCCCTTAGCCGGACCCGTCGGGAAGAGCTCGTAAATTTGTTTTAACGTGAAGCCGGAGTTTTTGCAAAGCATCCGGATCATCGGCGCGACGCCCGTCCGCAGGTAGTACTCACGAATGTAACGCACGACCTTCCAGTGGTCCTCTGTGAGCTCATTGACCTCTTCCAGCGGCGCTATTCCTTTTGCGAGTTCCTCATCCCAAATCTCCGGGTCCTGGATGAACCCGTCTTCGTCAACCTCAACCTGTTTCCCTGCAATGGTGATCATTGCCATTCTTCAAAACACCTCCGTAAAAATGTGATTGTTATCCCCCAAGAAAGTCCTCTCCGCCATAAAACCTACCCACTCTTAAAAGCAAATCCGGTAGGCGCCGCCTTCGACTCATCACCCCCCTAAATCTGTCTGTGTCCCTTGAATACCAACGCTGCTCCTACAAAGTCAATCAGGCCGTTAATCGGGATGTCCAGGTGGTGGTATTCGTGCAGTATGCCGTAAAACTGAGCCTTACAAATCGAGCAAGGGGCACAGAGGATGTCCGCTTCCGTGGCTTTAATCTGCGCCACCTTTTTCAAGGAAAACTTGCCCCGGAGCTCGAACATTTCCGGATCGTCGTAAAGAACCGCCGAACCGCCGCCGCAGCAGAAGTTCTTTTCCCCGTTGGGCGTCATCTCCCTGACCTCCGGTACCGATGCGTAAAGGTTAACGCGGAGGTTTTGGATCAGGTTGCAGGCCCGGCAGTAATTACAGGGGTCGTGCAGCGTAACGGACTGTCCCACCGGTACCAGACGGTTGTCCCGCGGGTTTAGTTTAAGTTTCCCGAGCTTGACGTATGCCGCTACTTCGTCGTGGACGTGAACGATAGGAACCCTTTTGTGGTAATCGTAGCCCGCGCCGGCAATTGCGTAGTCGGTCAATGACGGGGTGTACATCTTCCACGCCCGCCAGCCGTGGCCGCATTCGCCGAAGACGATTTTCTTGATGCCGAGTTCGGCCACCGTTCGCCACAACCGTTCCACCAACTCGCGCTGGACTGAATGCTGCTCCGTCAAGAGGCCGAAGTTCCCAGCCTCCGTCATATGCGAGGAGATAGTCCAGTTGGCGCCCACATATTCGAAAAACTGACAAGCGCCCTTCAACGTCTCGGGGTTCAGCAGGTAGTCGGCCGACGAAGGAACGTACAGGATGTCCGAGTTCGGCTTATCAACGGGAAACTCCATGCGCAAGCCCCGTTCCTCCTCGATCTCATCGGAAAGGAAGTCATGGGTTTCGATCAAGGCCTGTTTGGTCATGTTCCCCTGGTTCCCGCGTTCATAGACGGCGGCTGACGCCGCGCCCTGCAGGTCAGGGACCATACCTATTCCCCACAAAATTTCCCGGCCGGCCATGGTGACTTCACAGGTGTCGATCCCGAAGGGGCATACGTGCCCGCACCTGCGGCATTCCGTGCACTGGTAGTAATAGCTGTACCACTTTTCTAAGGTATCCATGGTAATTTCTTCGGCGCCGACCAGGTTTCCAAAAAGACGTCCCTGAACGGTAAAATACCGCTTATAGACCTTCCGCATCAGGTCCGCCCGCCCCGCCGGGATGTTGTTCGGGTCTTTCGTCCCTAAATATGCGTGGCATTCGTTGGCGCACACGCCGCATTTGACACACGACTCCATGGCCATCACCAGGGAACGGCGGTCTTTGCGGTAATAATCCAGCCATTTGAGCGCCTCCGCCGGCTTGTGCTCGTCGGGAACCTCCCGCACGTAAAGTCGCTTAAGCACTCTGGCAGACGCTCTTGCCGGTTGACTCAGTTCTTGGCCTTTTACGATTTTCTTAGGCACCTTGGCTCACCTCCCTCCTATAACTTCAACTTCACGCCGGGCATGCCCATGGGCGGTTCCGGGTACGGGCGGTTGTAAATCCAGCGGTTCCAGAGTATGCCGAAGGGGTGCATTAGTTTAGAGAAGGGGAAAATAATCAACATAATCTGTACCGCCAGGAAATGAACGAAGAAATACCAGTTCATAAGGCCGGTCTCATGAATAACCGGCATCGGCCCCGGGTGAAAAAGTATCAGCCCCAGCATGAAATCCCGGGCGGCCAGATATTCGACCGCCACCGCGTGGAAGAGCCGCATATAGTCGCCGACACCGACAATGACGATAAGCAGCAACAAATGCAGGTAATCGCTCGGTGCGGATATAACCCGCACCTTTTCCACCGCGAAACGCCGGTAAAGAAGGTAAAGCAGGGCCACTAAGAAAATGAGGCCGAAAGTGGTTCCGAGAGCGTTGGAAGCCGCCTCGCTCTGGGCTTCCGTGACTATCCAAGGCAGCAAGAGGTGGAACTGACTGCCAAGCGTCGCGATACCCAAAACATGTCCCCCGAATATCGATACCAGCGCCACGTGCATCGGCCATGCCCCGACCCACAACGGCTTATCAAACTTAAAGATGTTCCAGAAACTAACGATCTGCCAGAGGATCCAGGCAACCGCCGCGCCCCAGGAAGAAGGAAAGGGCGCAAGCGTAATGTTATGCACGATCCGGCCGATCATCCAGCGCCAGATACGCCACGTTATCCCCCCGAGTAAGATCGCGACTGTTACATAGGGAAGGATTTTTCCGACAAAAAGCTCCAACCACAGCACCTCCTTTTAACGATTTCCCAACCGACCATCACCGGGCATTGAAAAGAACCTATACCTCCTGAATGGTAATCGCACCGGTCGGGCAAACGGTGACACAGGTTTCGCAGCCGAGGCAGGCCGTCTCATCCGTCACTCTGACCCGCCCGTCCTCCAGCACAAGGATCCCGGCCGGGCAAGCCTCCACACATTCGCCGCAACCCTCACATTTCTCATCATCACGCGAAACTATCCACATATACCAAAAAACCTCCCGCTGCTATAAAAAACCAGCGAACCAAGTTTCCTAAAATAGCACCTCCTTCTGGCAATTTACTGCACAAACAGAAAATGGTGTGTGCCTCACAAGATTAAGGGGGCAACCCTACCGGCAATCCCTTTTCTCCGGCTTTGGACCGATAGCCCTACCTTTCTTCGATGGTAATGGCGCCGTTCGGACAGACGGAGACGCAGGTTTCACAACCTTCGCAAGCCGTCTCGTCGGTGATTTTTACTTTCCCGTCTTCCATAACCAGAATTCCGGCCGGACAAGTTTCAACGCACTCGCCGCACGCGTCACACTTCTCTTCGTCACGGGTAACTACGAACATTTCTAAACCTCCTTTAAAGACTGATTTTCTTATTTAAGAGCTTGAAATAAACACCCTAAGATAATTGTTCTTCAGAGCAACACGCCGTTTTAACGAAATCTCCTAACCAGGTCCCTGAAAAATTGAGTACCCTTCAAATGCGCCCGCCGGGTAAAACCAATCCGAACCCACCCCATCTGCCGGTGCCTGACCAGGCTACGCATATCTTTGGTACCTCTACCCGCCCTTTGGAAGAGGCAATCGGAAATACGTTTGAAATGATCTGGTTCACGGACCCGGGGGAAACTGGCGCGTGTAACGTTCCACCTCCCCTACATCTTAAAACCTTTTTTAAAGCAGTTAACTAAAACAAAAAAATATGCCCAGCGGTGCATTTTCAACACCGTGACGCTTAACAGGTTAATTATTTGGACAATTTTCCTCGCGTCGCATGAAAATCCCTTTGCTATTATTCGAGGCGTGTCGTAATATTCCTTCTCTCAATGTCACTTTTTTCTCCAAAAGGCAAGCCGGAACCAACACTGTTACTACGTTCGATATCCGCGCCCAAACCGATAAGTCTTTGTTCAAAATCCTTATAACCGCGGTCAATAAGATCGGCGCCGCTTACCTCCGTTTCACCCTCGGCGAGCAACCCCGCGACCACCAGGCCCGCACCCGCTCGCAGATCCGTCGCCCGTACCTGGGCGCCGAACAGCCGGGACACCCCCTCGATAATCGCCACCCGGCCCTCAACCTTAATCCGCGCTCCCATGCGGCGATACTCTTGCGCTACCTGGAAGCGGCTTTCGTAAATATTCTCTACAATCACACTGGTCCCCGGCGTGACGCTTAGCAAGGCCATAAGCTGCGATTGCATATCGGTCGGGAAACCCGGATAAGGCATTGTCTTAACGTTAACGGGGTGTAACGGCTCATCTCTGCTTTCCACCAGGAGGGTTTCTTCGCCCTCAATAATCTCCGCCCCCGCCTCCCGCAGTTTGGCCGTTAGCGGTTGGATATGCCGCGGAATGACCCCTTCAATCTCCACTTTTCCCCCGGTGGCTACGGCAGCCGTTATGAAAGTACCCGCCTCGATCCGGTCCGGAATAACGCTGTATTGGACGCTGCGGCCAAGTTCTTTCACGCCCTCGATGCGGATCACATCGGTACCGGCGCCAAAAATCCGGGCGCCCAGCCCGTTGAGGAAATTTGCCAGGTCTACAACTTCAGGTTCCTTAGCCGCGTTTTCGATCAGGGTCTGTCCCTCCGCAAGGCAAGCAGCCATCATAATGTTTTCCGTGGCGCCTACGCTCGGAAAATCAAGGTATACCTGGGCTCCTTTCAAGCGCGAAGCCCGAGCGAAAACATAACCCTTATCCAGACTTAACGTCGCCCCCATTGCGCTCAGCCCCTTAAAATGCAAGTCCATCGGCCTTGCCCCGATGTTACATCCGCCGGGCAGGGGAATACGTACGTCGCCGCATCGCGCAAGCATCGGGCCAAGAAGAAGGTTGGAAGCCCGCAGTTTTTTTACCAGTTCATAAGGAGCTTCCCGCATATTAATCGCGGGCACACTTATGGCAAGCGTGTCTGCTTTTCGCCAGGCAACCCGCACACCAAGATGGGTGATTACCTGGATGATATGCCTGACGTCGCTTATGTCAGGGACATTATCAATAACCACGTTGTCTTTGGCCAGAATCACACCACAAAGCATGGCTAAAGCGGCGTTTTTTGCGCCGTTTATCCGTACCCGTCCCTTAAGCGGCCGGCCGCCGTGAACAATTATTTTGGGGAACAAATATTTTCCTCCGTTCGGTTAAAATACGCCGGGACCATTTTTTTCTGGCATAAACCTCTTTCTCCGGATTCGGACTTAACAATAAATGTTTCCGTCACTCTACCTTAGTCCACCCATTGCAGCCAATTCGCCTCGAACTCGTCCATACCGAAACCAAGATGCCTCTTCAACGCCTGGTTGAACGAAAACCCTTCCGCCAGATCTGAAAGCATGGCGGACATAAGTCCTCCGCCGCCTTGCTGGTTAAGGTACCGCACCATTAAAAGGGATTGGTAATACGCCGTTTGCTGGTCCGGTAAGGAATCAAAGTTTTCGAGCGCCGTAAAGGAATACCACCCTAGAATGCTCTCCGGAGGTTCAAAAGTGAATCCGGTCAACCGCTGCTCGATTTCTTGCGCCAGGCCTTCCGTCAGCCACCGCGGATAATTGCTGCGGGTTTGGTAATCGACCATCAGGTGGGCCGCTTCATGGACGATCGGCCCGGTCCTGAAAAAAATCTCCTCAATATCCGCGTCGGTTTCAAGGATCCATGCTTTAGGGCTTAAGACCCGGATTGTCCCGGCCCAGTAAACCCCCATCGTGCCTTCATCAGCAGGCCAGCCGAAAAACCTGTTTAACTCGCGCTGTTCCCGGTAGACGATCACCGGCACCCGTCTCGTCAACTCGATCCCGAACTCTGTCGCGACGCGCGGCAAAAACCGCTCCGCCGCCGCCTGGACAATTTTCGCCGCCTCTTCCTCGCCTCCCGGATAATAGACGATAGAGTACCTGCCGTAAAGCCTTTCCGAACCGACATGCTGAACGGAAACCAGACCTCTATTAATCTCCCGCAGGAACCAAACGATATGCATTCTGGCAAAAGAGGGAACTCTTAACAGGAAAAACCCGACAATGATAATTGATAACACTAGAAGGCTCTTCGGCCGGAACCATGTTAGGTGGCGCCTCGGTATTGTGTTTAATGCCAAATCAGGCCCTTCCCTTCTCGTTAATTAATTATAAGAAAGGCTGACTGGCATTAATAGTGGTAATTATGAGAAAAGGTTTCGCTAATCTTGTTTTACCGGCTGACTCTCCCCTTCGCGCGACCAATCCCGTATCAATTCCTGGGCCTCTTCCACCTCCCGGCCGGTCTTGGCAAGCGAGACGAAACGCCTGAGGTCCGCGACCGCACCGGCATAGTCCTCATTGCCGTAAGCTCGGATAAGTCCGCGATAGTACAGCGCCTTCTGGTGGTCCGGCGCTTTTTCCAAGATGGCTTCCACCTGCAACAGCGCTTCCGGATAATTGTCCGCCATGAAATACTGTTCAACAAGACCCAATCGTGCCGCCGCATTTTCCGGCGCCACGTTCAGAACTTTTTGATAGGCCTGGATCGCGTTATTCACATCGCCGCTTTCCGCACAGCGTCCGGCTATGGAAAGAAGGGTGGCGATGTCTTTTTGCTTTTCGGCCTTTTCCAGTTGGAAGGTTACAGGATCATCCCGGTTCTCCGTCTTTTCCCGTACGGGTTCGTCCGGCAGGGATGTCCAAATTACGGACGAGCCCACAAGTCCGATGCCCAGCGTAACGACCAGCACCCAAAAAACCGCCTTGATAAACTTCTTTCTGGTTTTAAACGAAAGAAACAACCTTCATACCTCCAGGTATTAGCTGATACTGATGGCCCAGCACTCAGCGTAGCTTTTGAACTTCGAAGGAGAGACCTTCATTAGCCTAATGAAATGGTAGCCTTTAAACCTCAAGCACTATACTGAGTGCTGGGTGGGGTCCGTTCTAAGTTCTAAGTCAAGCTCAGACGGATACACCTTTAGGGTCTGTTCACGGTTTGGGGTTCCTTAACTTCGAACCGACCCTTTCTTCATTTAGCATTAGCTGAACTGTGAACTTCGAACTGACCCGTAATTCGCGCCGCATTGGCTTGAACTTCGACTCTCGACTTTCGACTCGTGACTTATTTTCAAGACAGAAGCCTGAATTCAGAACAGTAGAACAAGAACCAGGATAACCGTAATAAGTATACCATAACACGGAGCTACCGGAGCCCGCGCCGTAAATAAAAAATCTGGCTATACAGCCAGACGTTTTTAACACTTTTATTAATCAGCCGGCTAAAGGTAATTTAACGGGTTGCGCGGTGCGCCGTTTACCAGCACCTCGAAATGCAGGTGCGGCCCGGTCGAGTTTCCGGTCGAACCCACCCGGCCGATATTCTGACCGCGCCCCACAACCTCACCGATACCGACATTGATGCTGGAAAGGTGCGCGTACCGGGTAACCACACCGTCGCCGTGGTCTATTTCAACCGTACGCCCATACCCTCCGTTCCACCCCGCCCGCACGACCGTACCCGCGCCGGCGCTGCCCACGACGGTACCGTGCCCGGCGCCGATGTCCAACCCGGTGTGCATCCGACCCCAGCGCATACCGTAGCCGGAAAGGATGGGGCCGGAGATCGGCCAGCCGAGATTGGCCCGTCCCTGGCCGCGGGAGGCCAGAAGGTACTGGCTTCCACGCCGCTCGATTTGCTTTTCGGGCGCGTTCACTTGACGTGTGCTAAGCAATTCGCGGTTTATTTCCACGCCGTTATGCACCGTTACACGATATGTTATTTCCTTCGTGCCCGGTTTGCCGGCCTTAACGACTTTCACCTGCCCGCTGCGCAGGCTGCTGTCATATTGCACTTCGCGGGGAAAAGGAATCGGCTCCTCTTTCATGGTTTCAAAAACCTGGACAACCGTTAAAACCGGCTTTTCCCTGCGGAGCGCGATAATCTGTCCGATCGCAAGCCGGTCGGGATTCAACAACGGATTGGCCGCAATAATGTCCTCCAGGGTGACTTGTTCCGCGGCCGCGATGTCCCACAACGTGTCCCCGTCTTTAACCGTATAGCGCCAATTTTCCTCTATCCCTTTGCGGACGGCGGTTAAAGCCTCCTCCATACCGGTAATACGGTCCACAGGGACCTTTTTTACCACCACGTCAACCTTTCCGTCGAAAGATAACGGCGCATCGGGGTTTACGGTGTACATCCGCCGGACGGAATCAAGAAAAGCGTGCGCGGTTGCTTTGTTTTTGAAATAAAACCGTTCTTCGCCGTCGACACGCACCACGGCGGCCGACGTGTATAGATGTAGGGCGTTTATCAGCCTGCGCTCCAATTCCCCCGCGGTCAACAGCCTGTCATGGACGCCCCTTACACTCCGGTAGGCAATGTTCTCCTGTAGGGTAACGGCCTGCCCCAGGGTGTCTTCTTGCGCACGCTGTATCTTTCCGACTACCTCTTCGGCGACGCCCCGTTTTGCGACGATACCCACGGGCGTTTCGTTGACCGTTACCATGCACCGGGTAGTGGCGGACAACAACACGATCAGGCAAAAAACAACAGCAGCTCCCACCACGCAAAGCTGCTCTTTAAACTCACGCGACCAA
>JAGUUY010000060.1 GCA_020063185.1 Bacillota bacterium
TTATCTTGGGTTTTGGCTTATCTTTTGGATTGCTCAATTTTAAAGCCATCCTTTCGCTTTAGGTCGCCGTATCTTTGGAATGTGCAGTAATTACTCCATAAGGACAATCCATTTGGAATTACCCTTCATGGCCTGCCCGTAGGAAGCTACACAGTTATGCAGTTCGGCGCCGGCTTTTAACAGCTCTACGGACTCTGCCGGCAGGAAGAACTTCAACCGGTCCGTCTGCATGGAAAGCCGCTTGACGATGTGGTCCGGGACGTTGAATTTAAGATTAACGTGGTTCTGCAGCCGGTGCCGCCATGCCATCCAGTCATGCAAATCGCTTAGTTTAACCCGCTCTGTTTGAATAGCCTGCTTGTTCTCTTTATTAAGTTGCTTGTAGAGATTAATGCTGTCCAGCAGTTCCAGGTCCTTGGCTTTTTCCACCAGGTGGACGACTCCGGCCTCACCGTAAAGGGGCAACATGTCTCGCAGGAACTGAAGCAGGTCCGTGTTCCATGCCTTTGCGTACCGGTCTATCTCAAGCTTCTTGAACCCGGTGAATAGGCGGATCGCGTTGTCGTAGTTCTGGCAGAGGGCAAAGGCCTCTGCCAGTCTGCTAACCTCGAAGGGGTCTTCTCCCAATATCCGCCTTACAACCGGCTTGTCGGGAATTGAGTTAACCTCGGCCAATGCTGTGATGAAGTCTTTTTTCCGCCTGGTCAGTGCGATAACATCAGCCATAAAGCCGTGGTCACTGATCATTTTCGCTTCCCAGCTGCGAGTAATAATATTCGGGGGCTCCCGGTACTCAACGGGCAGGTTTGGGGCGTCCGGGAACATCACCCGGTATGCAATGTTGAAAATCGGGAGAAGGAAGGTGCCGTAGAACTGCCCGGGGCTGACGTACATCGAGGGCGCCTTGTGGCCAAGGTGTTTTTCCAGCTTACTATGAACACTTTCGCGAAGGATCTTGAGTAGCTCATTAAGCTTTGTCCTCTGCGCGGAGTTTGCCAGGCTTGAAGACTGAAAAAAGCCGAGAATGCTTTCCTCGAATACGTCGAGTTTGAAGGGGTTGCCGATTTCTTTTTCCTCGTCGATCTTGAAACCCTGTTTTTCCACGGATCTGTGAAACTTGACGGTTTGCCTGGCGATGTCAAAACGGAAAATTTCTTTGCATTTCCCGCTGCAGACCCTCATATTGTCCTCAAAGAAAACAGTGGAGGCGGCTACTTCCAGGATGACCACGCTTTGATAAACTTTTACACTCAGGCGAATTCTAACCGGGGCCGGTACATTGCGCTTTATGCAGACCACATTCTTTTCGTGCCGCGTCGCGCAATACGGGCAGTTGAAATAATTCCCGCGCTCGTAATGCCACAAGGCGCCCGGGATTCTTCCCCAAGCCGCGGCAAAGACCTGATTGCACTCTTTGCAGTAGTATTGATAGTGGTGCAGACTGGTGGATCTGTCGGGGTACCCCAGGTCCTCGGCGTAAGCCGTGAACATTCGCGGGATGTTGACTTCAGCTACTAACATATGCGCCTTTCCTCCCTAGCTAAGGAAATCAAACTCTTCCCAGGCGGCCTTTTCTTGGGCCTCTTCCCCGGGCTGCCCGGCGGCCGGTTCTTCCTGCGGGGTTTCCTGTTTGACGGAACCTCTTCTCCTCTTGGGTTTTTCTGGCTTCTCGACTTCTTCAGCTGTGCCGTCGGCTGTATCGGCAGCGGGTTCGGATGCGCTATCCTGTTTTTCATCGGCGGTCTTGGTCGCGACCGGCTTGGCGCTCCCCAGCTTATAGTGCTCTGCCAGTTTTTTCGCTGTGCTGGCCGCCAGTTTCATAGTGGCCACATAATCTTTCAGGGCCTCGATGTCCTCTGGTCTGATATTATGGGTCTGGACCTGTTTTTCATTGTGGGCCAGTAAGTCCTCGATTTCCTTCAGAGCTTTCAGCTGTTGGTCCATGAATCTCGTGACATTGCTAAAATCCATTTGTTTTCCCTCCTGTAAATTTTTAGGAAAGCATTTCCTCAATTTGCCGCAGCTCTTCTAAGCTCGGTCCGTCCAGCCTGATAACCGGCAGGTCTTTCAGCAATTTTGCCTGGTAATCAGGCAGCTGGTTAATCCCTATTTCCCCGGCAGGGTATTCGATAACCAGGGCCGATTGCCTGATGGTCACAGTCCGGGGCCAACCCCGCTTTTCCAGTGATCGGTCCAGTTTTCTAAGCAGTTCGTAATTCAGCAGTATTGCCTCACCATCTAGAGAAGCCATAACTGGATACCCTTTTATATCCTTCAGGGCCTCCCGTTTCCAGTACAAAGCTTCCCGGGCTTTGGCTGTTTTAAGTCCCTTCTCAAGTCTTTTAATTTCTTTGGTCAGGGCTTGTCGCTGTTTCTTAATTTCAATGTTAGCTGTCTCCTTGGCGTTTCGGCTTGCGGTCAGCTCCGCGTCGGTGAGTGGTCGTATATACATAATCAATCATCCTTCTTTCATCTGGTTGCGCGGCATAGGCCAGCGTCTGCTTTTTGGGCTGCTGGATCATTCATCAGTTCTTCAGCTGACCTGTTCCAATCAACGCCTGAAGCGTGCTCTTGGAAAGCTTTGACTGCTTTACGCATGCTGGAGTATATCGGCCCTATTCTTAGACCGGATATTTCGTGGCTGATATTCCATCCGGACATCCATTTGCCGTCTCTGTTGATGCTCCTGTGAATCATTATTCCCGGGTGGTTTTTATTCCGGAAAACTTCTGCAGTTATGACTTTGTCTTTAGAGACACGTATGTCCTCGGTTCCTTTTTTCCAGTCTTTAGCTGCTTTTTTTTCATCCTCATCCGAAATAATCGCTCTTATTTCATCCAAAAGGGTATAAAACTGAAAATTATCTATAGTTGGCGCTAAGTTTAAAAGGTCTGAATATATTTGCTCCAGTTTCCTCATATTAATCATCCTTTTTATAGTAGTAAGTCTCGAAGCCGTCAGCTCGCATCGGCAGCCCGGGAGCCCAGGGTATAGCCTGCCCGGTTATTTCACAGGCCTCTTCCAGGCTGCCGGTCCCTTCTGGCACTTCCAGCACAACCTCATCATGCACGTGCATGACGATTCTGTAACCGGCCTCGTCCAGCCTGAGCATAGCCTCGGCCAAGCAGTCCCGGGCTGTGGCCTGGACAATGTTCTCCACCAGCTTCCCGCCGTATGTGTTAAGCCGGCCCCATTGCTTGGTCTTTTGGTCGGTTCCCTCATAAGTTAATACCGGCTTGTCAAAGCGGGGGTCATTCTCTATCCTGGGCCGGACGTAAGCCAAGCGCCGGCCGGAGGGAAGCCGGATGAACATTATGCCGGACTCATAGCTGAAAGTTAACCCGTGCTGCAGTGATACCGCCTTTTTCTCCCGGACGGCTTCCAGGGCTGCCCTTTCCACGTCATACCAGAACTGAACTATATTCGGGCTTGCTGCTCTCCACGCTTTGATTATTCCAGGTAGCTCTTCTTCTTTGAGTCCCATTTTTAGAGCACCCATACTAACAAGTGCTCCTGGTCCACCTTGATATCCGCAGTTATGAACTAAACAATTAGAAACGGTAAATCGGTGTCGTGGTCCAGCGTTTAGAATGTCATAGACTTTAGCTTTACCTCGATATTCCGCACCCGAGCATCTTTCCAGCCTTTTTTCCATCTCTTTTCCGGGCTGATAATCTCCACCCACCCGTACTGCTTGCCTACCAATCCCGGTGCGTAGGAGATGTGCGCCACTGGTGGCGGCGTCTTTGAATCGTACTGGCTCCGATTGCCCTTCAATCCACACGAAGTGATTTGGTGTTGCTGTAAGTCCTTCATAGGTCATAACCTCCTTAAAGCCGCGGCATATAAGACCTTCATGCCTAACAAATTCTTCGCCGTCCCAAACCTGGTGCTGTAAGGTAATTTCTTCGATAGGCACCAAGCCAATGTCTGTCAAGACCAATTGACCCTCGGCTATACAAGCCAGCTCGGCCACCTTGCCTTTTTGCCGCATGGGGCTTCCCTTGTCGATGCTTTCAATCGGCACCTTGAACATGGCTGCTGCCGATGCTTCATATATCTTGCCGTGGGTCTGGAACACGTCCAGCCGCCACTTCTCGCCGGCCAGCCAGGCAATCACCCGGGCTTCGATTGCTGAGAAATCGGCCACGATAAACTTGCAGCCCGGGGCAGGAATGAACGCCGTCCTGATCAGCTGGGAGAGTACCATCGGTACACTGTCAAAGAGCATTTCAAGGGTGTCGTAGTCGCTGGCCAGGAGCAGCTGCCGGGCCAGGTCAAGGTCAGGTAGTTTATTCTGCGGGAGGTTTTGCACCTGCACCAATCGGCCGGCCCAGCGGCCCGTACGGTTAGCGCCGTAGAACTGGAGCAGCCCCCGGATCCGGTTGTCTTTGCACCGGGCCCGGTCCATAGCCTGGTACTTTTTAATTGATGTCTTGGCCATTTCCTGGCGCAGTTCCAGCACCCGTTTAACCGTGTCGCTCTCCGCTTGCTTCAATAATTCCGGAACTGTCTCTTTATTGAGGCTTTCCACCTCCAGCCCCTCGGCTTCCAGCAGCCAGGCTTTGAGCTGGGCCACGCTGTTGGGATTATCCAACCCGGTCAGTTTCACGGCCTCTTTGACCAGGCGCTCCTGATAAGCAGTGTCGCAGGTGATGGCGTTGGCCACCAGCCGGGGATCCACCAAAATGCCGGTATCGTTTATTTTCTGGTCAAGACACCACAGTTTTTGCTCTTTTTGCGGGACGGGAAACCGCTCCAGGGCTTTCCGGACGCTGCGCTCCACTTCCACGTCCTGGGCGCAGTAGGCTTTGAACTGGGCCCACTTCTCCGGGGCGTGCTGGGGCAGGTTCCTGGTCCCCATGCCGTTGGCTTTTGTCGGCTTGCACGGTACGCTGAAATACCGGATCAGGTTTTTGCCGGCGGTGTCCTTTTGGGCCTTCAGCTTCATGACCTTGGCGACCTCCTCCAGCTTCCCGGGGAGGCCCAGGGTGAGGGCGTGAACAGCAGTACAGCGCCAGGATTCTGGAGATATCCGAAGTCCGAAAAACTTTGAGATGCAGATCCTTTCAAAATTGGCGTTGAAAGCCGTTTTAATGATGTTCTGGCCGGTCAAAATCAAATCCATGTTCGCGGGAAGTACCTCACCGTCGGCTATGTCTACCACGTGAACCGGACCATCATCGAAGGCGTACCCGAAAAGCAGGATTTCAAAGTCCGGGGCCTCGGTGTATGCATATACGCCACTCTTAGCCAAATCGACGCTGGAATAGGTTTCGATATCCACACTCAAGATAGCCAACCATAGCACCTCCCGCGGGCAATATCGTGAACATGGCAGCGGGTTATATTAAATTCTTTTGCTATATGGGTTTTAGGAAAGCCAGATTTTAGCCGTTCTCTGATTTTAAAAACCTGATCCATTGGTTAAGCGCTGTTGTATAAGACGGGTAACACTTCGTACCCGCCCCAAGTTGCTCACCTGATAATGCCCCTCATATCCAGGTATGTCTTTCCATATTTCTTTCATCGGTTTCACCCCAGCATTTCCGCCAGTTCTCCGTCCAACTGTTCACGTTCGTTAATTGGTTTGTATTCGTCTTCCCACTTAACGCCGATGTAATCCAGGACTTTGCCCCAACCCATTTTATACATCCAAAAATGCCATTCTTTGGGGTTGTCCTGTCGCAGCCTATCAAAGCGGTGGGGGCGCTGTTCAATGTGGATGCCAAAGCCGCACATGGAACATCCCGTCCTTTTAGCTCTAGTGGTTTCAAGCGTTCCATCAGGCTGCCTTACTATTTCCCCGTAAATGGCGGGAATCGGAACCTCAAGCTCCAGAGCGAGACGCAAAACATCGGTTCGGCTGAACACTGCAAACGGACAGCTCCTAACCACGGTTTTGCCGAAATAGTTGCACCCGTGCCGCATCAGAGCCTTCTCCCGCTGGCCTCCTTCGCTGGCCAGCAGTCCCATGTAAGTTTTCAACTTGTTCTGTTTGATGAAATCGTCACAGGGTTTCTTCTTCATGTAATAACAGCAGTCAGGCGATACCCTGAATGGCGCAATCTTATAATTGGTGCCGTATTTTTCGTTTTCCAGGCCGGCGAACAACTCTAACCACTTCTGCGGTAATTTCATTCGCGTACCCTTGCGCCATCCTCCGTAAGCCCCGGTGTCCCCGGTCATAATTGCATGGCGGACTGTTGCATTCTTCTTCGTGGGGTTTTGAAGCATCTGGATTTTGCCGGCCTTTTCTTTTGAGATCACCGGGTATCCATGGTCCCTGATTACCTGTACCTTGGTTTTATAGGGCTTCAAAATAACCAGATTTGGTATTTGCCGGTGAATCCGCTGGATGCTCAAATCCTCCAAACTGGATACCGATAGCCCTGGGATGTCTTTACTTACGTACTTTCTTAGAAAATAAAGCAGGGTTATACTGTCAAGGCCACCAACTGAGCATATAACATTGCCGTTAAGTTTTTGGTAAAACTCCCTGGCAACTTGTTTTGCAAGAAGAACCTTTGATTCATAGGGAAGTTTCTGTTTTAATCTAAACTCTTGAGCTGTGGCCCACTCGTTCACGTTATCACCCCAGCATTTCTTCCAGTTCCCGGGCCGCCATCCGCTGCCGGTGGCCCTCTGCATCTACCCGCTGAACTATCCAGCTCCGGGCCTTAGTGGAGGTCTCCACGAACCTCACTACCTTGCCGACGCTATAGCCCCGGCTCGTGTCGCAGACCACCGGGTCACCGACCTGGAGGCTGTCCAGGTCGGTGAAGAAGTCGTAAAGGACTTCATAATTTCCGGCGAAGGCCACTTGTACGATTTTAATTGAGGAAGTCATCTTCGCTGTCGTTCACAGGGTCGAAGTCGTCTTCGGCCCTGCTCCTGCCGCCCAGGGGTTCACCATCGGCCAGCTTCTGCACGTTCTGCAGTCCGCAGCCGACACCCTTATTTCCGGCCTGGTTGAACAGGAAGAAGTTTATGGAGACTCGGCCATAGCAGCCGCTGTATACTTCTGTAGAGTCCAAAATAGGCTGGACGTTCTTGTCCACAATGCCGGGCTTTTGTTTGGAGCTGGCATTCAGGAAATAATGACCGGCATACTCGGGCTGATCCGGCCTATCCACGTCGCCGTCACGCAAGGGGAGTTTGAGGTTCGGGGGAATCTTGCCGCCCCACAGGCTTTTTCCGGCCTCTTTGGCGGCTTCTACAGCGGTCTTGATTTTGCGGAGAGTATCCACGTCTGATTTGGGAATCAAGATGCAGAGAGAATATTTTTTGTCCTGGCCCTCGGCAATGGCCCGGGGCTCGAAAATGTTGACGTAGCTCAACCGGACTTTGCCGGTCACTACTTTAGTGTTTTGAACTTTTGCAGATACTGTCATTTTTACATTTCCCCTTTCACATTTCACTTTTTCACTGGTTAACTAAAATCCGCCGCGGCGAAATCAGCAGAGCTTATTTCCGGCCTTTTGTCGCTCTCCGGGGCTAGGGTCGGCTTCCCGGGGGGCTTGATAACCAGGTCTTTCAACAGCTCATCGAACCGCTTTTTGCCGATGGTTTTTTCCATCGCCGTGATGCCCAGCAGCACTTTTTGATAGATGGTATCCTCGGCATACCCGGCAGCCATCAGGGCCTTGACCGCGGCTTCCTCATCCGCGTACTTCCGGTTGGACCGACCTTCCACCAGCTTCCATCCGGGGAACTTTATCCCGTGGTTAAGTGCCTGGTCTAAAGCGTAATCCTGTATGTCTTTGGCCCAGGCAACCAGCTCGGCGGCCCTGGCCAGCACGTCGGCAATCTCCTCAACAGTCAGCAGGAACGGTTCCTGGAAATCATACTTGGCCAGCTCCAGGTTGTAATCCGCCCTGGCCCGGCAAGTGGCCCGGGCCCGGCAGAACCGGCAGTGTTCGCCGGCCACGAACTCACCCTGGCCGGCCATGGCCAGCTCCGCCCGGGGGCGGAGGTATTCTTCCGCCCACTTGGTCAGTTCGTCAACGGTCATCTCCTCAGTGGAGATGTTATCTAACCTCGGCTGGCAGATGGTCATGCGCACAGTATGGATGTCATACAGGCAGTCAAATTGGGATAAGGCTCCCAGGCCGTACAGCCTCATCTGAGGGTTGTTTTTAGCGCTGACCGGCACACCCTTGCCATATTTAAGGTCAATCACTTCCATGGTGCCGTCAGCGATGATGACCAGGTCACCGGTGCCGAATCCCCCTGTGACCCAGGCTGAGAAGTCCAGCCGCTGCTCCAGAAGGACCACGGCATCTATTGAGCGGAGCTGGGCCTCTGAGATACGTTCCGCGGCAAAAGAGGTGTAGCTTTCAACGTAGTCAACCAACTCCTTGGAGTAGAAAGAATCGGCCTCAAGCTCTTTAAGCCGTTTGTGGTACGCCTTGCTTTTAACCCTTTGCAGGTACCGCTCCAGCTTAAGCTCGGCAAA
>JAGUUY010000036.1 GCA_020063185.1 Bacillota bacterium
AACATGACGGGCTGGCGGTGCGGTTGGGCCGCCGGCAACAAGCAAGCCGTCGAAGTTCTGGGGCGGTTGAAGTCCAACATCGATTCCGGCGTATTTCAGGCGGTCCAATATGCGGCAATCGCCGGTTTAAACGGCAGCCAAGAGTGTTTATCCAGAATGAACGGTGTTTACCGCAGAAGAAGAGATATGGCCCTGGCCGCTTTAAAAGATATGGGGTGGGACATCACGCCGCCCAAAGCCACTTTTTACCTCTGGCTCAAGGCGCCGGATGGTTTCACCTCTGAATCCTTTGCGGAGCACCTGATCGACAGGGCGGGGGTCGTCGTGACCCCCGGTACGGGGTACGGCAAATACGGCGAGGGTTATTTCAGAGTGTCGTTAACCGTTGCCGACCCGTTGCTGCAGGAAGCTCTTCAGAGGTTAAAGAGCACGCTCGGAAAGGTGACGTTTGGATAGTTCGAAGTTCATCGTTCAAGGTTCAACGTGCAGCGTTCAAGGTTCAACGTGCAACGTTCAACGCAGAACGTTGAACAAACCCCAAAGTTCCATCCCTTCAGCTTGCACGCTGAACGCTGAACGAACCCGAAAGGTCCATCCCGTGAGCTTGCACGCTGAACGCTGAACAGACCCGATTGGTCAATCCGTCTTAGCTTGCACGCTGAACGTTGAACGGACCCCGAATTCGTACAGTATCAGCTTGCACGTTGCATGTTGAACGTTACTTTTTTGGGAGGAGAAAAATCAAATGCGTCTTTCAAGCCGTGCAGAAAGAATGAGTCCGTCACCTACTCTCTCGGTCGATGCCCGGGCAAAAGAACTGGCATTATCCGGGGAAAGAATTATTAATTTCGGTGTGGGCGAACCGGACTTTGACACGCCTCAAAATATCAAGGAGGCTGCCACGGAGGCCATGTACCGCGGGCAAACAAAGTATACGCCGGTCCCCGGAGTTCTTGAGCTCCGAAAAGCAATCTGTGAGAAGCTCCTTCAAGACAACGGATTGGAATACCGGCCCGAAGAGATTGTGGTTTCGTGCGGCGCAAAGCATTCTCTCTATAATGCGATCCATGTACTGGCCGAAGAAGGGGACGAGGTAATAATCGTCGCGCCTTACTGGGTTAGTTATATGGAGCAAATTAAGCTTGCGGGCGCAAGGCCGGTGGTAATCAAGGCAAGCGCCGAAAACGGTTTCAAAATAAAACCCGAAGACATCTTGGGCGCGCTTGGTCCCCGTACGCGCGCCATGATCCTGAATACACCTTCGAACCCCACCGGGAGTGTTTATACCCCCGCAGAAATTACAACCGTCGCAGAGGCGCTTAGCGACACCGGCATTTGGGTCGTGTCGGATGAGATCTACGAGAAATTAATTTTCGACGGCGCCCGGCACGCCAGTATAGCCGCTTTTAACCCGGATATTAAGAAAAGAACCATCGTCGTAAACGGTGTTTCCAAGGCGTACGCCATGACCGGTTGGCGCATAGGTTACGCCGCGGCGGACGCAGAGGTGGCGGAAGCGATGGCCGGTCTACAGAGTCATTGCACTTCGAACCCCGATTCAATCGCCCAGGCAGCGGCTTTAGAGGCTCTCCGCGGACCGCAGCAGAGTCTCTCGTTGATGGTCGCGGCGTTTGCCGAACGCCGTGATTATATCCTTCACAGACTGGCTCAAATACCCGGGATCAAATGCAATAAGCCCGGCGGCGCTTTTTACGTGTTTCCAGATGTTTCGGCTTACTTTGGGCGTAAATTCGGATGCGCAACGGTCGCCAGCGGTTCAGATTTGGCCGCCCTGTTGCTGGAAGAAGCAAAAGTCGCCGTGGTACCCGGAGCCGCCTTCGGTGATGACAGATTTATTAGAATTTCCTACGCGACCTCTTTAGAAAACATCAAAGAAGGCATGGACCGGATAAGTCAAGTACTTTCCATTTGACCGTTCCGCCCTGCCTTCCTACTTACTGCCCTGAAAATACTTCCAAGTTCACAGTTCACAGTTAAAGGGTTCAGCTATTCTCATCAACTGGTGGCGCCGCTTTTAAGTGGTTTTTATCCCGCACGGGGTTTCCAGGTTTTCCTTCAGCCCCCGGAGACGAACCTGCAGTTTCTCTGGACAACTTGGTAGACGAGCATCAAAGGTACTTCCGCGGGTTTGTAAGTGACGTAAACCATTTCCCGGTCGATTTCAACCTTTTTAACGCCCTGCTCGCTTAACAAATCGCTGGTCAGCTTCTCGCGGTCATAAATTCCCTTTATGGGAATCGAAGTTGTGGATAAGTGCAATTTCATCCCCCCGAAAAGGGACCGGGTTAAAACCCGGCCCCTCTGCTTATGCTTATTGGTTAATCATCGTCGCATTGAGGAGGGAATAAGACCGGAGGACATACCACCGGCGGCACGGGAGACACCTCTTCACAAACCTTGGGAACGCAGAAACCGAAGCTCGGGATCAACAGTTTCACGACAGCCCGCGATTGGATGACGATACACAGGTCGACGGTGCAGCAAACCTGTTCCCCAATCAGGACGCACCTGCAGGCTGAATCCACGATCGCGCAGTCCGTAAAAGTTCCTTCCGGAGCGCAAAGCACAACCGTCTTGGTGAAGCTGATCGTCTTTGTAAGCTTGAATTTAAAAAGTTGTTGAGCTTCGGCATCTTCGCTGCTGAAACTCACGGGAGGAATTATTCTGACTCTTATGGTGACGCTCACGGCGAAAGTGACAGCCGAACGGCCCTTTTCATCGGGCGGGGTGCGAGATATTTCGACACAGGTAGGTGTGTCAACGATTTTACAGGATACCGTACAACCGATTGGTAATGCGGTGCTAAAAGGCAGGGTGTCGGGTAAATTGAAACACTGTTCCCGGCTTTCCGCTTGAAAACAAAAGTCGTAAACTTTAAAAGTCTCGATACACACAACCTCAAAGTCCTTGAATGGTTTAGGCTTTGGATCCTTCCATTCGGTGCTTACATCTTCGCTCATAATACAGCCTCCTTGGAATATAATAATTTTTTAGCGCTTTGTGATACCAATTTATGTTGGTCCAGCACCGGTTGTGTCAAATTACAGGTAAAAATATGCAACCCGGTTTAACAAAAAGCGGTCCAGGTTCGTATTATAAGCTGGAGGTGACTAAAGTGCGCTGGTCTCGTTCATTGGTTGAACCCGGACATTCGGAAAACGCTGCTCCGAGAGTTCGTATTTATCATAAACCGGCGCCCGGAGAAAGAATGGAAACTGCAAGGAATAGAACAAGCACGGAAAGTCCCGGACACGGTCCGACTTCTACCGCCCATGCGGATTCTCATGGGAAAAGAGCGACCGGCGGGTTGCCAAAAGCAACTATCGCTTCCGAGGTGATCAAACACCTCACGTCAGCGGCCGAAAAGAGTGTCTCGGCACAAAACGCACTTAAAAAACAGAAACTGGTCGGCATGCTGACAGGAAAGTCATTCAATAGAGTCAAGCCCGGCGTCTTCACTTTTAAATCAGCGAGTGAGGTCGCTTCACCGGCATTGGAGCCAGGTTTTAAGGTGGCGGATGCAGAATCTTTATTTAAAGGGGTCGTGAAACGCGGCTTTATCAGAACGTCTGACTTACGCGAAGGGATTCCGGTTTATACCTTTAAATGAAAGAGATAGTACCGGCAGTTGCCGAAAAACAAAAGGTGAGGCCAGAAAAAAGGGCGGACCTTGAAGGCCCGCCCTTTAGTTTCTAGTTGCCCAATTTCTTAGTGGCCAAGGAACAACTGTGTTACGTAAACGCCGTTAGGCGTACTGACTACACCGATGCCGATGGTATCGTGCAGCGGGTTTAGTAAATTGGCGCGATGACCTTCGCTGTTCATGAGCAATTCATGTGCCCTTACTACCGACGAAGCTCTGGCTATGTTCTCCGCACCCATAACTCTGGCGCTGATGCCGGCATTCCTTACCATTTGCAGCGGCGTGCCGTAGGTCGGTGAAGTATGGCCGAAGTAATTATTTTCGTACATGTCTTGAGATTTCATTCGCGCTAGGTCGACCAATTTTGTGTTTATGGCATAAGTCCTAAGCCCCGCTTTAACTCTTTCCTGATTTACCAGGTCAAACATCTGTTTTTCACCCGCAGATAGGTAATTAACTTCCGCCGTTCCACCCGGTGCAGGCGACGGAGGTGGTGGTGTCGGTGTCGGAGCGGGCGCCGGTGGTGCCGGCGTTGGTGTCGGAGCGGGCGCCGGTGGTGCCGGC
>JAGUUY010000147.1 GCA_020063185.1 Bacillota bacterium
AAAGGTGGCTCCGGGCTGAATCTGCTGGAATGCCCGGGCGCATTCCTTCAAAGGCCCGCGCAGCGCCCCGGCGTGCAGGATGCGCATGGTTACTTTTTTCATTGGGTTTTTGTTTCCTCCTCCCGCAACGGGGGTTTGTTGGAGGGGACCCCGCCGTTATCCAAGCGGGTGTCGGCGAATAGTGTCAGAAAAGCCTCAAGTTGCTTACGGCGGCGCTGCGCATTGGCCGCCATCATGTTCAAAAGACGGTCCCCTTCGGCTGTCAGGTGGTATACGCGCCGCGCCGGTCCGGATTCGCCTGCCTGCCATTCCGAGCGTACAAGGTCATCGTCCTCCATCCGCCGCAGGTTACGGTAGACCGTCGCGGGATCGCACTCTTCCGGATGGAAAGAAAGCCGGTTCAAGGATTGGATAAGTTCGTATCCGTGCATGGGACGCCGGGCAAGAAGCAGAAGCAAACCCGGCTGCAACAACTGCTCTCCCCGCAGGTAAGCGGCATATGCTACGTTTTCGTCTTCTGGGGTATTGCGGTAAGCCATGCTGTTAATCCTCTAGTTGCATCATGCATATATCTTTACAATCACTATAGAACAGCCAGGAATGAAACACAAGAAAAAAAGAATTTTTCTTCTATAATCAAAAAAGAAAGATCGTTATTTCACTCGAGTTTCAGAAATGTCATCCGCCAACAGCCGAACAATCAGCCGCTCGGACTTTTCTTTAAGAATACGCGGCAGGAAACCGCTGCAGCGGCGGCGAAAAGAAATCACGTCGAAAATTGAGGGAACGAGGTAAAACATGTCTCAGCTCGACGTATCTACGCGTTTGATTCTGAACATTGTGGATGTCGCCCTGGTAGGTATCATTGCTTATGCGGTCTTTTGGCCGATGCGCGGAACACGCGCCGTGCAACTTCTTAAAGGGATAATGATTCTTGCCGCGGTAACGGGTATTGGTTATGCACTTGACCTACGGTTTCTTAAATGGACGCTTGAGAAGGTCTGGATGATGGCGTTCGTAGCGGTGCCGATCATTTTTCAGCCGGAAATCAGGAGAATTCTGGAAAGACTGGGCCAGGGCGCACCCTTTTTGCGCCTGGCGGCCACCGACGAGGCGCGGCGGGTAATCGCCGAGGTTGCGGCGGCGGTTGTGGAGCTTGCCGGCGTGCGTAGAGGAGCGCTGATTGTTTTCGAACGCCAGGTAGGGCTCAAAGAGTACATTGAAACGGGGGTCGAACTTGACGCAGTAGTCTCAAAAAAGCTATTGCTCAGCATCTACGGCACCCGCTCGCCGCTCCACGATGGGGCCGTTATCATTCGGGGGCAACGGGTGGCGGCTGCCGGATGCTTTCTCCCGCTCGCGGCTCAGTACGCTGTGCCTTCGGACCTGGGTTCCCGGCACAGGGCCGCGGTCGGGTTGAGCGAGCAGACGGACGCCCTCGTGCTTGTGGTTTCCGAAGAGACGGGGCACGTGAGCCTGACGGAAGGAGGGTGGCTGAGCCGTCTTGCCGCCCCTGAGGAGGCGGAAACGGCGCTGAAACAGCGTCTTTTTATGTCCGGCGCCGGGAAAAAGCACCCGGGAAAGGACTTATGGCGTAAATTGTTCGGCAACAGTATGTGAACCGTAGGCGGACTGCTCCAGAGATACCGGTTAACGGGAACTATCGTAGCTATTGGGTCCATGAAACACCTGCTTCAAGGCCTGTCTTCAGGTTTTTTTTCACCGGTTCCGGACCTACCGGAGTTGGTTCACACCGTAAAAGATTAACCCGACTCCCAACATAACACTTGCAAGACCCACAAGAGAAAGACGTGCCGCCAAGCCCCAGAGCCCCAGCACGGTTACCGAGAAGAGTATGGTTGGTCCGATCAGGCTCAGCAGCGCGTTAATTTGGAAAGCCGTTTCCACCCTGCCGAAATAGAGCATCAACGCTGCGGCGGTGAATTCTATCCCCGAAGAGAGGAACCGAAGCCCCGCCATACCCCAGACAACAGAATCGTAAACCCTGAACACGGCACATCTCCTCCATATAAGTCACGAGTCGCGAGTCACGAGTCACGAGTCGCGAGTAACGTCCTCAGTTGAAGGTCGAAAGTCCTCGGTTAAAGTCCTCTGTCCTCAGTTGAAAGTCCTTGGTCCGGGATCAGAAACCGGGAACCAGAACTGGAATTGAGGTAGTTGCGAGTTCTAAATCCAGTACCGCTTGCTTTCTCACTATGCCTTTTAAACGTAGAACATAGAACTTTGAACTGGTTATATCCGCCCTTCGAGCAAAGATATGACGTTTTCTAAACGCATATACCTCCCCGCGCGCGAAAAAATAAGATGTATGAAAAAACTAGACATATGGGTTCTTGCTGGAGTGCCTTTGGTTATGGTGTTGGGTAACTCCATGCTTATCCCGATACTTCCAGCTATGAAGAGCTACTTCGGGATTTCTGTTTTTCAGGCGGGTCTTATCATCACCTTGTTCTCCGTTCCGGCGGGTCTGACTATTCCGTTCACCGGCCTCCTTGCGGACAGGTTCGGCCGCCGTATGGTGCTGATTCCCGCGCTTGGACTATACGCTCTCAGCGGTCTTGCCGCCGGTTTAAGCTACCTGTTGCTGCAAAAAGAGGCCTATCCATACATCCTCATCAGCCGTGTTTTCCAAGGGATCGGCGCCGCCGGAACTGCTCCCGTCGCAATGGCTCTTGTCGGCGACTTGTTCGGCGGGAAGCAGCGGAGTAGCGCGCTGGGAATTCTGGAAGCCGCGAACGGTTCGGGAAAGATTGTCAGTCCTGTCCTCGGGGCTGCCGTGGGCCTGTTAGGTTGGTTTTATCCCTTCTTTGTTTTTCCGGTTTTCGTGATCCCTGTTCTCCTCGGCGTCTTGTTTTTTATCACCGAGCCCAAGACGCGTTCCGAACCGACCCCCCTCAGGGAGTACTGGAAAATCCTCAAAGCCGCTTCGGCGCAAAAAGGGTGTAACCTTGCCGGCGCTTTTTTCGCCGGCATGGCATCCCTGTTGCTGCTTTTCGGGCTTCTTTTCTTTTTGTCGGAGCACCTCGAAACCGCTTTGAAAGTGGGCGGTGTTTACAAGGGCTTGCTGCTTGCGGTGCCGGTGGCTTTTATGAGCTTAACCGCTTACATCACGGGTTTGGTTATTAAAAAACGCATCAACCTCATGCCGTTTGTGGTGGCCGGCGGAATGTTCGTCCTGGGTACCGCACTTGCCTCTTTCGTTTTCTTTCACAGCACCTTTTTCTTCTTCGCGGGTATCAGCTTCGCAGGCGTCGGCGTCGGGCTGGCCTTGCCGTGCCTGAACACTCTGGTAACGTCCAGTGTAGGGATGACCGCCCGCGGTATTGTAACGGCTTTCTACGGCGGCGTACGTTTTCTTGGAGTCGCCGCCGGCCCCCCACTTTTTGCCTTTCTGCTCGCTTCTTCGATAAAACTGACCTTCGGCGCCGCGGCGGGACTGGCGTTCCTGGCAGCGGTTTTGACGTTGATTTTTGTACGCGGGAGCGTTATTGCAAGTTCGCTGGAGGTTCAGGAATCGGGGGGAAAACAAAGGAAGTAAAAGCCGCACACCGTATCCTGAACATTGCATACACTGACGCAAGAATTAATTTAAGTGGTTAACTAATTGGAAGGAGTTGGCAGCATGGATCTTTTCCAAGAAGTAGTAGGCCTTCCACCAACGGCTCGGAGTTTAAGACGCCCACGTCGAAGCGGTGTGACCATGGTGCTCGATAAAGGGTTAGGTTTGGCGGAAACCCGGGATCTCCTTGAGGTGGCCGGCGATTATATCGACTTCATCAAACTCGGTTTCGGAACGACGGTCCTCTATAACCCGCTCTTATTGGCTGCCAAGATAGAACTGGTCCGCTCATTCGGGATCGAAGTATACCCCGGGGGGACGTTTCTCGAAATTGCGATCGCCAGGGGGCGGCTTGCGGAATGTTTGAGGCAAATCAAGGATGTGGGCTTCACCGCCGTGGAGGTTTCTGACGGGAGCCTCACCCTGGACCAGAACACTAGAATGTATGCGATAAATCTGGCGCGGAACGCCGGATTTATCGTTCTCACGGAAGTCGGCAAGAAAAACCCAAAAATTTGTGCCGGCCCGCTGGAAATGGCCCGTCAGGCCGCTGCGGACCGCAAAGCCGGGGCTCAGTGGGTTATTATCGAAGGACGGGAGAACGGGTCCCGGACATGGATTTATAACTCCCACGGGCGTCTGAAGCACTCGGTTTGCGATGCCTTTCTGGCGTCGGTCGGGGAACCGGAGACAATCATCTGGGAGGCGCCGCGGAAGGCGCAGCAGGTGGAATTTATCCACCGTTTCGGTCCCGACGTCAATCTTGGGAATGTCCTACCGGCAGATACGCTTGCGCTTGAGGCCATGCGCCGAGGTCTCAGGGGCGATACAATAAGTTTAATTGTCGATGTCCTGAATCCCATTCCCGAAACTATTACGGCCGAATTTCGGGCTGAGCCCCGTTACGGACACGCCGTTGGTAACACAGTACAGCCTCCAATTCTGCGGGCAACGGAACCTCGAAGCGGGTAAAGACCATTGAAGTCGGGTGGGTAAACCCCAGCACTCCGGCGTGGAGGAATTGGCCGGTCAAACCCAGATGCGGACGGGCCGGCCCGTACCTGAGGTCGCCCGCCAGCGGGTGACCGATATGGGCAAGGTGCACGCGGATCTGGTGGGTGCGGCCCGTTTCCAATTGCACCCTTAAAAGCGTGTAAGCGGTGAAACTTTCGATTACCGTATAGTGCGTTACAGCCGGTCGGCCCTTGGCGGTTACCGTCATCTTCTGGCGGTCCCGCGGGTGCCGGCCGATGGGCGCGTTTACCGTACCCGTTTGCGTCTTGACCCTGCCGTGGACGAGGGCCACGTATTCCCTTAGTACGCGCCTTTCTTTTAACTGTTCGGCCAGAGCCAGGTGTGCGGCATCGTTTTTCGCCACCATCAGAAGCCCCGAGGTATCCTTGTCGAGACGGTGTACAATTCCCGGGCGCAACACACCGTTGATTCCCGAAAGGTCCCGGCAGTGATGCAAGAGGGCGTTTACCAGCGTCCCCTGATAGTGACCGGCTCCCGGGTGGACCACCATTCCCCGGGGCTTGTTTACCACGAGCATCGTGCTGTCCTCAAAGGTTATCTCCAGGGGAATAGGCTCCGGACGTATAGCCGGAATTTCAGCCGGGGGCAAGGTTATGAGGATCTCATCACCGGCCCGGACACGGTAACTGGGACGGGTTGCGTTCGTGTTCACGCGCACTTGTGCCTCATTGATGAGTTGCTGAAACCGGGAGCGGCTGATATCCGGCAGTTGCACGGCAAGATAGCGGTCGAGGCGCGCCCCGCCGTCCTCGTCGTCAACGACCAATCGTTCTACGAGGACCAATTTCGCATACCCCTTTGAAGTTTGTGGACAGAATCCAGTATAGAGGCGAGTTCGCCGAAATGTGAATCTGCCTTGGATTCCTTGAGAATGAGCTCGGTACTTGGTAGTGGGCGATGGACTATCCTAGATGTTCAAGAATTTTTGATTGTAACTACTGACCACCGGATTCGTATTCCGGTCACGTCTTACTCCTCCAGACCGCGACCGCTATTAAACCTACCCCAATGACAATGGCCGTGTCGGCCAGGTTGAACACCGGCCAAAAACCGATATCGATGAAATCCACAACGTACCCGAAGCGCATCCTGTCAAAAAGATTTCCCAAAGCCCCGCCGAAAAGCAGGCCCACGCCCCACTGGAAGCAAGCGCTTTCCGCGCGGATTCTTTTATACCCCACTACTATCGCCAGAGCCAACCCGGTTGTTAACAGTATCAAAAGCTGCGTCTGGTTGACTAGAAACCCGAATGCCGCTCCCGGGTTCGCCACGCTGCGCAACACCAAAATCCCGGGGACGATGGTAATTTCGTGGGCAAGCAGTTTCAGCACCAGCGACTTGGAAACCTGGTCCGCAAGGAGGGCCAATAACGCGGCAAACCAAAAGCGCTGCAAATCGAACCGCCTCCAAAAGCGCGTATAAAACTACCCAAACCTGCAAGCGGCAAATCGCCGGGAAGTGTGGCCCGGTCGTGCGGTTCCCTGTACGGCCCGCGTTTTCGTTGTGACCCGGCGCTTTATGTTGAGGATTATAACTGATAGGCAGCTTGAAGGCAAATCCTGGTTGGAAGGCGGCCGTGCGTTATCGGTATGACCGGGTTATTTTCGGCGCCAGATCCTGTAGGTGAGGCCGCCGAGGAGGAGCACACCGGCTACGCCGACTGCGGAGTAAAGATACCGCACGAGTGTTGAGAAGCCGAGCAGGCTGGCCGCAAAGGCTGCAGCGGCCGTAAAAAAGGCTATTTTTTTAAAGCGTTTGGTTTCTATAGGGGACACCCGTGCGGTAAAACCATAAAGGTTGGCGACCGCCGTGGTATAGATTTCCGCGAGGAGGACGAGTCCGTATCCGCCTTGCACCAACGGCGAAAAACGGCCGGCGATGAAAACCATCGGTACTTCGAATTGTGCGGCTGCGGACGGGACGGTAAGGATGGCAAGATTGATCGCCAAAGCACCGGCGAATAGACCAAGACCACCCCATAACGCCCCCCTGGTTATCGCGCCCGCATGGGCGGCCCTGGCCCCCAGCGGCGCCAGGATGGCGATAGACAGCACAATGTTGTAGGAAACGTAGGCCACGGCGGAAAGAGGCCAGAAAGGGATGACCGGTTTTGCGGTTTCCGCCCACCGATTTACC
Source organism: Bacillota bacterium (assembly GCA_020063185.1). Lineage (GTDB taxonomy): Bacteria > Bacillota > Desulfotomaculia > Desulfotomaculales > Ammonificaceae > SURF-55. The sequence continues at coordinate 6,752 of JAGUUY010000147.1, forward strand.
GCCGCAAGGTCGATTGGGAAGTTAAATAGAGTTGCGGCACATATACCGAAAACCGAAAGGAGGAGTATGGGGACGAAGAAACTGATCGCCAGAACGACCCCGTGGAAGCCCGAAAGTACGGTGACCAGTGACGCTGTGACCATCACGGCGCTGCCCAGGGCCTTCGGCAGACCGAACTGCTCCGCAAAAATCGCTCCCGCTCCGGCGGCCATGGCTGTTAGAGCGCCAAACAAAAAAAAGGTGATGATGCCGTCCACTATCCGGCCTAGGAAAGGGCCGGCGGCATGCCTTACTATAACGGCGTACGTGGCGGCCTGGAGTTCGTTACCAAGCTTAAGCACCGCGCGGCCGAAGAAGACGAATAAGAACCCCGCGAGGGTAAGGGCGAAAATTCCCTTCAGGCCGAAAAAGGTGAAAAACTGGAGCACTTCCTGTCCGGAGGCGAACCCCGCCCCGACCACCGTACCGATGTAGGCGGCCGCTATCGTTAAGGATCCCAGCTTAGGTCCTGCCATAATATTAATATATTTTCAAATTCCAAAAGATTTCAGCCGGCAACGCCGTTTCCCTGCGCAGAAATGCCAGCGGCGGCGGGGTCCCTAAAAAAACGTCCATGTTGAATACGCGAGTTTTCTTGACGCTATCCCCGGGGAGAGATAAATTATAAGGAACAATTATTAGGAATAATCGGCAAGGGAACTTCCAAATGCCGGGCGTAGTTTTCAACGGCTTCTTAAGAGAGAGGAGTTTACTACTATGGACCGCAAATATGAACAGCTTGACGAACGGATTATCTCCCGCGCCATAACCGGCCGTTATCACCAGGATTTAATGGCGATCATCGAGTTCGACGTGGCGGTGGTGGGTGCGGGGCCTTCAGGACTTACCGCGGCCTTTTACCTGGCCCGCAAGGGACTTAAGACGGTGGTTTTTGAGCGCAGGCTCAGTGTAGGAGGCGGGATGTGGGGCGGAGCGATGATGTTCAACCGGATAGTATTCCAGGAGCCGGCACGCTCTGTGTTTGAAACGGTCGGCGTCGGTTTCGAGGAATGTGAGCCGGGTTACTACACCGCGCACGCGGTGGAGTCCGTAGCCGGGTTGACCTACGCTGCCTGCCGCGCGGGCGCCCTCATTATGAACCTGATCACGGTGGAGGACGTGGTCCTCCACCACGACACTGTCGCCGGGTTGGTCTTGAACTGGACGGCAGTGGATATGGCAGGGTTACACATCGATCCCCTCGCGGTCCGGTGTCGTTGCGCCGTCGACGCGACCGGGCATGACGCGCGTGTGGTGCACATTCTGCAGCGGAAAGACGGGGTTGTGTTGAAGACTCCGGGGGGGCGTATCCAGGGTGAAAAATCTTTGTGGGCGGAGGTAGGAGAGCAGCAAATCCTTGATCATACCGGAGAGGTTTATCCCGGTCTCTTCGTTGCCGGAATGGCCGCCAATGCGGTTGCCGGCGGCTACCGGATGGGTCCCGTTTTCGGGGGCATGGTACTTTCAGGCCAAAAGGTGGCCGGACAAATAGCGGCCGCGTTGGGAAAATGAGAAGCGCATCTGTCTCGAACAAAACGATTGACTCAGGTTACCGTTCTGTGGTAGAAAAAAGATAATAATGAATGGCCGTGAAGGGAAGAAGGGCGGTCTACCTCCGCAAGCGAGCCGGGAAGAGTGGAAGCCCGGCGGAAGGAACCTCCCGCGCCACCCCTGAGCCGGAAGCAGAAAAGCATGCGGCTGTTAATGCTTCCCGGACCCCGCCGTTACCGGGTAGAGGGGGCGCTGCTGAAGCGGCGCCAATTAAGGTGGTACCGCGAGTGAAAAACCTCGTCCTTAACCGGGCGAGTTTTTTGCTGTTATACACCGCCGCCGACCCGGAGCCGTTGACGGATTTGGCCCTTTGTGCGGAAGCGACTGTCCGGAAAGCTTATATTTTGAAGGGAGTCGCCTATGCCGCCTTAGGCGGCGCCACGTTGAAAGAAAATGAGGACCCTTAAGCTGGCTACTTAGAAGCAGTAACGTAACAAAGGCGGAACGCGGCGAGGAGCGAGCACTTTGGAAGTTGGATGCAAGAGGTTGGATGTCGGATCAAGGGGAGGAATTCGCTGCAGCGAATTCCCTTCAAGAATTTAACCTCTAACTTCCTGCCTCTAACCTCCAAAATGGCCGGTGAGCCTGACGAAGTAATGCGAAGCTCATCGTAGCGCCCATCGAAAGAAGTACTATTTTCAAGGGAGAGGGGAGGGATTTGTTATGGGTAGAAACCGGGAGCACGAAATCCTGGAACTGCTGGAAGCGGATGCGCGCTACACCGCGCAGGACCTTGCCACCATGCTAAACATGAAGGTGTCGGAAGTCGAAGAAATGGTTAAGGACCTGGAACAGCGTGGGCTTATCCTCGGTTATCGGGCGCTGGTCAACTGGAATAAGATAGGCATTGACAAAGTCACCGCTCTGATCGAGGTTAAAGTCACCCCGCAGCGCGATGTGGGCTTCGACGCCGTAGCCGAACGAATCGCCCGGTTCCCCGAGGTGAGGACGATGAGACTGATGTCGGGAACCTATGATCTGGCGGTGGAGGTGGAGGGAACGACCATGCAGGAGGTCGCGTTCTTCGTTGCCACTCGTCTGGCGCCGATCGAAGGCGTGGTCAGTTCCACCACACACTTCGTCCTGAAAGGATATAAGCAGGACGGCATCCTTGTCGACAAAAAGGAAGAACCCGCGTCAAGGTTGGTGGTTTCTCCATGAGTACGTGGGGGGAAAGGGTCAACCCGGTGGTCCGGGATATGCCGCCCTCGGGGATTAGGAAATTCTTTGACCTTGCGGCGGAGATGACAGGTGTAATTTCACTCGGGGTCGGCGAGCCCGACTTTGTAACGCCCTGGCGCATACGGGAGGCCTGCATTTACTCCCTTGAGAAAGGTTACACTATGTACACCTCCAATCAGGGGCTGAAAGAATTACGGGACGAGATAGCCAGGTACCTGAACCAGGCCTTCCAGCTTCGATACGACCCGCACGGCGAAATCCTGATCACCGTCGGGGTCAGCGAGGCGCTGGATTTGGCGTTGAGGGCTCTCGTGGCGCCGGGCGACGAAGTTCTGATTCCGGAGCCCACTTATGTCTCTTACATTCCCTGCACTGTTTTGGCGGGCGGCGTACCGGTTCCCCTGCCCACGCGGATGGAAGACAACTTCCGCATCAACGCGGGACAGGTTGAAAAGGCGGTCACGCCGCAAAGTAAAGTGCTGCTTTTGGCTTATCCTAATAATCCCACCGGCGCGGTGTTACCCCGTACGGAGTTGGAGAATATCGCGGCGGTGGCCAAGGCGCACGATCTGGTGGTGATCTCGGACGAGATATATGCCCAGTTGACTTATGAGGGCGAACACGTATCCATTGCCAGATTACCCGGTATGAGGGACCGTACGATAGTGCTGCAAGGGTTTTCCAAAGCATTTGCGATGACGGGTTGGCGCCTGGGTTATGCGGCCGGAAACAAAGCCTTTATCGACGCCATGAACAAGATTCATCAATACACCATGCTTTGCGCCCCGATTACCGCCCAGACAGCCGCTCTTGAGGCCTTGAAAAACGGATTGAAGGAAATGCGTCAAATGGTCGGTCAGTACAACCACCGCCGCCGCCTGGTGATGAACGCCTTTAGGGAAATGGACCTGCCATGCAGCGAGCCGGGCGGCGCCTTTTACGCGTTTCCGCGCATCACAGATACGGGGCTGAGCAGTGAGGAATTTTCCGAAAGACTTCTGTTTGAGGAAAAAGTGGCGGTTGTTCCGGGAACCGCTTTCGGCCCGAGCGGAGAAGGATTCATCCGTTGCTCCTACGCCGCTTCGGTCTCCAATTTGGTGGAGGCCTTGAAAAGGATGACAGGGTTCGTCAAGCGGGTAAGGCTGAAGAAAAAGGCTTCCCGCCCCCTTCCCGCGGACCGGGACCGGGAAGCGGTACCGCACAAAGGTTGACCCTCAAAAAAGAGAAAAGCGACCTGTGGCGAGTATTGGGGGAGGATTATCGGGGGCCGTGTAGAAACCCGTTGTTAGGCTGCGGGCGGGGGAAACTTGGTTCTGCCCTTTTCAATTAGCATTTTAAGACCTTGAACGGGCAGGTGAACCGATGAAAAAGGAGGTCCTGGTAACCGTCAAGGGAACTCTCACCGACGAACTCGGGGAGCACGAAACCATCGAGTTGGTTACCCGGGCGAGGTTATTCCGCCGTAACAGGGATTTCTATATCGTTTATAACGAATCGGAGCTTTCAGGAATGGCAGGGACCACCACCACGCTCAAGGCGGAGCCGAGACGGGTGACGCTCAACCGGATGGGAGCGCAAGAGTTGAAGCAGGTTTTTGAAGTGGGAATCCCCAACAGGGGCAACTACGTCACACCATACGGGAGCATGTTTTGCGACGTTTTTCCACATAAGGTGGAAGTGGACTTGACGGAAATGGGCGGCAGCATTAATCTGGAGTACGAATTAGCACTGGACCGCCAGTTAATCGGTTCCAGGGCTTTGAGCATCACCGTCAGGGAGGTCTGAGATGGGTTCGCTGAAAAGCGAGATCCGGACGGCGATTTCTCACGCACTCCACGGCGCTTTGGATGCCGCTCGCACCGCCCTCGAACTTCCAACCGAGGCGAAAATACCCGAATTCGTGGTAAGTTCCCCCAGAGAAGAGCAGTTCGGTGATTTCAGCACCAACTTGGCTATGCAACTGGCAAAGCCCACCCGCCGGCCGCCGCGCGACGTTGCGGCTGTTATCCTGCAGCACTTTGATTATCAGCGGTGCTCCTGGGTAGAGAAGGCGGATATTGCCGGACCGGGCTTTATTAATTTTTACCTGCGGGCCGGGTGGTTGAATGAGACGCTGCGACAAATTGTTAAAGAGGGCGAAGAGTACGGCCGGTCAACAATCGGCGGGCGGCAAAAGGTCAACGTTGAATTCGTAAGCGCCAATCCGACCGGCCTTTTGCATATGGGTAATGCCCGTGGCGCGGCGCTTGGCGACAGTATCGCCGCGCTTTTAAATTATTGCGGTTTCACTGTCACCAGGGAGTTTTTCATTAACGATACGGGGCATCAAATCGACCGCCTGGCGGCTTCCCTTGAAGCACGATACCGCCAGGAATTCGGCGAGGACACGCCGGTACCGGAAGACGGCTACCAGGGCGCGGACATCGCTGATACCGCGCGGCGTTTCATCGCGCAGACCGGCGAAACCTATCGCCGCGTACCGGGGCCCGAGCGAATAAAGGCGCTGACCGATTTCGGTATCGCGGATAAAATCGCCCATATCAGCAAATCACTTGGGTCCTTCGGCATATTTTACGACGTCTGGTTCTCCGAAAGCGCTCTCCATGCGTCAGGGGCGGTGCAAAAGGTTGTCGAAAACCTGATACGAGCGGGAGCCACCTACCAATCTGAAGGCGCGCTGTGGTTTAGAGCCAGCCGGTACGGCGCCGAAAAAGATGAGGTTCTGATCCGGTCAAATGGCGCCGCAACGTATTTTGCCGCGGACATTGCCTATCACGTCGATAAGTTCAGCCGCGGCTTCACCTGGCTGATAAATGTATGGGGTGCGGACCACTACGGGCACGTCGCCCGTTTGAAGGCCGGGCTTGAGGCGCTCGGCTACGACCCCGACTGTCTCCAGGTAATAATAATGCAGCTCGTGCGCCTCTTCCAGAGCGGCGAAGTTGTGCGGATGTCTAAGCGCACCGGGGACTTCGTAACTCTTGACGAACTGCTTGAGGAAGTAGGCCGGGATGCCGCACGCTACTTTTTTGTGCTGCGCGGTTCGGACAGCCACCTGGATTTCGACCTTGACCTGGCCCGTGCGCAGAGCATGGAGAACCCGGTGTATTATGTCCAGTATGCCCACGCTCGTATCGCAAGCCTCTTCCGACAGCTTGCTTTAAGGGACAAAGCACTGCCTGCGATCGATTCGGTTCGGCTTGAGCTGCTGGCGGCCGAAGAGGAAGAACGGCTGGTTAAGAAGCTGGCCGATTTCCCCGAAGAGGTAGTGGATGCGGCCATCGATTTGGCGCCCCACCGTTTGACGGGGTACGTGCATGAACTGGCAGGTTTGTTCCACTCCTTTTATAATGTGCACCGGGTTATCGGGGCCGACCCGGGCCTTGAGGAAGCCCGTTTGGTGCTGGTGCTGGCTACCGGCATAGTCCTCCGCCGGGCATTGGCGCTTCTTGGGATCAGCGCGCCGGAAAAAATGTGATTGACCGGCGGCCTTCTTTACATTAGCATAGTTAGGTATGCTCTGCAGAACATCGTTTAAGGGTAATAATATTATCACTATTTTTTGTAGCTTACGGAGGAGAATATGGCCAAGTTCGTTTTTGTCACCGGCGGTGTGGTTTCTTCCCTTGGAAAAGGGGTTACGGCCGCCTCAATCGGCTGCATTTTGAAAAGCCGGGGTCTAAGCGTTACCATGCAAAAACTCGACCCATACATTAACGTGGACCCCGGAACGATGAGCCCTTTTCAGCACGGGGAGGTCTTTGTAACGGAGGACGGGGCGGAGACCGACCTGGACCTGGGCCATTACGAGCGCTTCATTGACAACGATTTAAGCAGGTTATGCAATGTTACCACCGGTAGTATATACTGGTCAGTTATTACAAAAGAACGCCGCGGCGAATACCTGGGGAGTACCGTTCAGGTCATTCCACACATTACCAACGAGATTAAGAGCCGCATCCTTAAGGTCGGGCATGAAACCGGCGCCGACGTGGTTGTCGTTGAGATCGGCGGTACGGTCGGTGACATTGAGTCGCAGCCGTTCCTTGAAGCCATCCGTCAATTGAGAATAGACCTCGGCCGGGAGAACACCCTCTATGTTCACGTCACCCTTGTCCCTTATTTGCACGGAGCGAATGAACAAAAGACTAAACCTACACAGCACAGTGTCAAGGAACTGCGGGGCATCGGTATTCAGCCCGATATCATCGTCTGCCGGTCCGAAACCCCTCTTTCCATAGACATGGTACGCAAAATCGCCCTCTTCTGCGATGTGGAGCCCCGGGCGGTGATCCAGGCGGTGGACGCCCAGACGATATACGAAGTGCCGCTTCTACTTGAAGAACAGGGCATCGGGAGTTTTGTTGTCGAACGTATGGGGTTGAGTTGTCAACCGCCGGACATGGAGGATTGGAAGGAGATTGTCCGAAGGCTTAAACACCCGCAAGGCGAGGTCACCGTCGCTCTAGTCGGAAAGTATGTCGATTTAAGGGATGCCTACTTCAGTATAATTGAAGCGCTGTGTCACGCGGGTATAGCGCACAATGTCCGGGTTAATATCAGGTGGGTAAAAGCAGAGGAGCTTGAAAAACGCACGCCCGTTTCGCTCCTGGAAGGAGCCGGCGGCATTCTGGTGCCTGGAGGTTTCGGTGAGCGGGGGACGGAGGGTAAAATCCGGGCCATTCGTTATGCCCGTGAAGTGAAAGTGCCATACCTCGGTCTTTGCCTGGGGATGCAGCTGGCGGTCGTGGAATTTGCCCGCGGGGTTCTCGGCCTGGAAGCGGCCAACAGTGCCGAACTTGATCCGGCAACACCGCATCCGGTGATCAACCTGCTCCCCGACCAGGAAGGGGTAGT
>JAGUUY010000117.1 GCA_020063185.1 Bacillota bacterium
GCTGCAGATGCCTGACGGTTTTCTTGTCGTGCCTGACGGCGCGCAGGATCGGCTCAATGTCAAAGGCCTTTACCAGTTCTTCGATCTCTGTTTTGGAATAGGTTACCGCCTCGGTGTGCTCTTCCTTAGCCGGCGGCAGTATAACCGCCGCGGCGCGTTCAAGCTTTTGCTTGACACCTTCCTGAGTAACTTCCTGGAGGTCTTGCTGTAGTTTGACGAAAAAGAGGGTGCCTGATATTTTTCTCCCCTCGTAAAAACCGCCCGGAACGATGCGGTGCGTCTGAACGTCGTACCTGGCAACGTCTTGTTGCAGGTAATCCTCCTCGGGCAGAAGGCTCCACGCCAGGTCCCAGTCCAGGTTGCAGGCAAAGACGAGGGCTTCAACAAAAGCCGCTCCTAAATTCCGCCCGCTGATATCATAAGCGTAAACGGCGCCACAAGAGGAGCACCGCCCGACAGGCATCTGCCCGGGCCTGTATGTGTCCGGGTCTTTCGGACGGTCAATGGCCATACCGCAGAATGGGCATACCGCCTCTTCGGTGGATTCTCTGGGCGGGGGTATGTGCTTCATGGCTGCCTAATCCCCCGCTCCCGGTATCTCCAGGGTGTGACAACTGCTTCCGGGACTGCACGATTTGGAAGTAAGCCTGGGCTTTTTCCCGCCTTTGCCGCTTCCCATGACGGCATTGGCCTTGCTGATCACCCTGTCCAAAGATTCGGACCCGCATTCCGGGCATTTCAGTTCCACTTCTTCTTTGGGATTGATGAACAGTTTTTCGAAAAGGTTGCCGCACTGAAGGCAGCGAAATTCAAAAATGGGCATCGATTCTCCTCCCTCTAAAATAGTTCGAAGTCCGGTTCAAAAGGATTGAATTTAAGGTCAGTTAGAAGTTGACCTCAAATATGGACCATCAAGGTCCTATGCAGTTTGTTATGTCACATAAAATAGGATATCAGTATCTGAAAAGGTTGTAAATAGGCACGCCAGGCAATCGAAAGGTCAGCGCCGGAACGCTGGAATTGGAGGATTCAGTAAGTTACCTTATTTCTTGATTAATTACTTCGTAAGGATTAATCGGGTAAATCCCTCCTGCTGGTCGACCGCTATCTCCCACCCCTGGTTTTGCGCCAGGCGGGAGATATTCTCTTTGGCGGCGCCGGAATCTACCAGCACCGCCATTTTACCCTTCCCGCCGAGACGAGACATCTCCTGCTTGACGAGCAAAAGCGGTTCCGGGCACAACAGCCCCCTCGTATCAACAAGCATTGCCACGGCAGCTTCCTCCCCGAAAATAAGCGTTCAACACTTGAAAAAAGTTCGAAGTTCGGTTAGGCCCAATAGGACTGAGTCTATTGCCCGGCAACCGCACTTGAATTGTCGGCTGCCGAGCCTTTAACTTTAATGGCCGAACGGCTGCAGGCCCCGATGAGAAATACCACCGCCAGGCCGCCGAGTACCGCCGCCTGTCCGGCGGGGGATACGCCCTGCGTGCTCGCCGCAAGGCCGAAGTTATGCGCCGTGGCGGCGCCGATCAGCATCCCCAAAACGGTCAAGGCGGAATCAGTGTTTCCCTCGGCCGCGGAAACGAGCTGGCGGAGAGGGCAACCGCCCAGAAGAACGCAGGCCAGGCCACCGAGCGCCATGCCCATAAAGTTCCACAACCCGTCCGTATGGGCTACCGGCTGGTTGGCGAAGCCAAAATTGAAAGTGTGCATTAAGAGGTTTCCAAGTAACACCGTGGCAAAAATAGCCGCGAGGCCGATCAGCAGGTAAGTATCGCGAAAGAGAACGAAATCCCGTATCCCACCCACCAGACAGAGTCGGGAACGCTGGGCCAGAAAGCCCACAAGCAGTCCGGCGGCAAGGGCAAGAACCAATGGGGCGTACATGCTTCCAGGACCTTCCTTGCTTGCAAGGAGGAAAGCGGGTTTGGTAACAGCGAAAAGCAACAAGATTAACACGAGACCGGGGAAAATATAGCCCCCCGCCTTTCCCTGCGGCTGGGAACGGCCGAGGCTGTATCCCTTGTTGATCAAGAACACCCCGCACAGGACACCCGCGGTAAGGCCGGCCAGGCCCAGCACAGCGTTCAGGTCGCCGCCCGCCAGGCGCAGGATCATCCGCAGTGGGCAGCCCAGGAAGGCCAGGAAGCCGATGATGGCAAAAAAGCCAAGCGCAAAACGGATGAGAGGGGCCGACCCGCCGACGGTCCTAAACTCCCTGTTCAACAGTGAAGCGGCCAAAGCGCCCAACGCCAGACCCAGAATTTCCGGCCGCATGTACTGAACTTTTACGGCCTGGTGCAGACCGAGGGAGCCGGCAATGTCCCTAAGAAAGCAGGCGATGCAAAAGCCCATGTTCAGAGGGTTGCCGAACTTAACAAGAACGAGTGCGAGGATGCCGGCCACAATCCCGGCCAGTAAAATATTTACTTTACCCATACCCGTACAGCCCTCCTTGGCATGCTGAAAATTTATAGCAACAATTCTATATTATTATAGACCTTCCTTCTAATTCGGTTATAATTAGTATGACAATTAGTTATAATTAGTTGAGGAAAAACGGGAAACCCGCAAAACCAGGGCCTTTTTGCATTCACCACGGAGCCACGGAGAACACAGAGAATAGAACTAGGTTTTTAATAACGTAACGTTATGGAGATACAGATTCACCACGGAGGCACGGAGAGCGCAGAGGTAGAACTGAACAGGATAACGGAAGAGTTCGCCGTGTGGCCGAAGGCCGCTCCGGCTGAAAAAACCGGTCTTATTGCGGTTGGGCCCATCGATGTCTCTGTATCTCGACCTTAACTCCGAACCTCAAACAGACCTCAAATGCAGTCTTTTTAAGCCTGACTTTGAACTATTGAAACAGCGATAAGGCGCATCAACTTCAAGCATAGCTTCCTAAGGGAATAAGGCTATTAAGCTATTTTATTCCCTTCTTGTTCTCTGCGTCTTTGTGGTAATAATATTTGGTGCCGGTTTGTCCGGGTTGGAATGAGTGCTACCGGCGGGCCGCGAATTCTATAAAGGCCTGTACCGGCCGCGGCAGGAACCGGTTGGCGGCGTAGATTAAGTAAAGCTGACGTTTCAGGTTGAGGCCCTTGACGCGTCTTAATACCAGCAGCCCGTTCTTAGCCCTTTGTTCGGCCGCCCAGCGCGAGACAAAAGAAAGACCTATTCCCGCTTCTACGGCTGCCAGGGCTGCTTCCGTGCTGCCCATTTCAACAACGGTCCGCAAGTCTTTCGGACTTATTCCCGCACTTTTCAATCCTGCTTCAAGCACGCTTCGGGTTCCCGAGCCGCGCTCCCGCCCGATAATTTCATGGTTCAAAACAGCGGGCGGATTAACGGATTTTCGTCCGGCAAGGGGATGACCCACCGGCATAACAAGCAAGAGTTCGTCATCGGCGAAGGCAACGGCCTGTACACCGGGCGCTTCTTGCAAAGCGCCCACGGCGCCGAGGACGAGCTTGTTTTCCAATACCTGCCAGTAGATTATACCGCTGTCGGCGATTTCAAGGCTGATATTCACCAGCGGGTATTGTTGCCGGAAACGGCGAATTATTTGAGGCAGAACATATTGTCCCGGGATGGTACTTGCTCCGATTAACAGTGCGCCTTTAACGTTGTTGACGTAAGAATCCATCTCCCGGCCTGCTTCTTCGATAGTCTCAAGAATACGCAGCGCGATAGGCAGCAGGGCAACGCCCGCTTCCGTAAGATTTACGGAGCGGTGCGACCGGTCGATAAGCTTTACGCCGTATACAGCTTCCAGTGCCGCGATGTGTTTTGAAACGGCCGGCTGGCTGAGGTTTAATTCACGGGCTGTACGGGAAAAAGAACGTCTTCTGGCAACCGTACCGAAAGTACGGATCCAATCAAGGTTCATATAACCACCTCACTGCCACAGATGATAAATCAATAATTATCTCCGCCGCAAGGTCTAATTAAAAATCAGATCATTTAACGGTTTTTCCCCGGATTGAGAAATAATAAAAATATTGTCTAAATTTTTGTGACTTAGAACAGGAATCTCTGGGTTTTTAGCGAAATTTTAGCTAAAAGAAGTCACAAGGGGTGTATTTTAAATGATGCAAATTACAGACGTAAAGATTCGTAAAATTCTAAACGAAGGTAAAATGAAGGCGATCGTGTCGATCACTTTTGAAAACGCTTTTGTCGTCCATGATATAAAAGTAGTGGAAGGTAAGGCAGGACTTTTTGTGGCGATGCCCAGCCGGCGGGTGCCAAACGGCGACTTCAGGGATGTAGCGCACCCGATAACGCCTGACGCACGAAAGCAACTTGAAGATGCGGTTTTGGGGGCTTACAACAGCGCGCTTGAGCAGTGAGAAAAGGGGGCCGTTCCGGCTCCCTTTGAGTTTATGTTTCTTAACGGGGGGGGTAATTTTCGAAGGGTCGTAAAGGGAAAAGCGTTTTCTTTGTTGAATACTCGGTTTAAAAAGTGCCGAATTCGTAGGCTGAGGGGTCGTCAAAATTGGGTTTAGCAGCGGTTATTTTAGCGGCCGGCAAAGGAACACGCATGAAGTCCAAGACACCGAAAGTCTTACACCAATTGGCCGGCCGGCCGATGTTGCGTTATGTGGTGGATGCGGTAACAGGTGCGGGCGTTGATCGAATACTTGTGGTCGCAGGTCCTGAAGCGGCGGCCATTGGAGAAGTGGCAGGAAGTCGGGCGGAGGTAGTGGTTCAGGAACAACAATTGGGAACGGCACACGCCCTTTTGCAGGCGGAGAGCGTGCTCAAAGATTATGACGGCGACCTGGTGGTTTTGCCGGGAGACACCCCCTTGTTGCGCGTGGAGACGCTTAAGCGGTTTTATGCCGACTGCCGGCGGCAGGAAGGAATAGAAGCCACCGTTCTTACGGTCCGCTTCCAAGACCCTACCGGCTACGGGCGCGTCATCCGCAATCAAGACGGCAAGGTCGGCAGAATAGTCGAACACCGGGATGCAACACAAGAAGAGCTTTTGGTAAATGAGGTCAACGCCGGTGTCTATTGCTTTAAGCCCTCTATTTTCGAAGTTTTACGGAAAATTTCACCCTGTAACGTCCAAAACGAGTACTACCTTCCTGATGTCGTGAAGCTGTTACAGGAGGACGGCGTTGCGGTTGGTTGTTGGGAAGCTCCGGACCCCGAGGAGTTTCGCGGGGTGAACGACCGGCGTCAGTTGGCGGCGGCGTCGCAGTTAATTCGCCGGCGGATCTTGGAATGTCTTATGGATGAGGGTGTAACAGTGGTGGATCCGTCGGCTACTTATGTGGACCCGGATGTAGTCATCGGCCAGGACACCGTGATTTTCCCCTTCACCTTTCTGGAGGGGAAAACAGTGGTGGGAACAGATTGCAGGATCGGCCCCTGGGCCAGGATAAGCGACTCCCATCTGGGAGCCGAAGTTGAGGTCCAAAATGCCGTCATCACAGGCTCAGTCATAGAGAACCAGGCGGCGATCGGGCCGTATACTTATATCAGGCCGGGCTGTCTCATTGGCTCGGCCGTAAAAATCGGCGGTTTTGTTGAAGTCAAAAAGTCTAAGATCGGTCCGGACAGCAAGGTGCCGCACCTCAGTTACATAGGTGACGCCGAAATCGGGCGAAACGTTAACGTAGGGGCCGGTACGATTACCTGTAACTATGACGGCGCACATAAATGGCCCACGATAATCGAAGAAGACGCTTTTATCGGTTCCAATGCGAACCTTGTGGCTCCGGTAAGGGTGGGGAAGGGATCATACATTGCCGCAGGTTCGACGATAACCAAGGATGTCCCCCCCGGTGCTTTGGGTGTTGCCCGGGGACGACAGACAAATATACCTGATTGGCGTAAGAAAGGAAGTCCACAGTAATTTTCGGCGAGAATGCTCCCGAGAGAGAGGTAATAACAAAATAATGTTGTCCCGTAATAAAAATATGCGCATTTTTTCCGGTAACGCCAATCCAAAACTGGCCGAGGAGATATGTCAATACTTAGGGTTAGCCTTGGGGGATTCTGCGGTGGGGCAGTTTTCCGACGGGGAAATCTGGATCCGGATCAACGAAAACGTGCGGGGCGCAGACGTTTTTGTGATCCAACCCACTTGTTGGCCGGTAAATGAAAACCTGATGGAATTGTTGATCATGATCGACGCTTTGCGGCGTGCGTCCGCCCGGAGGATAACGGCGGTAATTCCGTATTACGGTTATGCCCGCCAGGATCGTAAGACGCGAGGGCGCGAGCCGATTACGGCAAAGCTGATCGCAAATTTAATTACAGCGGCGGGGGCGCGGAGGGTGTTGACCATTGATTTGCACGCGGGCCAGATTCAGGGGTTTTTTGACATCCCGGTCGATCACCTGCCCGCGGGGCCGTTGTTGGCGCAGCACCTTATGGCCCGAGGTTTAAAAGACGTTGTCGTTGTCTCACCCGATGTGGGTGGAGTGGTGAGGGCGCGTGAGCTGGCCAAGTTAATGGGCGCCCCGTTGGCGGTAATCGATAAGCGGCGCCCCGAACC
>JAGUUY010000013.1 GCA_020063185.1 Bacillota bacterium
CAGGCACGACAAGAAAACCGTCAGGCATCTGCAGCGCCTTCTGTGTTCACACGACGATTTGCTCCGTTTGCGGGCCGCGGATATTCTGGGCAGGGCGTCCGCCATTACCGCGGCAGACAACCCAAAAGCGGCCGTTGCTTTGCTGCAGGGGTTGTTTTACCCCTTCACCTATTCCAACGCTTCGAGCTGGGGTTCCATCGAGGCGATAGGAGAGATTATCGCCAACGTACCCACGCTTTTCGCGGGTTATATTTCGCAACTGTATCAATTCTTGGAAGATGAACAACTACGGCCCCACGCCTTATGGGCTCTCGGTCGAATTGCCAGGGTAAGACCCGATCTGGTGCGCCGGGCGACAACCCGCGTGCTGCCTTTCACCCGCAGCCCGGACCCCCGGACCAGGGGCTACACGCTGTGGTTTCTGGGTAACCTCGGCGTGCCGGAGGCAGGAGAGAGTCTGGCGTTGATGGAGGATAAAAACGAGCAGGTCAACATTTACGAGGAGGGTCAACTGGTAAAGAAGAGTTACAGCCAGTTGGTGCCGGGCAGTCTTTCCTAAGAGGCCGCTAAACAAATACGCCCGGAGGTGCGAAGCTCTTCCCGCATCTCACATCTCACTTCTAACGCACTCTGACAGGCCTATAAGACTACTGCGCGAAACCTTGGTTGTCTTAGCGTTTAATTGTTTTGTCTTTTAGTTTTTACGCTGCAATTAATACCCCCGCTATGGGGGTATTTTTGGTAATCGTGGCGATATCAATTACAAAAAATTGCCGTTGACCAGGTCCTCATAAGTCACACTTAGCACGGTGGAAACGGACAAAAGGATGGATGCTCTTTCCGGGTCTTTTTGGCCGGCGTTTTCCAAGAGTTCCTGGGAAAGCCGGCATAGCTGCGCGTAGGCGGCGTCAAGGTCAAAAGTCGGGTATGATTCCCCGCTTTTAAACTCCGCTTTCCAGCAGGCGTGGGCACTCCCATGCGAAGACACCGGGATGCCGTAAACCCGGCAGGTGATCGGTCTGAACCGGTATAGTGCGCACTCGTCTTTATCATCGAGCAGAGGGCACCGTATTCTTTCCCTGGCCATCGCGTGGGCCTGCATTTGCGGGTCATCCTTAAACTCCGCGAGCCTCTCCTGCATCCGCCGCAGATCTTGGTCCGCCCGCGCCGCCCGATTAAGGATTTCTTTTTGCTCGCTCTCCCCGAGGGTGTTGAAGTGGTGATTGATATAAGCGGCCTCAATAAGAAAAAGGCCGAAAACCGCGTGACAGCAATCCGCGCACTGGCGCCGGCACTTCATCACACTGCCGTAATCCTGTTCAATTTTGCTGAAGGCGGCATCCGCCTTAACCGCAAGTTCCTCGTAAGCTTCAAACAATTGCTTGAGCACCTTCCTTATCGTTTTCCCTGGCGGTGAGGCTCCAGTTCTTTCATGAAGTCGGGGTGTACCTCAAAACCCATACCGACGGCCAGGTCAGTGTGCTTGATCGCCCCGGCAAAGTCGCCCCTGAGATAATAGGCGCACGCAAGATTATTGTGGCCCAGCGGGAAGTCGGGGGCGAGTTCCACCAGTTTTTTACCGACGGCCACGGCCTTTTCAAAATCACCCTGCTGGATGTACGCGTTCGTCAGGTTGCTCCACGCCTGGGCCATCTCGGGGTTAAGTTCTATAGCCTTTTCCAGCGCCGCAATGGCTTCGTCGGTTTTCAGCATTTGGAGATAGGCAAACCCAATATTGGCATACCCTCGCGCATACCGCGGCTCTATTTCCACCGCTCTCTGGTTGTAATATATCACCATGTCCAGGTCGCCCTTCGTGAAGTAAATATAACCCAGGTTTACGTATGCTTCGAACATCCTGGCGCTGTTCTCGATGGCGTCCCGGAAAGAGTCGATTGCCTCGTCCAGCTTGCCTTCCTGCATCAGCGAAACACCCAGGTTGTAAGAAGCCGTCGCGCATTCGGGATTGCCCTTGAGAATCTGCTTTTGTTCGCGAATAAAGGTTTCCGCATTTTTTACTCCTGTCATCTGCTACTCTCCCTCTGTAAAGTCAAGGAAAGAGGCTGCCGCCATCGCAGGCGGCAGCCTCCCCAACCGCAAATTCAGGACGGTTTGTTAATCCTCAAGATCCGGTGTATCCGACGTAATACCCTTTCCTTTAAGCCCGTACATGGTCGAACTGCCGGTAGAGAAGTAAATCAGCGTTTCGTCGGCGATGAGTTCCGTACACACCTTTTTTATCTCTCTGGGCTTCATGTCCGGAAACTTCTGCTTCACGGCCTTCTCAATGTCATTGAAATACACCTTCGACTTCTTCAGCCCGGTAAGGTACGCAACAATGGCGTCTTTTACTTCTTGCATCAATCACATCTCCTTACTGCCTGAGGCAGTTTAGTCGACACCATCCGCCGCCTTGGAGACCTTCCACGCAGCATCCGTA
>JAGUUY010000102.1 GCA_020063185.1 Bacillota bacterium
CGGACCTCGGACGTCGGACATTGAACTTATCTTAAGGAAGAAATACCCGGTTTAACGGAGGAAAGCCATGATTCCCCTCAGGGATACGATACGTTCTCGTACATTCCCGGTGGTAACCGTGTTAATCATCTTCGTCAATATACTGATCTTTTTTTACGAAGCATCTTTACCCGAGACAGACTTGCGTGCGTTGGTGCAAGGATTCGGCGTCGTACCGGAGCGCGACATTACGGCATTGTTGTACCATCCCTTCAACCCCGCGACCTACATTCCATTTGTTACGGCGATGTTTCTGCACGGCGGGTGGCTTCACGTCTTCGGCAATATGCTTTACCTTTGGGTCTTCGGCGACAATATTGAGGACTTGATGGGGCGCGCGCGTTTTTTGCTCTTCTACCTGCTTACAGGATTTGCCGGAAGCGTGGCGCACATCATCGCGAATCCGGGAGCGTCGGTTCCCACCATCGGCGCCAGTGGGGCCGTGGCGGGCATTTTGGGGGCCTATTTTATAAGTTTCCCCCGGGCGCGGGTACTGGCGCTTTTACCGCTGATTATCATTTTCACCCTGGTGGAAGTCCCTGCAGTGCTTTTCCTCGTACTGTGGTTTGGGCTGCAGTTGTTAAGCGGCCTTGCCGCACTTGCCGTGCAGGGAGATACAGTCGCGTGGTGGGCGCATATCGGCGGATTTGTTGCCGGGTTTGTGCTTATTCGGTTCTTTCGGAAGTAATCCCGGCTTCGATGGTCTTCCCGGTAAAAGAGGTTGAGTCTTTTTGGTAGTATTTCAGCAGCCTCACACCTATAGCGCGGGTAAAGAAATAGTTAATCGTGCCGGCGATAAGGATCCCAAAAAGGGGGAGGATTCGGGGTAGAAACTGCCGCTGGCTCGCGCGAAAACCGTAAGAAATCATCCCCCGTTCAAAAAAATCGGCAGTCAGTTGCTTGGTGAACTGAGTGGCGGCGAGGGTGCTGACACGTTTGTTTACTCCGTGCAGACCCGCGGCAAGACTAAAAGCGAAGAGGGCTTCCCGCTGGGCCCCCAAGGCCGAGGGATTGCGTCCGTGGAGCATACTGAGTTCCAGTGCGAGACGGGTTATGGATACGCCGAGGATAGTAACGTCAATCAGCGCTCCCCCGAAGATTGCCATAAGCGTTCCCAGTCCGGGAACGACCGCCGGAACGGCGGTAAGGCATCCAGCTATGGCGGCCCACCGGCTTTTCTCCCGTATCAACACCCACGCAAGTTCCTGCCGGGAAAGCTCCGGGAAGTCTTTCTCGAGACTTTTCACACGCCGGCGGATGGAAGCGACGGTTCCTGCGCTGAATGGGTTAAAACCGAACATTTTCCCCCCTCCTGACATTTTTAGCTTACCATCGAAGCACACCAGTGTCCATTACGGGCAAATAAAAGCAGTGCTCAGCGAGCCCGCCGGAGGGTTAAAGACGTAAAAATGAAAATAAGAAGGGGAAGGTCTTAAGACTTTTGTTTTTGCTTCGAAAATTAAAAGAGACACGCACTCCCTGGGCACGTGTCCCTTTTAGTTCAGCCAGTTCTTTTCTTAATACCTGATGTCGGTGAGCCAGTTCCAGCCGTTGTTGTTGTCCCAGTTATTCGCGCTGTCCTTGAAGCAGAAATTAATCTCGGAGTTGCCGTGTGCGGGTACGGAGACAGAAAAAGAACCGTCGTAATCGCGGCGCATTTCCGCCATGGCTGCGTTTTTCCAGCCGTCGTACCCGAAATAGCAGTAAACAACGTCGGCGCCACTGTTTTTCAGGAGGCCGTCGTAACGGATAAATACGTCTCTGCCTCTGATGGCCGGTGATGGTGAAACGTCTACCCGCTGGTCAAGAATGTGCTTGCCGTTTGCGATGAACATCGTTAACCCCCCTTAAGGTCAAATATTTTTTGTTCAACATTTATCTTTTGCCCGCCTCTAAGAAAAATACTGTGGAATTTAATAGCAATATTTTTTAAACACGATGACGGTCCTGTCTGATGGTTATTTGAACCTTAATCACGGGGCAGGAATAGGCCGGGAAAAGCCGAAATATGAAGGTTAACACGCGGAAATAGGAAATGAGACCATTTTGCCGGCTTCGCGTCCGGAAGTACATTAACTACTCTTACTACGGCCTGTAAGGAAGATTCGATGGACAAGAAATTTGTGAAACGGCTTTTTGAAGAGTTGCCTGAACTGGTAAGCAAAGGGGTTATATCCCCGGAGACCGAACAACAACTGCGCGGCCACTACAGTCAAACTGAAGGCGACCGTAGAAATACCGCGCTGATAGTGTTCGGTGTTCTGGGAGCGGCTTTGATCGGGACGGGCATCATACTTCTTCTGGCGCATAACTGGGATGAGATATCCCGCCCGGTACGCGCTGTTTTATCAATTGCCCCTTTGATGGCGGCGCAGTTGCTGGCCGGCTGGACGATCTGGCGTAAAGGGACAAACGCCGCCTGGTTGGAAGGGGCCGCTACTTTTCTGTGCTTTTCCGTGGCGGCGTCCATCGCCCTGATCGGACAGACATACCATACTTCAGGCGGTCTTGATACTTTTATACTTTTGTGGATGGCGCTGATTGTACCTCTGGTTTACCTGATGTATGCAAATGTTCCGGCACTTGTGTACGTTGCGGGCATAACCGCCTGGACCTTCACGGTCCAAGCTCAAGGGGGAAGCGCGTACCTTTTCTGGCCCTTGGCGGCGTTGCTCATCCCCCATTTTTTCAGGCTCTACAAGGAAAACCCGTACTCCAACCGGTTGGTCTTGCTTTCATGGGTCGTTGCGGTCTCTCTATGCTTCGCTTTCAGGACAGCCGTACCGGCAGGCCGGCCCGGACTTGAGGTGGTACTCTACGGCGGTTTGTTCGCCCTTATGTACCTGTCCGGGGGTCTATGGTTCGGCGGGGCGCCCGCATTATGGCAAAGGCCCTGGCGTGTCGTGGGGGCGGCGGGTTACACTGTTGTTTCACTGCTGTTAACCAGCCAGGACATTTGGCGCAATATGGGATATTATGTCGGGCACTACGCTTTCGGTAAAGACCCCGAAGCGGTCCGACTGGCTCTGCTTCAACTGTTAAGTATAGAGATCCCGGTCATCCTGGTGGTAGGCCTGCTTCTTTTTATGTGTGTGCGCAGGGACTTAAAAGACGGACTCTTGTTCGGCGCGCTCCCTTTTATCATCGTCGCGGGTTTGCTGACCGTCTTCTTCAGCGGCAATACCGGCGTGCCTGTGGTCCTTGCCAACCTGCACTTCCTCGGCTTCGGCCTGGGAGTCATAATGTTCGGCATACGCAGTGGGCGCACGGGAACAGTCAACGCCGGCATGTTGCTGCTGGCGGCGCTTGTAGTCGCGCGTTTTTTTGACCAAAACATCGGTTTTATGGTCCGCGGCGTAGCTTTCATTGTCATGGGAATCTGCTTCTTGATTACCAACGTAATTGTCTCCCGGCGGAGTAAAAGAGGTGCGGCGTGAAAAATAAAAAGATAATTCTGGGACTGTTCATCTGTCTCGCCGTGGTCCAAACAGCTGTACCGGTCTGGGCGATCGTTCTACGGGAAATAACCCTGCGTTCCGGTACCGTGTTTAAGTTCCGCACCGCTCCCGTTGACCCGTACGATGCTTTTCGCGGTCGATATGTGGCGATTTACCCCGAAGAAAGCAGCGCGCCTACCGGAGGAGTCGCTTTCAATCGGGGTGATAAGGTGTACGCGCACATCGTTGAGGGCAAGCAGGGGTTTGCAGAGTTCAGCCAGGTGACCTTTGAACGTCCCGGGGGAAATGCATATATCATCGCCAGGGTGAATTTCGTCACGCGTGCAGACGACGGGGCGGAAAGGGTGTATTTAAACCTCCCGATCGACCGTTTTTACATGGAGGAAAAGGCCGCTCCGGCTGCGGAAGAAGCATACCGCCGGTACAGCAGCACAGCGCAGAGGGATGCGTATGTCGTCGTGCGTGTGAACAAAGGCCTTGCTGTAATCGAAGACCTGTATGTGGCTGGGAAGCCGATCGGTAACCTCGTGCGGGAGCTTGAGGGCGAGCAGCGTTAGTGCCCTTGCCGAATCGGCTTAGATTATCGGCGAGGTCCTTCATAGCCCAAAAAAGGGGCGCCGTCCGCGTGTGACTTATGTGCCTTATATGGAAGAATGTCTTCCGCAATATTTTCTAAGTGTGCCGAAAGCTCCTCCCATACCTGGGCCATACGTGCCCGTTGTTCAGGTTTTATGGGTATGTCGGTAACAGGCTCTAAATCCGGTTGGACCGGAAGCACACGGTAGCGTTCACGGCCGCCCGCATAACCGGTCTGTACCCACACTGGCAGGTAGCTCACACCTTGAATGGATGTCCCTGCAGCGCTCTTTTCAATCTCGAGAAACAGCACTATCCCGCTGTCGGAATATCGCCAGTCCTGCGCTGAGACGAAGTTGCCCAGGGAATACGCCGCAACACAGGTCCGTTTAACGCCGTCACGTTTCACGACTACTTTTTCGATCGGTTGGACGACGTGGGGGTGCGACCCGGTAACCACGTCGGCGCCATAGACAAAAAGGCGCACGGCCAGACTTCGTTGTGCTTCGTCGGGAACACGCTGATACTCGTTTCCCATGTGCAGGACGGCCACCACCAGGTCGGCTCCGCCGCTGCGTGCGGCTTGTATCGACGCCGTGGCCGCATCGGGGTCGAGCATGTTCACGGCGAACTCTTTTCCCCAGGGCAGCGGCAGACCGTTGGTGGAGGCTGTGTAATTCACGAACCCCAGTCTTATTCCCCGGACGTCGACGATAAAAGGCCTGTCTTTTTCCGCCTGGCTTCTGCTTGTGCCGATATGCGCCAGGCCGGCGGCGTCGAGGTTGTCCAGGGTGGCGACGATTCCCTCCCAACCCATATCGAGACTGTGATTATTGGCCGTGGTCAGCAGGTCTATGCCGGCATCCAGAACGTCCTGCGCCAGGCGTTCCGGGGTATTGAAAAGGGGGTAGCCGTGGTAGCCGCGGGATGCTCCCGCCAGGCGGGTCTCAAGGTTGGCTACAGCGTAGTCCGCTGATTTCAAATAGGGCGCGACAGGGGCGAAAACCGGGCCGAAGTCGAAGGCGCCGGTTTTCTGATCGTAGTCCGAATAGACAACCTGTAAGTGCATCAGCAGATCGCCGGCTAAGGCTAACGTAATTCTAACGCTCTTAGGTTCCTTCAGCGAGGGAGGGGGAGGGAGCGGGGGCGGCGCCTGCCTTTCCAAAAATACCGGAGAACCGAACATTAACAGGATGACCGCGCAGGTCACCATAACGGCCGGAATAAGGACGTGTCTCCGCTTTATCTTAACCATCATCAGCCGGAATTTTAAGCATGAACGGCATGTTAACTAATATATGCCGCCGGGCTGTAAAACCCTTTAAAGAAAAACCATTTTGTTCTTGTGTGGGATAATTATGCTTTTTGGGCCGGTGTTTATCAAGTGTACTGTATACTTGCAGCCGCACTATTTTCAAAAAGACGTCTTTCGGGTTATAATTGTCTCCGTATTTACCTAAATAGAAAGCTTGTTCCATTAGGGCTGGTTTCCACCTGCTTTTTATTTTTTGTGTAGTTAGGGGGTCTTTGGGATGGGTGCCGTTAAGATCACTGATACCACTTTGCGTGATGCTCACCAGAGTCTTTGGGCCACCAGGATGTATACTGAGGACATGCTTCCCATCGCCGAACGGTTGGACCGTGTTGGTTACCACTCGCTCGAGATGTGGGGAGGAGCCACTTTCGACGTGTGCCTGCGTTACCTTTACAATGACCCGTGGGAGAGA
>JAGUUY010000150.1 GCA_020063185.1 Bacillota bacterium
CTGGTGCAGCCGATGCACGGGGTGTTGACCCCGACCGGCCAGTTTGCGTGTTCGCCGCACCAGTGGCGTACAGGGCAGTCCGCGTGGGTTACCGGGCCCTTACAGCCGATTTTGTAGGTGCACCAAGGCTCGCCCGGTTCTTGCGCGAACATGCCGCTCTCATAATAATGCCGCCGCTGGCAGCGGTCGTGAATGGTTTCACCGAAGTAAAGTATGGGCCTGTTGTATTCGTCCAGCCGGGGCAAGCCGTACTCGGCCAGGTGGAACAGCGTTCCCACGATCCAGTCCGGGTGTACGGGGCAGCCCGGAACGTTGACGACTTTCTGGGGTATAACCGCGCTCACGGGCTTGCTGCCGATGGGGTTGGGCCGGGCGGCGTACGGACCCCCGAAGGCCGCGCAGGTCCCCGCCGCGACCACGTACCTGGCCTTGGCGGCCAGTTCCTTAACGGCCTGAAGCGCCGTCCAGGGCTTGCCGCCGACATGGCCCAGCACGCAGTAGAGCCCGCCGGCCGCCACGGGGACGGAGCCTTCCACGACGAGAATAAAAGAGTCCGGGGGACCTTCGAGGAATTCCACCAGGACTCCCGTGGCGATATGTCCTTGTCCCGCCATGACAAACGTGTCGTAGGAAAGTTCAAAAAATTCCTCCGCCATCTGGCGGTAGTCGGGATGGAGCGCGTTAAAGAAAGATATCGAGTCACCGGCGCAGCTGTTGGTCATCAGCCACACGATTTTGGCACGCATTTCAGGACGCCTCGACGCGGTCAAGCCCTGCGACCAAAAGTGTGATCAGGCCGAAGAGAAGGTGGGAAAAGGCGGTCAGGACGCTGGTCGCAACGTCCGGCTTCAGGAGCCGATCGGGTATCGCCGTTGCCGCCAGATAACCATGCAACCCTACCCAGATAAAACCGCCGTATAAAACACCCTTGAGCCACAGGAAATCGCGGCCGGTGAGCCGGATGATGTACGCGCCCGTCACACCCAGTACCGCCGCTACGACCCAATGCACCGCAGCGCCCATCATCAGCGACGAGGGCAAATCAAGGGATATACCATTTGGTAGCACCAGATAACCGGCCTGTTCCAAAATCATTGTTCTGGTTACTCCCACAGCGTAAAAGAACATATCTACGAGGAACGTGGCCAACCCGCCGATTGTGCCCGCAATAAAGCCGGTATATACCTTATCGTGTGTGGGTTTCCTGAACCCAAGTAATTGTCGCATTTCCTTTATTATTGTTATTTGCGAGCGGCGGAATGCACCCCGGGGTTGAGCGGCTATTAGATTTTGTTTATCCAGGCACAATATAGGCAGCGGGGGGTAAGACCGGAAGTCGGATGCAAAGGCGAAAGTTCGCGCCGGCTGCTTCAACATCCCGCCGGCATCTTACTTCCTCATTGCGCTTCAAGGGTGGTGTCCGGATGCGCGAGGAAGGCAGAATTTCCGCATTCCAGGCAATGGTTTACCAGATAAGCGTTATACTTGCCACGCTTATTCTCTTCCATCCCGGTATCACGGCGATGCAAGCGCGCCAGGACGCCTGGATCGCCGCGCTGATAGCGCTCTTTTCCGCTCTCCTGGTAGTATTTATGGCGGCCAAACTGGCCCTGCGTTTTCCGGATGAGTCGGTAATCCAGTACGCCCCGCGGGTTATGGGCTGGTTTTTCGGTAAGTTGGCGGGTTTGAGTTACATTTTCCTCTTTTTTTGGTTGGCTTACTACGTACAACGGCAGTTCGGCGAATTGATGACTACCGCTTACTTCCCGCTGACCCCGAACATTGTCTTTATATTAATTATCACCTTGCTTGCAGCCTATATGGTCTACGCCGGCCTGGAGGTCTTGTGCCGGGTGGCGCTGTTGTGGGGGATATTTGTGCCGGCGTTCTTTCTTCTTTTCATGTTTATAGCTAAAGATATCAACATCGGCCATTTCCTTCCGGTATTGGAGAACGGTATCGGCCCCGCCGTAGCCGGGTCGCTGCTTCCGGGCGCGACGATGGCGGAGGCCGCGGTAATCCTTATCTTGATGCCCTTTATAAGCGATAAGCGGCGGGCGGTGCCCGCCAGCCTGGCGGCGGTTGCAGCCGTGTTTGTAGTTTTCAGCATCATACTTGTCGGCTCGGTCGGCAGCTTTGGGGCGGACCAGACCGGGAGGCTGCTCTTTCCGGGATTTACCCTCTACCGGCGTCTCAATATTCCGGCCCTGCCGGTCCTGGAGCGGCTGGACGCCCTCTACATGGCCATCTGGGTAGGCGGGATGCTGCTGAAGCTTGCCACTCTTTTTTACGCCGGAATGCTTGGTCTGGGACAGTGGCTGGGTTTGAAAAGTCACCGGCCGCTGATCTTTCCGATGGGCGCCCTGTTGGTCGCCCTGTCGGTCCGGTCCTGGGACAATGTGGTGCAGCTTGTTAACTTTACCACCGAGGTAGCTCCTTTTGTAGTTCTTTCTGTCACCGCTGTGATAACGGGTATAACTCTCATCGTCGCGGTCCTGCGGGGAATGCGCGGGGGCCCGGAGGAGGGAGGCGGCAAGCGTGCGTCCGCGGCTGATAAAAAAGCTTAAGGACCTCCTGGTCCAGTCCAGGAAGCCGAAATGGGGCGGCAAGCAGCCTCCCCTGCCGCCGGAGCCGCCGGAGGGAGGTCCGGACAAGGTCTGGGAGCCTGCGGAATTGCAGGGAATCCCGGTAGCCAAAGACCTCAAAACGAACCTCAGGTTGCTGAAGCAGGTTGTGGGACAAAACAGCGACTTTATACTGCGCGAGTTTACCGTCGGCCCGCAAAAAACGCCGGCGGCGCTGGCCTACCTTTACCCGCTCGTGGACGAGGAAAAGATCAACGCTTTCACCCTTAAAAGCCTTACCGTCGATTACCCTCCCGATACCCCGGTGTCGTTCGCGTCCATAAAACAGCACGTGGTAACGCACGGCACACTGAACGAAGACGTAAGCGACTTCTGGTCGCTTGTGTTGGCGATTCTTGACGGCAATGCGGTACTGCTCCTGTCCGGGGCCGCGAGCGCGCTATCGCTCAACGTCAGCGAGTTCCAGGGCCGTGAAGTCGCCGAGTCGCTTACCGAGTCTGTGGTGCGCGGCCCGCGGGACTCGTTTGTCGAGGGGCTCAAGCGGAACATCATGCTGGTCCGGCAGCGGCTGAAGACGCCGAACCTGGTGCTGGAGAAGTTCCAACTCGGGCGGCTCACCCAGACCGCGGTGGTCTTGGGCTATATCAAAGGCCTGGCGGCGCCGGAACTGCTCGAGGAGGTGCGGGAGAGGTTGAAGCGCATCGACGCCGACGCGGTCCTCTCCTCCAACTTCGTCGAGGAGATGATCGCCGACAGCCCTTACTCCCCTTTTCCGCAAACGCTCGCTACCGAGCGTCCCGACCGGGTCTGCTCTTACCTTCTGGAAGGTAAGGCGGTATTGATTATCGACACCACCCCGTTCACGCTGGTGGTCCCGGCCACGCTGCCCATGCTGCTCCAATCGCCGGAGGACTATTACCACCCTTTTGCCATCAGCACGGCTGTTCGCTGGCTCAGGTATTTCGCGCTCTTGATTTCGGTTACGGCGTCCCCTTTTTACGTGGCCATCACCACTTATCATCAGGAGATGCTGCCGTTTGAACTGCTCCTGTCCATCGCGGCGGCCCGCCAGGGAGTGCCGTTTCCTGCCGCCCTGGAAGCGCTTCTCCTGGAGGTGACGTTCGAGCTTTTGCGGGAAGCGGGGATCAGGCTGCCCCGCCCCGTCGGTCAGGCGGTGAGCATCGTCGGGGCGCTGGTCATCGGCCAGGCCGCCGTCCAGGCGGGTGTCATTTCACCCCTGCTGGTGATCGTGGTGGCGCTTGCCGGCATAGCATCTTTTGCCACGCCGTCTTACGAACTCGGCATCCCGTTGCGCATGATACGCTTCCCACTCATACTCCTGGCCGCCGTTCTGGGTCTGTTCGGAGTTACGGTCGGCATCATAGCGGTACTTATTCATCTGGCGGGACTGCGGTCTTTCGGGGTGCCGTACCTTTCACCGCTGACCCCGGTGAAATTCAGCGAGCTCAAAGACGTGTTGATAAGGGCGCCGCTGTGGGCGATGCGCACCCGACCGGGGACCTCCAAGCGGGACTGGCACAGGCTGGCGCCGACGTCAAAGCCCGGCCCGCCGCCGGAAAAAAGTTAGTAGTTCGAAGTTCAACGTTCAACGTTCGAGCTATAGGGATGGACCGTCGGGGTCGGTTCAAGGTTCAAGGTTCAGGGTTCAGCGGTTCGAGGTTCAACGTTGAACGGACCATCGACTCGAACAGAAGTATGCGCACCGACAACGTTGAACAGACCTGGAATTCAAGCTTCTGAGCATACACGTTGAACGTAGAACGTGAAAAAAAGAAGGTGGAAGTCTTGCGGTGGGCAGCGGCACTGGTTTTGCTGGCCTTTATGCTCATGACGGCGGGCTGCTGGGACCTTCAGCAGGTAGAGGAGCAGGCTTATATTACGGGTATCGGCGTGGACCGAACACCCGAAGGCGAATTTAAACTCTTGTTTCAGGTCGTCAACCCAAACACCATAGCCGGCGGCGGCGTACTGGGCGCAATAACGCCCGGCGCCAGCATTCCGGCCAAATCATTCCGCAACTACGTGACGGCCGGGCGGACGCTGTACGAAGCGGAGAGGGCAATGGACCTGTTAATACCTTTGGCGCTCCACACCGGTCACAACCGTGAGGTGGTCTTTTCGGAAGCGGTTGCGCGCCAGGGACTGCTCGATGTAATGAGCTTTTTCAACCGCCGGGTCGAGATGCGCAAGCTGATGTACGTCTTGGTGACGCAAGCGGACATAGAAGAAATATTTGACTTGCCCAACCCTATCATCGCTATTCCGTCCATACGCTTGGAAGGAATAATTCGCCAGCAGCACTGGACGAGTTTCTTTCCGGTGGTCCGGTTGGGCGATTTCCTGAATTGGATGGGCGCGGAGGGGCGGGAAACGCACTGCGCGGTCGTAAGCGTAAAACCAACCGAGGCGCGTACTTTAAGGCCTTATGCCGGCCCCGGATTTACCGCCGCGGAGCCGCTGCTCGACGTCGAAGTTGCGGGCGCCGCACTGTTCAGAAAGGATAAGCTGGTCGGCTTTTTGAACCAAAAGGAAACCCGGGGGTTGCTTTGGGTTTTGAACAAGGTCCGCGGGGGGCCGCTCCTAATCAGGTGTCCGGAGAGCGATAAATTTACTTCCGTGAGCATTCTGCGCGCGCACGCCAGGGTAAAACCGGAGATAAGCGCTGACGGACGGCTCAGGGTAACGATTCGGATCAGAGAGGAGGCCGACCTGGAAGAAACACAATGCAAGCTGGATGTGGGGGAGGCCGGCGCGATTGCAGCGCTCGAGGCGCTGCAGGCCAAGACCATCACCGCGGAGGTCATGAGCGCGGTGCGCAGGGCCCAGGAGTGCAGGAGTGACGCTTTCGGTTTCGGCGAGGCTTTTCACCGGCGCTATCCCCGCGAGTGGCGGCTGATGAAGGAAAACTGGTCCGAGGATTTCTTTCCGGCGGTGGAGGTCGAGGTAGAGGTGGACGCCAAGATAAGGCGCGTCGGCCTGCGCAAAAAGCCGTTAACGCTGGCGCCGAAAATGCTTGATTAGGCTGTCAAAGGCAGACTTTGGTCGAGGTCAACAAGGGGAAAAGGGGACGCCATGGTAATTTACGTTTTGCTTTTAATCTTCTTTTATGTCTTGGTTGCTTACTTCGAGGTGCCGCGGATGCTGAAAAACCGCATGCGGCGTGAACTCGTTTCGTTTATTGCGCTCTCGGTCCTCGGGTTCGCGCTCGCAGCCGGTCAGATACTGAACCTCCCCTTGCCGAACATGAATAAAGCGATCGAGGCGGTGGTCAGACCCGTATACCAGGCGGTCGAGAGCAGGCTGGTACCGCCGGAGTATCGCTGAGACAGGATTTCTTAATCGAGAGGCGAAGTGTAGTGGAAAATGGCTGCGGGCCGTCAAACACAGGTTAAGGGCCAGCCGGTGTTGCGGCGGCTTTTCTCGGAGGGGATCTTATGAGTTTTGAAGCACGGCTGAGGGATTTGGGCATCGACTTGCCGGAGGCGCCGCGGCCGGTCGCCGCCTATGTCCCCTGCGTCGTCACGGACGGCCTCGTGTTCACTTCGGGGCAGCTTCCTGTAAAGGAAGGGGCC
>JAGUUY010000183.1 GCA_020063185.1 Bacillota bacterium
AAAATTGGCGCTATACCTTGCTAAAATAGTCGGTCACATCGTCAACGACGTGGTGCTGACCGAAGACGAAATTGACGGCTTAATGGCCGGTTTGCTTGTCTGCGATGGCACTCCCACAGGCCGCACGCGGCTCAGCGAGTGGCTGTCCCTTAACGCTTCGACCGTTGGCGCCAGGTATGCTTCGGAACTCAACAGGCACTACCGCTGATATCGCATAAGGTCCGGGGACAGCAGTTTCTTGAGGTTGGCGGCGAAGCGGCGGTCGGCGGCGGACGTGCGTTTTGCGGGGCCTTTGGAACGGACGCCGCCGCGCCGGAGACGGGCTTTGAGTTCACGTTCTTCGAGTAAAAATGGTATGGTTTCGGGGCGGTATATCTTACCGTTCGGAGAAATGGCAGACGCGCCCTTGCCCAGGACCAGGGCCGCCAGACCCCAATCCTGCGTTACGACAATGTCGCCTGCCTGAGCGGCGTTGGCCACCGCGATGTCCGTTTCCTGAGGATCGTCGCCGACAACGATATGCCCCTCCGACTCGATGTTGTGATTGAAACTGGCGACGGTCCAGAGAGGGATGTCCCTTTTTTGTGCTGCTTCCCGGCAGATCCGAAGAACGTTGGCCGGGCAGGCGTCAGCGTCGACGACGATCTTCAATCTCCGTTTTCCTCCGGTTTTGCTAAACCATTATATCTGATTTTCGGCCATTTGGAATCCTGCGCCCGCCGAAAGCAGCACTATTTTCAGGGGAGCTGCCCCATGCCGAGTTGCGGCACAACGAAATGAAAATGAGAACCCTGAAGTTGGCTACATAGAAGCAGTAATATAGCAAAGGCGGAACGCGGCGAGAAGTGATGCAGTGCAAGCAAGACCGGAGGAGACGAACCGGAGCGTACATAGAGGTACGTGAGGATTCGGCTCTGCCGGGCTGACGCAGCAAAGTGTTACTTCTTGCCGCGCCCATCGAAAGAAGTACTATTTTCGAAGCAGCCTTGCTCCCGTATAGATGGTGTGGTAGGATGCACTTTAGAAGCCTGATTTCCTCCTGAAACCCTTTCTTCACACAGCCGGCCACGGGACAAAGTGGGTGAATTGTTGCTTATCACAAATCAGGGTGCTCTGGAAGAACTACGTCGCTTCGGCAGCAGAATTTCTTCGCTGCAGAAACCGGATTCCGGTCTTTTGCGCCGGACTCTCGAAAATTTGGGGCGCTTCCATGCGGTTAAACCCGAACTCCCCTCAAAACCGGTCATCGCGGTCGACGGGTCTTACCAGACGGTAGGAGCCGCCTATCCGTATTTTGTTACCCTCATTCAGGCGGTTGCGCTGCACATGTCGTCCCAGCAACGGCCTATCGTGGAGCACCGGATCTTTTCACCTCTTTTTCCGGAGGAAAGGGTGGAGATAGAAAGACGGGTCTCCGACCAACAAAGCGCGGAAATCGCTGCAGGCAACCGGATCCGCGAATTGATGGCCGAAACGGAGTTGGCAGCGGCATGCCGGGCGGCGGCGGAGCATGACGGCCCGCTAATCCTTCTTGACGGCGGTTTTGTTCATTTCAAGGCGCGTGCAGGAAACCTTTTCGGGGCGCTCATGCACAGAACAGAAAAAAGCGGGGGGCTTGCGGTAGGCGTTATAGAAGAGGTTTCGAGCCGGTTGCTCAGCACCGCGGTAGCCGGTTTATGGGGAGACGCAGTCCTTCCTTACGACAGGGAGATTCTTTACGGCTTGCTGGAAGTGGGCGAGGCTTTTGTGTTGTTTCCTAAGTTGTGCAAAGAGCCCGCTGTAGGGTCGGTTTTTACCAGGTTTGCCGGCCACCCGCAACCGGCGGCATTTGACTTTCCGGCAGACCGCAAAGAAAACATCCTGGAGACGCTTGGCGCGTTGAGAGCGCTGACTCCTTTAGACGGGCGAGGCATCCCGGCCCCTATCGACATCGTTGACCGCTACGTTCGGCTGACGGCGGCCGAAGTCGAGCGGCTGGTTTCGGCCGCGGTCCCGGCGGCGGCGCGGGAGGTTTTCTTGACCGCACACCGGCTGCGGCGGACGATTTAGAAGAGATAGAATACAGAATACAGAATTCAGAATACACAAGTCAAGGGTAAAGAGTTAAAAGTCGAAAGTCTAAAATCAATGAGACAAAGGCAGGTACCCCTAAAGGTTTAGGGTTTTTAACATTCTATATTCTACATTCTGACCCCAAAGGTTGTCCGTCGAAGCTTAACTTCGAACTGTGAACCGTGAACTTAGAACTATATAGGGAAGGAGATCTCTGTTTGAGACTGATCGGGGTCACGGACCAGCAGCGGGCGAAGGCGGCTACCCGCCAGCGGCCTTTCCGCATTAACGAATTTCTTATCGTGGAAGACGGCGCTGCGGAAATTCTTGTTGAAGTAGTGGCCACGCAGGCGCTTAACCCTTTACTACCCGAATCGGCACGCGGTCCGGGGTTAATTGACGAGGCGACCCTGAGTACACTGCAGGCGCTCGGTTACAGCCCGCGGGGGGAGACTTTTTATCTCGCCGAGGTCAGGGCAACGACAGAATTGTCCTATCCCATGACGGTCGGGGCCAAAGTGCGCCCCGCCGTTTTCGACGAAGTCCGTGATTTGCTTGTTCCGAGCAATACCGCCAGAGCAGCGTTCCTTGGGGTTGTCCGGGGTACTGAGGATTTTGCGGTGCCGCCGGAACTTGAAAGTGCGTACCGCTACCTGTCCCGCGAAGACATTGCCGGGGTGTGTCAGGGCGTAACATTTTATCTCGATTGGCTTCAATTCAGCCAGTACCCGCACATCGGGATTTTCGGCGGGTCAGGTTCCGGAAAATCTTTCGCTTTACGGGTTCTCACCGAGGAATTGATGCGACAGGGGTTTCCCGCGCTGGTTTTCGATCCCCACTTCGAGTTGAGTTTCGAGCAGCCGCTTGTTTTGGACGATCCCTTCATTGCGGGTAAGGAAAGGCTGACGGGCAGGTGGGCGGTTTTTACCATCGGCCAAAACGTGAACATAAAGTTCGAAGAACTGTCACGCGCCGAAGTGGTGGCCCTGCTCCGGGCGGTAATGGACGGCTGGAGCGAGCAAATGGAACACGCCGCCCGCGTACTATGGAGGCCGGGGGACAGCTTTGACACCTACCGGTGGCGGCTCGCGGGCCTGGCCGAAGCGCTTTCCCAGAAAAACCGTTACGAAAGGGCGTTGGAGGCCGCTGACCGGGGGGAAGACGTCGCGGCCCGGCTGTATCCGGAAGATTACGGCCAGCAGGAGGAATTCAAGGGGCGACTTGCAAATTACAAAGAGTACCGTGACAGCGGTATCGCGGAGGCCTCAGCGTACGCCGTACTCAGGCGGTTGAATTATCTCGCGCAGGGCAGTCTTTTCGGCCCGCGGGGGACGGAAGTCCTGGAAGAGACTTTAAAGCAGGGAAAGACCTGCGTAGTTCGCGGTGAATCAAGAAATTTGGGGATTTTCGCCACCCACGCCGTCCGAAAGCTGTTTGGTTTTCGCCGGCGTTATCGCGACGGCCTCCAGTATGGCAGCGGTCGGGAACCTTTTTTCCCGCCTTTCTTTGTCGTGACGGATGAAGCGCACAATCTGGCCCCGAAACCCAGGGGCGAAAAGGATTTTGCCCCGGCCCGGCCGGTTATGCGTGAAATCGCCCAGGAAGGGCGCAAGTACGGCGTCTTTCTGATTCTGGCAACCCAGCGCCCCGCGCTGTTGGACGACACGGTAAACGCGCAGCTGAACACCAAAATAATTCTGCGCACCGTACGGGCCCAAGACCTCGATGCCATAAGCCGGGAGACCGACCTTGGGCCGCACGAGGTCGCCAGGCTGCCGTACCTTTCTTCGGGCAACGCCTTCGTTTCATCGGCGATTATCGGGCGCACGGCGCCGATCACCGTGCGGGCTTCATGGACGCGAAGCCCCCACGGTGAAAGCCCTTTTTCCGAATGGGAGCGCTATCTGAGTTCGGTCGGCGAGGACCTGTGGCCCGCGGTGAGGGCTTTTATGTCGGCCAACAAGGGGTTTATTACGGAGGTCGACCTGGCGGCGTGCCAGAATTACTGCCAGGAAAAGGTAGACCGGCGCGTTACGGAGGCGGAACTGCGCAAGGCGCTGGCGCGGTGGGTGGAAGACGGCAGGCTCGAAGCCCGCCCGAGCCGAGCATTCGGCGGCCTGCGCTGGTTGGTTAAAGAATAATCGGACGTTCGAAGTTAAGCTTGGACGGATGGACCTTTGGGGTCGTCTGACGTTCGACGTGAATGCTGGAATCCAGGTCAGTTCGAAGTTCGAAGTTGACCTAAACTGATAGACCTTCAGGCTCAGTTCGCGGTTCGAAGAGTCCGGAGTCCTGACTTGGGATTTGTGCCTTATAATTCTGTATTCTGAATTCTATATTCTATATTCTGTCCTCTAACTTTTGACACCGGAGGCTTTCTATGCGGTTTTTATATGTTACCGACACCCACCTCCGCGGTGTAGCTCCACGCAACCGTGTTGACGACTTTGTCGCCACCCTTAAAGCCAAACTGCACGAGGTGGTGGAACTGGCGAACCGCATGGAAGTTACCGCCGTTCTCCACGGGGGAGACATCTTTGATGTGCCCATGCCCGGCCTTGCCGCGACGGGTGAATTCGCGGGCATTTTGCGCCGGTTGGAGGCGCCGATGTATATTGTCCCCGGCAATCACGACCTTCATGGACAAAACCCCTCAACCCTTACGAGGACGCTCTTGGGCTTTCTGGGCCGCTGGGAAGTGATCCTGATTCTTGACAGGAAGCCTGTTTACCTTGAAGACGGGAACGTCCGGGTTCAGATCACAGGCGCGCCGTACCATTATGCGATTGACGACGGCGGTGGTGACTATGTGATTGAAAAACGCGATTGTGACGTCGCGGTCCATATCTGCCACGGTGCACTGTTGGACCGGAGTTTCGGGCCCATGGTCAAGTACACTTTGATCGACGACATTGCCGGGCGGACCGAAGCGGATTATACGCTTTGCGGTCATTATCACCTCGGTTACCCGGACGTCTATCGCGAAGGGAAATGGTTTTTAAACCCCGGGGCGATGGTGCGCCTATCCGCAAGCCAGGCGGAAATGGAAAGGCGGCCTGCGGTCGTGGTCCTGATTGTTGAAGGGGGGCGGGCGCGGCACGAGACAATCACGTTGAAAAGCGCGCGTCCGGGGCTTGAAGTACTGGACAGGGGCCGGATCGAGGACGCGTCTTTCAGGGCGCGAAAGCGCCAGGAATTTCTTCAGGTAGTGCGGCAAATAACGGCTCAAGCCGGTTATACTGCCCGCACCGACCCCGAGGCGATCCTTTTGCACGTACTTAACGGGATGAAAGACAAACCGGAGTTTGCCCGGGTCCGGGAGGAAGTCTCGTCCCTCTGGAGTGAGGTTTTTGGGGAGGAAGCTAAGAGTTGCGGCGGCTGAAAAGAGTTATTCTCGAAAACTTCCAATCACACCGGTATACGGAACTTTTGCTGGCCCCTACGGTGACCGTATTCATCGGGGAATCGGACCAGGGAAAGTCGGCGATTGTCCGCGCGCTGAGGTGGCTTTTTTACAATAAGCCGCAGGGAGCGGACTTTATCCGGGTCGGTACAGACTACTGCCGGGTGTCAACGGAGTTTGACGATGGGCTGATAATCAGCCGTGAAAGGCGGGGTAAAACCAACCGCTTCGAGATCCGCCGTCCAGGGTGGGATCCCCTCGTACTGGAGGGCTTCGGCCGGGATGTGCCCGCCGAGGTCGAAGAACTGACGGAAGTGCGGACGCTCAAACTGGAAGGGGCCGCTTTCGAGCTTCACGTGGCGCACCAGCTTGACCCTCCTTTTATCCTCAGGGAAACACCGGCGGTAAGGGCCCGGGCGGTGGGCCACCTGTCGGGAACGCAGCTTTTTGACGCGGCCGACAAGCGGGCGGGCCGGAAACTGGCGGGACTGTCGCGGCGGCGTCAGGAATTGGAAGAGCTACTGGAACAGTTGAACGCGGAACTAAAAAACTTCGCCGGATTGGAACGGGTTGAACAACTGTTTGACCAATGTGCCGGTCTTTACGGACGCAGCGAAGCCGCCGGGGAATCGGCGGTCAAGCTCGCAGAATTCAGAGACAGGTTCCGGCGTCTTGCAGCGGAACACAAACAGAACAGGGACCTGCTTGGGTTGCTGCCGGAGGCTGTTCTTTTACAGGGTACATACGACGCAGCCGCCGAAAAGTGCGCTTTGTGGCGACGGGTCTGGCTGTTGCGGGAACGCCGGCATAAAGTAACGGACGATCTTGCCCGATGCGAGAAAGTGCTCATGGCGACCGCGCACCTTAACGTTGCGGCGGAAAGTACGTCGGCAACCGCCGGGCTGGCCGAAAGAGTCAATTACTTTACGGTACGCAGACTCCGGCGTGCCGCGCTCAAACAGGATGCCGCTCAGCTCAATGAAATGCTGGCGGGTCTTCAGACGGTGGCGCAGGCCGGGGAGGAACTGGATATACTGCGAGACCGTGAAACGGCGTTAACGGCAATACGCATACGGCAGGGCCGCCGGCAGGAAATTCTACAGCGGCTAAGGAGGGAAGAAGCGGCGCTGGCGCAACTCGCGGGCGTAGCAGAGGCTGGAGGCATCGCGGCGGGGATAGAAGACAAAGCGCGTGTACTCGCTGTTCTGACAAATATCAACCAGCGTTTTCGGGCCGCACGTAAGGAACTTCCGGCAATGGCGAAGCGGCTTCACGAAGCTCAACAAGGGGTTGAGCGCCTGGGCGCCGAAATGAGGGCGTTACTGCTAAGGGCAAAACGCTGTCCGCTTTGTCTCGCCCCTTTATCCGCAGAACGTATCGAGGAAATCCTGGTAAACGAACTGGGGGAAAAAGGCGATGAGTGATTTCGAG
Organism: Bacillota bacterium; assembly: GCA_020063185.1. Taxonomy (GTDB): domain Bacteria; phylum Bacillota; class Desulfotomaculia; order Desulfotomaculales; family Ammonificaceae; genus SURF-55. The sequence goes on from JAGUUY010000183.1 coordinate 6,887, forward strand.
AAACACATCGGCAGACTGAAAGAAGGGATCGAAAAGGCGAAGCAGTTGCGTGAATACGCCGCGGCGCGCAAGGAGGTTCTTGAGCAACAGTTAAGGGAGATCGAAAACGAAATCCGCGCCCAGGGTATCGAGCCCGAAAAACTTGACGAAGAAATCAAACGGCTTGAAGCCGAAGCCAGGCAAGCCCTGGAGGAAGCGGAAAAACTGATTCCATGGGAGCTTATTAAGGCGGGAAGCAGGAACCGGAACGGGGGAAAATAAAGGGTGGCCGAAGGAACAGCCGTGGCCGAAGCGATAAAGCATTTTGGGGATTACGTCCGCCGGCAGCGTTGGGATTATGAACGTTTACTCGCCGCGGAAAGGGACACTCAGGAGACCTTGAACGGGATAAGGGACCAGGAAACAATCGTGGCACAAGCCCGGGAAGTTTTTCAACTGGCTGCGGAAACAGCCAGAGAACAGGCCAAGCAGGGGGTGGAGCGCGTAGTTTCCTGGGCGCTGCAGTCCGTGTTCGGGCCCGAGATTTCCTTCGAGGTCGGGTTAGCGGAAAGACGCGACCAGCCCGAAGCGGATTTTGTGGTCGTAAGTACTTACGGCGGTACTACTCCGGTAAAGACGGAGCCGACCGAAGCCCGCGGCGGCGGGATTGTAGACGTGATTTCTCTGGCCTTGCGAAGCGTGCTGCTTGAACGGACGCGCATGGGGGGTCCTCTCGTCCTCGACGAACCGGGCAAGCATGTCAGCGAGGAATTCGCCCGTCCCCTGGGGGAGCTTATCCGGGCTATGAGTGACGATGCCGGCCGCCAGATAATCATTGTCACCCACAACAGCGAGCTTGCGGAGACCGGGGAGTCCGCATACCGGGTGGAGATTAGGAACGGCGAGAGCCGGGTTCTCCCCGTGGGGACTGAACCCGTTTCGGGGGAACTGATAATTGACCGATAAAAACCGGAATGTCACTGGCTAATTTGCCGACGTCACTTCTGAAAGGTCAGGGCGATGGCCACCGCGACAGGCAGAGAGGGGATGAAGTTTGCCGTCCGGATTTTAGCCGCGCCGATCAGGTTCAGCCCGATTGCCATGATGACGAGGCCGCCGGTGGCGGTAAGTTCCGCTATGACCGGCGGGGAAAGGTATCCCGATACCGCCTGGGCGGCCAGGGTGATGCTTCCCTGGTAAACCAGCACCGGAACAGCCGCAAAAATAACCCCTACGCCCAGCGTGGAAGCGAAAAGAACCGAGCCGATCCCGTCCATGACCGATTTGGTGTAAAGAATTTCGGGCACCCGCCCGAGACCGTCTTCTATACTCCCCATGATCGCCATCGGACCAACGCAGAAAATAAGGCTCGCGGCAACAAAAGTTTTGGTAATGCCGCCGCCTGCGCCGTCAAACCGGTTTTCCAGGCGCCTGCTGAGGTTCTCAAGCCTTTTTTCGATAGCAAGAACTTCGCCGATCAATACGCCGAGCACAATACTCGCCGCCACGATTAAGGGACTGCGCGTTTCCACGGCCATTTTCAGGCCGATAAAGAGTGTGAACAGGCCGATGCCTTTTACCGCGACGGCGCCGGCCTTTGACGGGATTCGGCGCTTTACGGCCAAACCGATGACGGTACCCGTGATGATGGCCCCGGCGTTTACCAGTGTACCGATCAACTTGTTATCCCTTCCGGCGTCTATAAATATCTACTTATAATGGAGTTTAGATTCTGGCGCACGCAGGCGAGGGTTTCTTCGTCACAATCCGTCTTTGCCTGGACGCACCTTACGACGTAGTATCCGACCAGTACCCTGCCGCAGTTTCTGACCGCTGCGTTGAGAGCTTTAAACTGATCCAGAATCTTTTCGCAGTCCTGGTCTTCGGCCACCATCCGCGTCATTCCCCGCACCTGGCCTTCAATCCGTTTCAACCGGTTGAAAATATTCGTCCGAACTTCGTCCTGCAGGTATTGTGGCATGAAAAACTCCTCTCTCGGTGACCGAAGTGGATTTGAAGTTTAGCGTAACCCGCAAAGCCACGCGTGTCAACCATAATAGTAGGTAAAGATTAACATGTTTTTGGCGGGTTGACTTTCGATACGCCTGCATGGTAATATACCCCCGTGGGTATGACACATTTTTACTGTTGTTCCAAGAGGTAAGAAGGGAGAGAGGAAATGCTTACTGTTACACCGTTGGCACAGGAAAAACTGAAAGAGTTTCTTGTGCAGCAGAAGAAGCCCGAGTCTTTCATCAGGGTTTACGTTAACGGCATCGGGTGAGGGGGTCCGAATTTCGGGATGGCTCTGGAAGAGTCAGCGAAAGAAGAAGACTCGGTCTTCAGCGCGGGGGAAGTCAAGTTTACGGTGGATAAGGCTACCGTGCCTTATCTTGCCGGAGCTGTTTTGGACTACGCCAAGACGTGGTATGGCGGGGGTTTTTCGATCTCTAGCAATAAGCAGGGGTCCTGTTCGGACTCTTGTTCGACTTGCTGATAAGCCGGTTTAAAACCGGAGAAATGCGAAAGCCTTCAGACGGAAGGCTTTCGCATTTTCAGAGCAATTCCTCACGTTGCTTTTTTAGATCATTTCTTCGATAATCTCGGCCGCGTCCTTAACGAACTTGGGGCAAAGGGTATCAATGAGGTTTTGATCCCTGGCGAATTTCATACCCTCGGGAGTACTTATGTCACAGCCGAGAAGTGTCTTGCATTTTATGGCGCCGTTGCGAAATTTAAACTTGCTCGTAAAATACGCCGCCGAATTGCGTACCTTTTCTTTAGCCGCTTTGTCTTTTGCGTTTCCCGGTCCGTGTTTCAACCCGATGACCATAAACGCTCCGGTAACCGCGCCGCATGTTTCGCCGAAACTGCCCAAGCCGCCGCCGAAAGGGGCCGCGATCTTGAGCGCCGTTTCCCGGTCAAATCCGAATTTCACGCCGTAGGACGAAAGCAAAGCCTGCGCGCAATTAGATCCTTCTTTAAAGCAAGATACCGCGAGTTCAACGTTACTCATTGTTCCTCCCGGGCCGGATTTTCACGCCGACCGATAGCGAAGCGAATTCACTATGTTATATGAATACGCTCCCAGGTGGTAAAACGTTCCTTCACAGGTAAGTCATTGCCGTGAAGGCGGCTTTTGGAAAAGACGTCTATTCCGATGCGGTAAACCTGAGGGGTATCATGACGCCGCCGGGACCGCTGACCGGAAAAATACCCAAATCATGGAGACGCTTCAGTATCGCGGCGGCTTCCGCATGAATTTTACCGATGTCGATGGAAAAACGCATGTTGTAAAACTTCCGTTCGCCGGCGATGTAAAGACGGATCGGATACACCTGGGGTTTAAAAATCTCGCGGTGGGAGAGCACCATATTATATGCCGCGTGAGTTGCCGGCGGTGGACCCTTTTCGGTTAAACGCACGATGTTTTCATCCAGGTACTCGTCAAAATGCTCAAGGCTGTTTCGCAATTTGTTGTTGAGGATTTCCTCAAGCTTGACGCCCGAGAGCGTCTCGCGCAAAATTTTTGACCGCTTCTGCCGAAGGTTGTAAACGGCAACCGATTCGTTTTTGTATCTCTTCTCCGAGGTGTGCAATAGCTTTCTGATATGCCCCGCGTTCATCAGGACGGATTCAATAAGCGCGTGCAACTCGGGCTGCACTTTGATGTAGTAACCCTCATCGGGTATGGGTGTCTCCGCGAAGATGGCTTCACAGTTCTTTTTTATGGCGCTTGTAAGCCACCCGAGCTCGTGAAAATATAGTGAAAAAAGGCTGTTTTTGGTGATATCCATGTCACTTCGTCTTTCCAACCTCATCACCGTCCGGGACTTCGAGTGGCGCGCCGTGGACATGGGTAGGCGCTTTTTTAAATTCTTAATTCAATGCAACAGGCCGATGTTCCTGCGTAAAACGGGTGGTTTTCCCCTGCGGTCTCGAATCAAATACCGTCGAAGAGCGCAAAAATTACATAACGCGCCTTTTCCGCGTATTCCTCAGGCACGTAAAGATCAACACCCTGGGGAACAACCGCCCCCGTCGTCCCGGTGATACCGATGTCCGGGGAAGAGACCACCGACGGGATGCCTTCATCCGCGAGCGCCTGCTGGGCCTGCTCGGCAAACATTCGGTACGGGAAATTTTTAATCTTTACCAGACGAATCTTGGCGGCCTCCTTCTCCGTAATTAGCATGCGCCGAATTTAATGCCGGCAATCTCGGGGGACGTGTCAGCCGTCCGCACTACATCCACGATAATATCGCATATAAGCAGTGGCGAGTTGGCCGTAAATAAAGCTGAAAGCAAGAATATCACCGTTGACGTTTAGTCTTTGTAAATTTTCATTAAAGGCAGGTATTTTTCCTGCTCGTTACCTCACGCGCTGGAAAGGGTTATTCTTCGCATGCGGCGAATTAAGCCGTAAATGTGCATTATGCGTACGGCGTGAAAGAGTGGAACGAGGCGAAGAAATGTGAGGACGAAAGAGAAAATAGTCGCCTTGCTCCAAGCAGGCGACTTTGACGGGCTGGAGGCCGAGGCCCGGGCGGACGCACGGGTTCTTAACGGCCTTATCCAGGCCCTCTTCCTCCGGGACGAGGAGGTAGCCTGGAGGGCGGCCGAGGGGTTCGGCCGCGCGGCGGCGATAATCGCTGAAACCGACAGGGAACTGTGCTTCGACCGCATAGCGCGCCTTGTCGGGACGCTTACCGACGAGGAAGGCGGCGTCTGCGCGCGGTTGGCGGCGCCCGCCATGGGTGAGGCGATCGCCCGCGCCACTAAGACCTTTGTCAACCAAGCACCGATGATTTTGTTCGCACTCACGCAGCCTCCCCTTCAGGCCGGCGCTGCATGGGCCATAGGGCGCATCGGGAGCGTACAGCCCGACCTGGTGTGCACCGCCGCACCGCGCGTTCTCCCGTTGCTGCGGAGCGCCGACCCCGCCGTCCGCGGCAACGCGGCGTGGGCACTGGGCGAAATACTGGCTGTGGAAGCGCTGCCGGAGTTAGAGGCGCTGTCGAACGATGCCGCAGCGCTGAAAAGATACCGGGACGCATTGCTGCACGACACAACGGTGGGTGAACTGGCGTCGGCGGCATACGAAAAAATAAGAAAATCGCAAGGCGGAAAATGATAAAGCGTGACCGGCTGTAGCAGTTTGCAGATGTAATGTGAAAGAGAAGGAACAGGTACTGACCCTCCTGCGCTCGGGGAAATGGGATGAACTCGAAACAGAAGCCCGGCCTGGTGCTGGAAATGGCATCCCGACTGCGGCGCCTGCTTCGGAGCCCGGACCCGGAAGTCAGGGGTCACGCTGCCTGGGCGCTTGGAGAAATGAAGGCTGCGGAAGCGGGTGATGACCTCATGTCACTCGCCGCCGACACCGCGGCGATTAAGATATTTATTAACGGCGCTTTGAAAAAGGTCACAGTCCGGGAATTAGCGGCTGCGTCCATTCAAAAGATAAAAGGTGATCGATCTGAAGGGTAACGAAAAGGTACGGGAGGTTCTCCTTGAGGTCTACCGGCGGCTTTACGACTATTTCGGCCCGCGGCGTTGGTGGCCGGCCGACTCCGCTTTTGAGATGATCGTCGGCGCCATCCTTACCCAGAATGTCTCCTGGAAGGGAGCGGTACAGGCAATTGACAACCTGAAGCAGTGGGGTTGGCTCGATCTTGGCGAGCTTCTCGAAGCGCCGGAGGGCGAGCTTGCGGAATTGATCCGCCCGGCGCGCTACCATAACCAGAAGGCACGGAAATTAAAGTCCTTTTGTCGGGTGGTAGCGGAAGAGTTCGATAGCCGCCTTGACGATTTCCTCACGCAGGAAACCGGCTCTCTGCGCCGGAGCCTGCTGGCGGTGTACGGCATCGGCCCCGAAACCGCCGATTGTATTGTGCTGTACGCCGCGGAGAGGCCGGTCTTCATCATTGACGCTTACACCCACCGTATTTTCAACCGCCTGGGGTACTTCGGCGCCCGGGTGAAATATGACGAAATGCAGGCGTTTTTCGTGCGGAACCTGCCTTGCGACACAAAACTATTCAACGAGTATCACGCCCAGATCGACGCGCTGGGCCACAGGATCTGTCTCAAGCGCGCGCCGCTTTGCGGCGGTTGCCCGATTTCGGTCATGTGTAAGGCAGCCGAAACTAACGCAGCAGCACCTTAAAGGAAGACATACGCCTTCGTACTTTTAGTTTTTAACGCGGCTTCTGATTCTACATTCTACATTCTTACCGATTCTGATCCAGGCAGGTGAGTCAACATGCCGTTGCTGGGCGCGCACATGTCCATCGCGGGCGGCTTTGAAAACGCGCTTATCCGCGGGAAGAGCATCGGTTGCGAAGCGGTGCAGATATTTGATAAAAGTCCGCGGCAGTGGCGGGCGAAACCGCTTACAACCGGCGAAATCGCACGTTTCAAGCAGGCGCGCCTGGAAACGGGTGTGCGCGCGGTTTTCGCGCACACCTCATATTTGATTAACCTGGGCGTTTCCGACGACGACCTCTGGTTCAAATCTATGGCGAGCTTTATCGAGGAAGTTGAGCGTTGCGCGGCGTTGAAACTGCCTTATCTTGTTACTCACCCGGGTTCCTACACGCGCACCGAGGAGGAGGGACTTGACCGCGTCGGCATGGCCCTCGACGAAATCCTGAAGCGCACAAGGGACACCGGCGTGATAGTCCTGCTCGAACTTACTTCCGGGCAGGGATCACACCTCGGCGGGCGCTTCGAGCAGCTTGCCTTGGTTGTTTCGCGGAGCGCGTACCCGGAACGGCTCGGCGTTTGTTTTGACACCTGCCACGTTTTCGCTGCGGGCTACGATTTCAGGACGGCCAAGGGTTACAACGCTACCATGACGCTTTTCGATACCACTATCGGCATCGAGCGGCTGAAAGTGTTTCACCTAAACGATTCCCGGGGCGACCTGGGCAGCCGGTTAGACCGCCACGAGCACATCGGCGCAGGAAAGCTCGGGCTGGAAGCCTTTCGCCTGTTGTTAAACGACGGACGTTTCAAGGAAACGCCCATGGTACTGGAGACGCCGAAAGGCCCCGACCTGAAGGAAGACGTGGAAAATTTGCGCGTGCTCCGCGGTTTATTGAAAACAAAGGAAGAAGTTTAAACTCCGCCTGTTCATCAGGGTGCTTGTGTGTGAGGCGGGTTACAGGGCGGCGCCCAGCTTTTCCGATAGCCGTTTGCGGTAGAGGCTGAGCAGATTTTGGAACCTCTCCGGCTGCAGGAGGCCGCTTCCGGACGGTGTTTCAAAGTACCGCCGCGGAATGTGTATTCTATCAAGTGAGTAACCGAAGTGAGTTTTAGCCTGCCATTTCAATTTAAAAATTTCTTCCCCGGCGGCCTCGACTTCATCCGGCGATACGGGCATGCCGATCGAACTTAGCGCCGTGGCGATAAGATCAGGCTCATAGACCGCCCGGCCGAAAAGACACACTACCAGTGAATTCAGTACGTTCCGCCGCACCTCCTGGCTGAGCAGGTACCCGACCAAGTCCTCGTCTTTGAAGCTTTTGCCGTAATTCTGGTCGTAAAAACAGCCGCCGTTGCACAGGTGGGAGTGCCGGGCGCCGACGCTGTGGCCGACCAGACAGCCGTAACCCGTGTGGTAACCGGCCATCTCGTGGCCGCCGAGCGTAAGGGCGAAATTCTCCCCGCCATATAGCGGTGCCGCGTAAGTGAGTCCCTTACCGATGTTTTCGTAAAACTTGTTCGGCGGTGAGGCCAAGTGGTTGACGGCGGCGACGTAGCCTTTTTCCTGGCCGAATTTGAGCGGGGTCAGGGTTTCCGCCTCGGTGACAATCCCGCGTTTCAGCGCTTCCGTTGCCCAGGCCAGTATCACTCCCGTGGAGATGACGTCGAGCCCGAGGGCTTCGACCACTTCGAGCACGGCGTATACCTTGCCGGTATTGTCCAGTCCGAGCATCGGTCCGAGGGCGTAAATCAGTTCGTAGTCGTACGCAAGGTAGGTGGATATATAGCCGGAACCCTCGGGGTGCGGTTTGCGGTAGAGGCCGACGTGGATGCATCCCACCGGGCAACCGGCGCAGGCCAGGATGCGTGTAAGCGAAGCTTCGCCGAAGGACTCGCCGCTGATTGCCGCAGCGGCTTCAAACCGCCCGGACTGGAGGTTCATGGTGGGCAGGCTGCCCAGGCTGTTCAGCCACAGGACATTCTCGCCCGTGCCGACCTGGTGGTATTTGGCTAAAAACGGCGTTTCAACCACCCGCCGGTAAACCGCCTCATAGGCGGCATTATAAGTCTTGGGATCACTTATCGGGTACGTTTTGGCCCCGTGCACCACCACCGCCTTCAGGTTTTTACTTCCGAAGACGGCTCCCAACCCGAGGCGGCCGAAATGTCTGAAGGTGTCCACGTTCACCCCGGCGAAACGGACCAGGTTTTCACCGGCCGGCCCAATGCGCCAGGTGCTCCGGTATCCCCTTCCGGGTTCGAATTCCCGCAGCAGCCGCCCTGTTTCTTCGGTATCGAGACCCCATAGTCCACGGGCGTCTCGAAAGGTCACGCCGTCGCGGTCGATCCTGAGGTAGGTCGGTCGGACGGCCTTGCCTTTTATGACCACGGCATCGTAGCCGGCGAAGCGGAGGGACATCGCCGACCGCATGCCGGCGTAACTTTCGCCCCATTCACCCGTCAGCGGGGAGCGGAAAACCGCCGCCGTCTTGGTGGCCAGGGGGAACACCCCGGAAAGCGGTCCGATAGCGAAAATGACCGGCTGCACGGGCTCCAGAGGGTCTTTGTCCCAAGCGGCGTTTTCAAGTAATAACCGGGAGGCCGTGCCGACGCCGCCGATAAGGGGCCTGAGGTCCCGGCGGTCGGAAACGGTAAAATTATTTTTTTCCAGGTCGATTTCCAAGACCCTGGGATAACTGCCATTAAACACCTTGCGCTTCCTCCACCCGCAAGACTTCTTGGGGGCAAAAACGCGCGCAGTTGCCGCATTGGATGCACAGAATCGGGTACCCTTCGTCGTCTGTGTAGATCACGCGGAGCACGCAGGCCTCCAGACAGGCATCGCACCGGGTGCATTTGCCTTTCTTGAAGATGACGCCGCCGCCGCGACGCGGCGCCAGCGCTCCCTCGGTGCACACCTCAGCGCACGGCGCGTCGGGACAGCCCCGGCAAACATCAACACCCCATTTGCTCTGAAGCCCGCCGCGTGTTCGTACCCGGATAGCAGTCTTTAAGATGGAATGGCTCTTAAATACGAGCCGCGCGCAGGCCAGCATACAGGAGTAACAACCGATGCAGCGGTCAAGATCGCCTATCCTGAGAAGTTTCATATTTTCCCCCGCGAATTTTTTATGTTACTTTGGTTCAATGAGTGACCATCATCAAGCGGTATGTTATAACCGGTAAATTTTGCCCGAGAAAGGTGTTTTTCCTGCCGGGGAATAAAAAAACTGCCGCCGTCAGGCGGCAGTTGGTTGAGCGAAATCGGCTAAGGTTGCGGGGCTTCTACCTGTCCCGAGATCGTCTCGGGCCGAAGCGGCAAGGCGTTTTTGTCGGCCATGCCGAACTTCAGCCACAGGAAAGCGAGTCGGGCCAGTTCCTCGTCGTCGGTCTTTATTCTTTCTACAAGCTCATCTGTAATATCAAATATTTTTAGAAACCGGCTTTCAAATACAAACTCTCTGAACTTGTCAAGGTCGTAGCAGGCCATGTAAAACATCTTCACAAGCTGCTGGTTTTCAATCTTATCTTTGGGGAAGTCCAACCGGGCCGTGGTCTCGCTGTAATACCTGTCAAGTTCTTTTGGATAAAGGACACCTTGCTTGGCCAGCCAATCCTCCACCACCCATACCCGGCCCTGTTCGAAGCCGAGGCATTTTGTGCGGTCGGCCATAATCTTGTAGCAGTCGTTTTCGATGTCGTAGTCGAGCGGGTATAACCGGCAGGACCAGGGGCGGTCGGCGTAAATCGAGCATCCCCCGGGACCGACAAACGGGCATTCTTTGGCCTCCGTTTCCTTCATCTTGAGCAGCACCAGAGGAAGCCCCGTCGTCTGGGAAACAATCGCGAATGTATACTTGTCCAAAAATTCCGCGGACCCCATGTCGAGACGTTTCCTTATCCTGAGAATGTCGGCGGGGGTGAGAAAAATATTTACGTTCCTGCAACATGTGTTGAAGCAGGGAACGTTCGG
>JAGUUY010000111.1 GCA_020063185.1 Bacillota bacterium
AATAGTAGTTTCGACGTCTTCCATGCTTATTCCTGCTGTTTCTCTAGGGTTTGTGCGATTTTTAGGCTGTTTTTGCTTACTTTTGCAACACTCTCCTAGAAGAGTGTTGCAAAACAAATCCTGTAGAAATATACAACCAAAGGCTTTCGGCAGTTAATCTTAGAAAAGGTCCCGGAGGCCGTTTGAGAAGTGAGATGTGAGATGTTGGAAGTTAGGAATAGACTGTGGAATTCGCTCGTGAATTCCTTCATCGATTCCAATCTCTAACCTCCTGCTTCTCACCTCCCAATTATCAGGTGTAGTTTTGCAACGGTTTCCTAGCCCGTCAAACCTTACAGCCCCAGTATACGGTAGACATCGTCATCGACGGCATCGTCAAGGAGGGGCAAACCATGAGCCTTTCTGAACTCTCTGACGGCGGCTATCGTTTTGCTCTGGAACCGCCCGTCAACCGGGCCCTGGTAAAAACCAAGACGGTTTAACACACGCTGCACTTCGAGCACGTCTGATCCGTTATCCCCCTGCCTTAGCGTCCGGGGCCCTCGAAGAACATCACCGATTATTATCACCGGCGTTCCGGGGCGCACCAGCGGATAAACAGTCTCAACATCCCAGTTGAACATCCTGATGCAGCCGCCGCTCTCATACCGGCCGATGGATCCGGGTTTGTTCGTCCCGTGGATACCGTAGATACCCCACGGGATGTTGAGCCCGATCCACCTGGTGCCGAAGCCGTCGCCCCAGTCCAACGCCTTACGGCTGATCTGCCAGTTACCGACCGGTGTAGGTGTTTTTGACTTACCCACACAGACGGGGTAGGAGCCGTGGAGACGGGTGTCGTTAAACAGGAGGAGTTTGCGGCGGTGAACGTCGATGAGTATCGTTGCCGGGTTGGTTTCCTGTTGCTGGGTCAAGGCCGGTACCCGCGCGGTGAATAACTGAAAAAAATTCTGAATGTTTAAACTGGAAACGCTTTCGGCTAAGGGGTTCAAGCCGGGAATTAAGCCCGCAGACATCGTATTCCGGTCTCCGTCGACGGTGAGTATGTGGTGACTTACCGGTAGCGGGAGTGTGTCCGCTGAGCTGGGGAGTGGAAAAGCGGTCAACATGAACGCAAGTAATAAGACAAACAGATTCACCCCTCCTTACCTTCGTAGTTTACGGCCGTAAGTCCGTAAGTTATGCGGGCCAAATTCTACAGGTAATTCCAGTGGCGGCGGTCCGGTCTTCCGCCGGGGATACATTGCGAAACCGTCTCTCACAAGACAGGCGTCGCGTTTTAATGTCGGAAATCGGAAGAGGCGGTTTTTTCTGGGCTTCGGGGGCTTACTGGCGACGACTGGAGTAACAGACTATCTTCCTCTTTTCCACAATATTGACTTTTAAAGCAGTTTTTCACCAACCCTGGGAGGAAATTGACGAAATGTGACGAATAGATAAATAAAGTCTTTATGATATTATGGAGGGCCGTCGCTTGCAAAATACCGTGAAGATGATCACCAAACTGGTGGTCTTAGTGTCTTTATGTTTTATGTTCCTGGCCCATCCCGCGGCAAGCGCCGCGGAAACAGTGGTCGCCGACCGGGCTTCGGTAAACATCCGGAGCGGGCCGGGTACCGGGTACAAACTACTGGGCCAAATAAACCGGGGCACTTCGGTTACGGTAATCGGGCGTTCAGGTGATTGGTACCGTGTGCGCCTCGCCGACGGCAGGATCGGTTGGTTGGCCGGCTGGCTGGTTAAGCCGCAGTCAGGTCCTTCCGGCGGCGCCGCGGCCGGTTCCCCCGGTTCCGTGCCGGCATCCCTTGTGGTCACTGGAGACGTGGTAAATCTGCGTGACGGTCCCGGAAGCGGTTACCCAAAGGCAGGACAGGTCGTAAAAGGGGCACTGCTCACACCCGTACGAAAGTCCGGCGAGTGGTACCAGGTGCGTCTCGCGAGCGGCAAGCTCTGTTGGATAGCAGGGTGGCTCGTCAAACCCGGTGCAAACCCGCCGGACGGAGCCGCCAGCCGCTCTGGATCGGCGGCGGTGTCGGTGGTCGTGACGGGGGATGTGGTGAACCTGCGCAGCGGGCCGGGGAGTGATTACCCGCGGATTGGGCAAGTCTCCAGAGGAACGCAGCTTCCGGTTGCGGGACAGTCCGGCGAGTGGTACCAGGTACGTCTCGCCGACGGCAAGCTCTGTTGGATAGCCGGTTGGCTGGTGAAACCAAACGCGCCGGCGGCAGCGGTTTCCGATGCAGCAAAACCGGCGGACGAACCGGTGGGTCCACTTCCTGAAGAACCTGCCCCCCCGGAGGCGCCGGAGGGGTTAACCGAACCGGAAGCGCGGGGTCAAATACCGGTTATTTCGCGGGAACCGTTTCCCGTCAGCCGCAGTGGGAACAACGGGGCGCTGGTCGAGATCAATTGGGAAAATACCGCGGGTGGCACGGAATTTATTATCAGTTTTTGTCGGCCCGTTTTTACCAAAATCCAACGGATGGTTGACCCGAGTCTGCTCCTGGTCGATATTAGCGAATTGCCCTCCGGTATACTACCGGAACTTCAGGCCGTCGACGGATCAGGACTGGTCTCTTCGGTTCGGGCAGGCTGGCTGCAGGAAAACCCACCCGTGGCACGGGTTGTTTTCACCTTGAAGCAGGCTGCTGAAGACCTCTATTGGGAAGCGGACGCTTCCCCGGACAGGCAGGCTTTACGCCTGAGGTTAAAACCGAATATTCATTACGCGGTGGCGGGCAAAGCGATTGTGTTGGACCCCGGGCACGGCGGGCGTGACACCGGAGCTTTGGGTGCAGCCGGGTTGGAAGAAAAAGAGTTTAACCTGGTGGTGGCGCACCTGGCCGCCGAACAACTAAGAGGCCGTGGCGCCACGGTCTGGCTTACCCGTGAAACAGACGAGTACGTTGATCTATATGACCGGACAGCGAAAGCAAACGCGTTGGAGGCTTCTGTATTCGTTTCCATTCACGCCAATGCCAGTGAGCGGTCCACACAGCAGCAGGGAACCAGCACCTATTGGTACGCTCCGCCCGCCGACCCGGTGCTCGGGCTCCAGAGAACCGAACGGGAGTACCTGGCGCAGTGCCTGCAGGCAGGATTAGTCGGAAATCTGGGCAGGAAGGATTTAGGACTTTACACCGCGAACTTTGTGGTGCTGCGGACAGCGGCGATGCCTGCCGCGTTAATTGAGGCGGCTTTTGTTTCCAACCGGGAAGAGGAAGTCCTTTTGAGCCAGGAGTGGTTTCGCAGGGCTACAGCCAAAGGTATCGTAGAAGGGTTGGAGGCGTTTTTCAGCCGAAGTTGAAACCAAGGTGACGGAGGGTCCCGTGTTTTTTAATGAACATATCATAGCAATTTCAGACGGCACAGAAACCTGGCGTCAGCCGTTAACACGAAGCAAATTCCCGCTTTCCTTTGTGGACGAAGCCGGGCTGGGGGCGGCATTGCGAGAAAAGAACCCCGGCGTTGTGATTTTGCATAAAAACCGGGCTCAGCTGGACAACTGGTCCATATGCCGGGAGATGAAAGCAGAAGCGCGGGCACTGGTCGCGGTGATCCAGGAAAGCTCGTTGGAGCCGCCGGTCAGAATGGCGTGGGTGGACGACCTTCTCAACCCATCCCAGGAAGAGGAGTTCATCGCACGTATTGAAAATTTAGTCAGAGTTGCCGGGGCAAACGCATACTTCAAGCGCCGGAAGGAAAACGGCGAATCAAAAAGCGGCGCGTGGAAGCAGTTCCTTGGCACCAAAGGGTTCATACCGCCTTTTCAGGTTACCGGGATAACGGGACTTGACCCGCAAGTAACGGGCAACTTTGTGCGCTTGCTGGCCAGCCTTCTTAACACAACGGCCACTTTTGTTCCCGTGAGTGCGTTTCCTCCCTGGCTCGCTAAAGAACGGTGGCTCATGCCGCTTGACTGCCTCGGCACACCGTACTGCAAAACGGTATCCGAGTCGCCGGTGCGCATCAGCGGCGTTTCGCCCTGCCGCTACACGCGGTGGCTTGCGAGCGTAAGGGCGGCGATCGAACGCCGGACGGTGATGCTTCCTTGTCCGGGGGGGCTGACCCTGTACGCTTGCCCGGTTTGCCTTGAGTTCCATGGAGCAGTCTACCCCTTGGGAGCGCTTGTGGTCGGCGTGGGCAGGATTCCCTTGAGCGGGGAATTGGTGAAGATAGGGCAGCGGTTAAAACTAAGCGTGCCGCTCCTTAGGGAACGCGCCGGAATCGCACGGGCCCTGATGCAAAGGAAGGAAAAGGTTACCGGCCGCCAGTTGGTCGAGTCCGCAGCCGATTACCTCACCCGCGAGGTTTCTTACCGGTACAACATCGCCTACCAGGAATTCGTGAGTGCTGCCGCGTTACCGCACGATCAGGTTTTCGAGGGCGATAAAAACATGCCCGCCGCCCTGGAGCGGGCGGAGAAACTTGCCGCAATGGGCAAACTGGCCGCCGGCCTGCTGCACGAAATCCGAAACCCACTAACCTCCGTCAGGGGCTTCATCCAACTCCTGGCCGAGAAACGTGGGACATCGGGAGACCGGGAGCGCGAATACCTGGACGTGGTGCTTTCCGAAATAGACAGGGTAAACGAAATAATCCGCAACTTTCTTTACCTCGCGCGTTCCGGTGAGTTTCGGCCCGTGCCGGTTCAGCTGGACCGGGTGGTAAAGGATATACTCCTGGTAGTTGAGAATCAGGCCGAGCTCAAGGGTATTGAAATCGTCAGCGAATGCGCGGCCGATACTCCCAGTGTTATGGCCGATGCGGAACAGATCAAGCAGGTGCTTCACAACCTTATCCTTAACGGCTTTCAAGCCATGTCCGGCGGAGGGAAGCTTACCATCCGGCTTTCGGCGGACACCACGCCCGGCTGGGTCAAGCTGGAGGTTACCGATACCGGCCGCGGCATTGCTCCCGAGCACTTCTCACGCTTGGGGGAAGCTTTTTTTACCACCAAGGAGGAAGGCACCGGGTTGGGGCTGGCGATCAGTTACCGGATTATCGAGGAACACCAGGGGAGGATAGAAGTTCTCAGCGAAGAGGGAAAAGGCACGACTTTTTTAATTAAGCTACCCGCCGCCTCTGAGGACAGTGTTGTAGAAGGACTCGCCGCCGAAGCGGTGAATAAATAGTACCAGGACTCTGTTTCGCACTCGAGATCCCCATGTATTATTTCAGGGGAAACCTCTTAAAATTGGTGTAGGGAGTCGAGGGTGCTTTTTGTTTTTCCGGACAGTTTTTCACGTCTTAAGGAAATTGCTCGGGCCGTTGGCCCGTAATTCGATTGCAGGTTGGTGGAGGTTAAGAAATGAGCGATAACCGCCCGGTGGGACTTTTTGATTCCGGTCTCGGCGGTCTGACGGTATTTGAACAAGTGGTTGATATGCTTCCCCGGGAGTCCGTGGTCTACTTCGGCGATACGGCAAACGTACCCTATGGCGGTCGTAACGTAAAACAGCTTGTTGAACTCGGTGACCGGATTATCCGGTTCTTAATGCGGCAAGGGGTTAAATATGTTCTCTTTGCTTGTAACACCAGTTCTTCTGTTTCGATCGGGGTTTTAAGCAAGAGGTATCCGGCGCCCATGATCGGCCTCGTCATGCCGGGCGCGCGGTCGGCGGTCGCCGCCACAAGAAACAAACGCATTGGCATCCTGGCTACCGAAGCGACGGTTAAAAGCGGTTCTTACCCCGAAGCCATAGCCTCGATTGACCCGGCGGTTCAGATATTCAGCCAGGCGGCGCCGTTGCTGG
>JAGUUY010000222.1 GCA_020063185.1 Bacillota bacterium
CCCTTTAGTTTCAACCGCTGCATTACCAGCTGAATTACTAAAGGGAGTTCTTGCTTTTCTTTGGTGCGGCAGAGAGGATTTGAACCTCCACGGGAGTAATTCCCACTAGATCCTGAGTCTAGCGCGTCTGCCATTCCGCCACTGCCGCAAACATAATAATTATAGCGTAAAAACAGCCTTTTTACAAGACGAGGTCTTAAAGTTGTTTACCGCCTCAACCGGCCAGGGACTCCGCCTTGTCCCGCGACAAAAACCGCCGGATCCGCTCCAGGCCGAGGTGGATGGTCCGTGTTCTTTTGGCGATGATCGGGCTTATAATCGCCAGCAGCAGGATGTAGAGCGCCGCGAGCGGTTGTAACAGCCCGGATGCGGCGGCGACCCCTCCCAGCCCCGCCGCAATTACGGCGAATTCGCCCCTGGCCAAAAGGGAAGCGGCAACGTTCACCGCCGGTCTGCCCCGGTACCCGCACAACCACGCGCTCAGGAGGCCGGTGACAAAGCCGGTGAACACCGTTACCGCAACGGCGATAAGGGCAAGTGAGAATACCGGCACGAACTGGCGGTAGTCGATACCCATGCCGAAGGAGAAGAAGAATACGGCGCCGAAAACGTCGCGCAGCGGTGTGACCATCGCAATCAGCTGTTTGGTGTGCGAGGTTTCGGCCAGTACCAGCCCGAGGAGCAGAGCGCCGACGGCTTCCGTAACCCCGACCTTCTCCGCCAGGACGGCCATGACTATCAGCAGTGTGAAAGCCACGACGATCAGCGGTTCACCGCTGCGGAAGTTGAGCCACCGGTCCAGGTAAGGGCTGATGAAACGGCCGAGAAGAAGCACCGAAAAAATAAATAATACGGTGATCAGACCGGCTATTAAGCCTACGGAAAGCGATGTGCCCTGTGCAAGAAGGTAACCTGACAGCAAAGAAAGGAAAACGGCCATAAATACGTCTTCAAAGACCATAATACCGAGAATCAATTCCGTTTCAGGGTTTGCGGTCCGCTTAAGCTCGACCAGCAGCTTGGTGACGATGGCGCTGCTTGAAACAGTGGTAATCCCCGCTACAACAAGCGTTTCGGGCCACGAACGAAAAAAGAGCCAGCCGAGCGCGAGCCCCCGGAGAAAGTTAAGGGAAACGTAAACGCCGCCACCCTTTAAAATGGTAACCCCGCGCTCGATTACCCGCCCTGCCGAAAATTCCAGTCCAAGGTAAAAGAGCAGCAAAAGCATGCCGAATCCGCTCAGAACCGCAATAGACTCTGAGTCTTTGACGAGCCGGAGATCGAACCACGTGCCGTACGGCGCATGGGGACCGAACAATGCGCCAAGAAGTATTAAGACCGGGATAGAGCAAAAACGGAATTTTCGCGCCAGGACAATGGCAATACTGGCAATAAAAAAAAGCAGTACGAGGTTCTGGAGTGAACCGGCTTCCGACACGCTCAACCTCCTTCTCCCGTCACCATCCTTTCAAAATGCCCGAGGGCATCCCTCCGGGCAGCCACGATAACGGTTTGTCCGGGAATAAATACATAACTCGGTCCGGGGTTGATGGCCGCGGTCCTTTTTTTACCTTTGCCGGCGTCTTCAATAACCGCAACGATGGTTACACCGAATTTTTTGCGCAGGCCCAGATCGCCGATTGTTTTCCCGGCAACCGGCGCGTTCGGCGCTATTTTCAACCATTCTATGTGCAACTCATCGACCGCCGCCTCAAGTTTTTCGAGAAGTTTGGGCTGATAAAACACTCCCCCGATGATCGAGCCGATCTGCCGCGCTTCCTGATCGGTCAGCGTGGTCGAGCAGATGGGCTCATCTTCCCCGGGCGCAAAGTAAAACAGTTCCCGGTTGCCCTCGTCGTAAATAACAACGACGAACCGGTCACCGCTCTCGAGTTCAGCAAGGTACTTCTTGCCGAGCCCCGGAAGCTCCGCCTCTTTAATAACGCCCATCTCACCCTGCACCCCCGTCAGGAGATTTTACGCAGCCTGGATCGGATTTAACAGCGCCTTTTCTCCCCTTAATCATAACAACCGTAACAGGAGTAAACAAGCTTAAGTAGTTGGCAATAGCGGCCGGCCCAATAAAAATACCCGACTTTTAATCGGGTATTTTTAAAATAGTTTTCCGGCGGCGTCCTACTCTCCCGGGGCGTTACCACCCAAGTACCATCGGCGCTGAAGGGCTTAACTTCCGTGTTCGGGATGGGAACGGGTGTATCACCTTC
>JAGUUY010000080.1 GCA_020063185.1 Bacillota bacterium
CGAACAGTTGGACCACCACGCCGGTCTCGCCCGATAAATCGATTGTTTTCGCGGCGTAAGGCGTAGGCTGACAAAGAACCTGCGCGGGCATCATTTCCGTCCAGGCCAGCGCCGCCCCATACTCCCGGGCGATCAGCCGAAAAGCTTTGTCGCTGATTTCCGCCATGGGGGCGGAGACTACCGGCAAAAGACCGGGGCCGAGGATTGAATCAAACCTGCTGGTTTCGCTCATGTATCAGCCGTAACCCCGTTAGCGTCAGGAAGGGATCAACCTGTTGAATTGTCTTGCTCCGGCGCGCCATCAACTCGGCCTGGCCGCCGGTCGCCACAACCGCAGTATCTTCCTTTAGTTCACCTTTAATACGGCGCACGATCTCGTCCACCAGGCCGGTAAACCCAAAGACTATACCGGACTGCATGCTTTGGACCGTATTACGGCCGATAACCGCCGGCGGGGGAACCGGGTCGACGCGCGGAAGTCTTGCGGCTCGCGCAAAAAGCGCCTCACACGATATGCCGATACCAGGGGCGATCACCCCGCCGAGATACTCCCCTTTTTCCGATATGACGTCAAAAGTAATAGCGGTACCGAAATCAACAATAATCAACGGGCCCCCGTAAAGAGCAAACCCTGCCGCGGCATTAGCTACCCTGTCGGCGCCCACCTCGCGTGGATTTTCGTATTTGATCGGCACGCCTGTTCGGGTCCCGGGTCCGACAAAGAATACCGCCCGCTTAAAGTAGCGCTGCGACATTGCTTCCACTATCGGATTGAGCGGAGGGACGACCGAACAGGCCACCACGTCAAGAATATTGCTGGGGCTGAGTCCTTCCCCGGTCAGGAACTGACGTAAAACCAGCCCCAGTTCATCGGCGGTCTGTTCGCGTCTGGTCGCCAGACGCCAGGCGGCAAGAAGTTCCTGCGCGCGAAAAACACCCGCCGTGATGTTGGTGTTACCAATGTCCAGTACAAGTATCAATACCTTATCCCTCCCGGACCGTTACCTCGCCTGTGCTCAGCCGTGTTTCTTCCCCGTTCGGCAGCCTCAAGACTAATCTGCCGTCGCCGTCGATGTCCCAGGCCAGACCGTTGAGCGTTCCCGTGGGGTTGGCCGCCGACACCCGCTTGCCGAGTAAGTCGATCCGTTCTTTATATGCCTTCCTGAAGGGCGGAAAACCTTTTTCGCACCATAGACGGTAATTATCTTCCAGACTCACCAATACGGCGCTGAAGAGGCGTGGACGGCATACCGCCCCGCCGGTTTGCGCCTGCAGGGACGTAGCCGTCGGCTCAATATCAGGCGGAAAGGAAGTAAAATTGACATTGACGCCGATACCCGCCACGACAAAGTGCACCTGGTCCGCCTCGGAACTGATTTCGGTAAGGATCCCGCCTACCTTTCGTCCCCTCAAGAGCACATCGTTCGGCCATTTTAATGACGGGCGTGCGCCGGTCAGCCGTTCGAGCCCCTCCGCCACAGCGAGTGAGAGTACAAGGGACAACGAATTGACTTCCGCTGGCGGAATTTTCGGGTGCAAGATCAGCGAAAACCATAACCCGCCCGGTGGTGAGTACCAGAAACGCCCGCGCCTTCCCCGGCCACCCGTCTGTTCTTCCGCCACCACGACCGTGCCTTCCGGCGCACCAGCATGGGCCAGTGTCTTGGCCGTGTCGTTGGTGGATTTCAGGCTGCGCCGGTAGTGATAGGGCTTCCCAAACCCGCCCGCAAGCAGCGGCGTGACCACCGCGGCGTTGAGCGCGTCGGGTATTTCCAGAAGGCGATAACCCTTGCGCGGACTTGCGTCAATGGCAAAACCTCCCTGCCGGAGCGCCTGGATATGCTTCCAGACCGCCCCCCGGGAAATGCCAACGTCGGCGCTCATCCGTGCTCCCGAAACAAAGCCCTGCGCCTCCATGAGTGCGCGTATCAACCGCTCCCGCATCCGCTTCCCTGCCAAGCCTTACGCCGGGCCGCTGTCCACGATATCCAGCGAAATGTCAAGCGCCCGCACCGAATGTGTCAGCGCGCCCACCGAAATCAAGTCCACTCCGGTCGCCGCAACCGCGGCAATGTTTTCCTCCGTGATTCCGCCCGAAGCCTCGACCCGCGCCCGGCCGGCAACAAGTTCGACGGCCGCCCGGATCATTTCCAGCGGCATGTTGTCGACCATGATCAAATCCGCGCCCGCGGCGAGGGCCTCTTCTACCTCTTCCAGGCTTTCGGCTTCAACTTCGATTTTCAGGGTGTACGGCGCGCCTTCCCGTGCCAGCCGCACCGCCTCTTTAATGCCGCCCGCCAGCCTGATGTGGTTGTCCTTAATGAGGACCCCGTCATAGAGGCCGAAACGGTGGTTTCTACCCCCGCCCATCCTGACGGCGTATTTTTCAAGAACCCTTAAACCGGGTGTTGTCTTGCGGGTGTCTACTACTTCCGACCGCGTATACTCCAACCGTGCCACCATCCCGGCTGTTCTGGTGGCAATGCCCGACATGTGCCGGATGAAATTAAGCGCCACCCTCTCGCCCATCAAAATCCCCTGCGCCTGTCCGTGCACCTGCGCGATCACCGTGCCGGGATTTACACGAGCCCCTTCGGGTACCCCGAAGACACAGCGGATTTCCGGGTCGAGCCGTGCGAAAACGCGTTCCACCACAGGTAAGCCGGCGATTACACCTTCCTCCTTGGTGAACATCACACCCCGGGCACGCACGTTTTTCCGCACGATGGAAAGAGTAGTGCAATCACCGGTTCCGAGATCCTCCGCCAAAGCCCGGTCTATTAACACATCCAGCCCAGGTAAAAACTCCTCGGTCATCATTACACCTGCCGCCTTAAAATTATATGCTTTTTCCAACGTTCGCAACTTAACGGATAGTCAGACCGGTAGTGCCCGCCCCGTGACTCGTTCCGCATGAGCGCCGCTTCCGTTATCAGTTGGGCCACGTCCAGCATGTCCCGCAGTTCCATGGCCTCGGGTGTTCCTGCCTCCCGGCCCCTGATCCAACCCCAGTCCTCGAAGCGTTTTAACGCCTTCTCCAGGCCCGCCGCCGTGCGGACCGGACCGACATGCTCCTGCATCAGCGCCTGCAGTTCCTCCCTGAGTGACGGAACATGCACCCCTTCGGGAGGGCCGAGGTCCCGTCCCGCGGCCGAATAATCCATAGGCCCGAGGGGTGATGCGCGCGCATGCTCCAAAATCCGCCCGCCAAAAACCAGTCCGTCCAGAAGGGAATTGGAAGCCAAGCGGTTGGCGCCGTGCACTCCCACACAAGCCGCCTCGCCGCACGCGTATAACCCCTTCAAGTTCGTCTCGCCGTGCAGTCCGGTCTTGACCCCGCCCATAAAGTAATGGGCCGCGGGGGATACCGGAATCAGGTCTAAGGCCAGGTCCAGGCCGTTTCTTGCCAGCCTTTCCGTAATCGTCGGGAACCTTCCCCTGACCGCCGCCGGATCGAGGTGCCTGAGACTGAGGAAGACACATTCCGAACCTTCCGCTTCCATTTCCCTCAAAATGGCCCGGACCACAACGTCTCTCGGCGCAAGTTCGGCCTGGGGGTGGTACCGGGGCATAAAGCGTTCGCCCTTGGCGTTCAGTAAGGCGCCCCCCTCCCCGCGGACCGCTTCCGAAATCAAAAAGCGCCGCACACCTCTCACTGCAAGGACCGTAGGATGAAACTGCACAAATTCCATATCCATGACTTCGGCCCCGGCCCGGTAAGCCATCGCTATCCCGTCGCCGGTAACCACTCCGGGGTTTGTAGTTTCGCGGTAGACCTGCCCGGCGCCCCCGGTGGCGAGCACCACAACCCCGGCACGGAAAACCGCCAGCCGCTCTCGCGCCTTGTCCCAGGTAAGCACGCCCCAGCAAACCCCGCCCGCCGTCAGCAGGTCGACGGCAAAGTGGTTCTCCAGTACTTTTATCCGGTGGTTGCTCCTGACCGTAGTGGAAAGAACCCGCTGGATTTCGGCCCCGGTCGCATCACCGGCGGCATGCAGAATACGGCGTCTGGTATGCGCCCCTTCCCTGGTCAGGTCCAACCGCCCATCCGCCCGGTCGAATTCAGCGCCGAGCCCGATAAGTTCCTGAATCCGTCCCGGCCCTTCGTTTACCAGAATGCGCACCGCTTCGGGTTCGCAAAGGTTCGATCCGGCAAACAGCGTATCTTCATAGTGGAGCGTGGGCGAATCACTCGGACCGACCGCCGCCGCAATACCTCCCTGCGCTTTTTCCGTAGCCGTGTCGTCAATACCCCGTTTGGTCAACACCACTACGTCGTTAAAGTAGCGGCCGGCCAGGTGCGCGGTGTAAAGGCCGGCGATGCCGCTGCCCAAAATGAGAAAGGCGCACTGCACCGTTTCCAGTTCCCGGGTGTCGAAGTTCACCAGGTAGCGCCCCGCCATAAAACTCCCCCCCAACCCGAACAAGCCGGAACCGAATTAGTTCACCACAGAGGCAGCGCATCAAGTTCGAAGTCCTATGTCCTGCGTCCCAAGTCCGGAAACAAGGACCGGGGACTTTCGATTTCGTTTCCTCCCGTTCCCAGACCGAGGACTGGGGACTTTCGACTGAGGACTTAATTCATGTGTTTCTGTGGTTAATTTTCCCTGCCACTTCTCGTAGTTTTCGCGTCAAAGGTCCTAACTTATGTTCAGCATCCGCTCGACTGCCCGAACCGCCCGTTCCCGGACGGGGGAAGGAACCTCCACCCGCGGCCCAAGCGTAACAAGGCATCTCAGGACCTTCTCCAGGGTAATCTTTTTCATTTCCGGACAGACGAGCGCCGGCGAAGCAAGGTTAAAGCTCTTTCCCGGGTTCTCCTTCCGGAGTTGGTGCAACAGACCCTGTTCGGTAACGATAATGAAATCCCGCGCCGGGTTTTCACGCGCGTAACGGAGTATGCCGGAAGTGCTGGCCGTCTCATCGGCCAGGTCGACTACTTCGGGGCGGCACTCCGGATGAGCTACTACCATGGCCGCAGGGTTTGCTTGTCTGGCGGTGATAATGTCCTCCGCACTGATCCGGTCGTGCACGTGGCAGTACCCTTCCCAAAAAACAAACTCTCTGTCCGGGTTCTGCCTGGCCGCGTGATAACCCAGGTTTTTGTCAGGCACGAACAGCACTTTTTGTCCGGGGGGCAAGCTTTTGACAACTTGTGCCGCGTTGGCGGATGTGCATACCACGTCGCTCTCCGCCTTGACCGCCGCCGTGGTGTTTACATAACAGATTACCGCCGCACCCGGTAGCCGCTTCTTCATTTCTTGCACATCCGGCGCGGTTACCATCGCCGCCAGCGGACATCCCGCCTCTAAATCCGGAATAAGCACGATTTTACCGGGGGACAAGATCGCCGCCGTTTCCGCCATGAAGTGCACGCCGCAAAAGACCAGTACCTTAGCGGGGGTAGATGCCGCACGACGGGAGAGTTCGAGCGAATCACCGATAAAGTCGGCGATATCCTGAACCTCGGAAAGCTGATAGTAATGGCTAAGAATAAGCGCCTCCCGCTCTTGTTTGAGGCGCTTTATCTCCCCGACAAGCTGTTCGTTGTTTACAGGCATTTCCTTCTCCTGATGCCGGCGGCCCGTTGGAACTAAGGTTATTCTAATTGCGCCGCTCGCCACTGTCAAGGTAAGCTGTTGCGAATATTGGGAAAACTTTACCCGGGCGACGGGCTTTTATCCCCGTGGAACTCCGAACTTGACACCGTTCAACCGGTTCTTTTCGTCCACCACCGCTATCCTGGGCCGCAGATTGCGGGCCTCTTCATAGGCTACCAACGCGTAAGCCATGACGATTACTCTGTCCCCCGGCTCTGCCAGGAGAGCAGCGGCGCCGTTCAGGCAGATCATGCCCGAGTCCCGTGGACCGGCGATGGTGTAAGTTTCGAAACGCTCCCCCGAATCAAGCGCCGCTACCTGCACCTTTTCACCCGGCAGGATGTCGGCCGCCTCCAAGAGCGCCTCGTCAATCGTGATGCTGCCGACGTAATCGGCGTTCGTTTCCGTCACCGTGGCACGGTGTATTTTGCCGCGCAACATCGTTAAAAACATTATTCCACCCCTACGTCCACTATTATATTGTCAATCAACCTGGCCGTGCCGAAATAAGCCGCGACCGCAAGAAGCGTCCTCCCCGGCCCGATTTGCGCCAAAAGTCTAAGGTCCGGCCAGCTGACGACTTCGGCGTAGTCCAAGCGCGACAACTGTTCCGACCGGATGCCGTCCTCGAGCAATTTCTTTAGACGTTCCGCATGCCGCTCGCCCTTCTTAACGGCTTCAGCGGTACGTTCCAGGGTGCGGTAGACGACCGCCGCCGCTTGTCGCTCCTGCGGGCTCAGATAGATATTTCGGGAACTAACGGCCAGGCCGTCCTTCTCACGCACCGTGGGGTGAACCTTCACTTCCACGGGTAAATTCAAATCTTCCGTCATGCGCTGAATGACCGCGACCTGCTGCGCGTCTTTAAGCCCAAAATAAGCGCAGTCCGGCCGTGCGATGTTAAAAAGCTTCACCACAACCGTCGCCACGCCCTTAAAATGCCCGGGGCGGGAGCGCCCGCACAGAACGTCGGTAATCCCGGTGACCTCCACGTGCGTTGCGAAGCCCCGCGGGTACATCTCTTCCACCGGCGGCACAAACAGGGCGTCCACGCCTGCCTGCATGCACAGTTCTTTATCTTTGTCCAGGTCGCGCGGATAGTCCCGGTAGTCCTCCCGGGGTCCGAACTGGAGCGGGTTAACAAAAATGCTCGCGACCACACAATCGGCCCCGTCGCTCCGGGCAGCGCGCATAAGCGCCAGGTGGCCGGCGTGCAGAAACCCCATGGTCGGCACGAAACCTATTCTTCTCCCCTGCGCGCGCACCGGGGCAAGATAACCCCGGAGATCCGCCGTCCTTTCAAATACCTCCACGGTCAGCCACCTCCTCTTAAGTTCTAAGTTCACGGTTTGAAGTTCACGGTTCACGGTTAGTGCTTATGGCATGAATTGCGGGTCCGTTCGACGTGCAAGCTTCCAGGTATGGCTTTTAGGTCCATTCAACGTTCGACGTTCAACGTTACTAAAGCCGAAAGCTGGCGGCTGATAGCTGACCGCTATCTTTTAACTCGCGACTCGCGACTCGTGACTCGTGACTTTTCAGATTCTGACTTCTATTTTTTCATAAACTCCTCGAGTTCCGCCGCCGGCATGGAAAACGTGTGTTCCGGACCCGGAAACTCTCCCCCCTCCACATCCTCCCGAAAAGCTCCCAACGCTTTCTTTATCTCATCCACCAGATTGGTGTAGCGTTTGACAAACTTGGGTGAAAAACCGCCGTAGAGCCCCAGCAGGTCGTGCGTCACCAGAACCTGGCCGTCGCAGTCCGGTCCCGCGCCGATGCCGATCGTCGGCACGCCGACGCTGGATGTAATCCGCCCGGCCACCTCGGCGGGGACGCATTCCAGGACAATGCAGAATACCCCGGCGTCCGCCAGGCTCACCGCGTCCGCAAGCAAACGCCGCGCCGCTTCCGCCTGACGGCCCTGCACCCGGTACCCGCCAAGTTGGTGTACGTACTGCGGGGTGAGGCCTATGTGGCCCGCTACCGGAATGCCGCTGGAAACGATCGCGCGGATCGTTCCCGCCATGTCCTGCCCGCCTTCGAGCTTTACCGCCTGCGCGCCGGCCTCCTTAACAAAGCGGCCGGCGTTGCGGACTGCTTCTTCCCGGCTAATCTGGTAAGAAAGGAAAGGCATGTCGCCGATCACGAGTGCCCTGGAAACGCCGCGGGTGACGGCGCGCGCATGGTGAATCATTTCGTCCATGGTAACCGGAAGGGTTGAATCATAGCCCAACACCACGTTCCCGACAGAATCCCCGACGAGGATCGAATCGATGCCCGCCTCATCAACCAGCCTGGCCAGCGGGAAATCGTATGCCGTAAGCATTGTTATCGGCCGTTTATCTTCTTTCCACTTGCGAAAATGAGCTGTGGTAACCCGTTCTTCAGCCACGTTTTTCCACCTCACAAAATATTTTTTCCAACGCCGCCGACGATTCAGGCGCAAGACCTCTCTCGCGTGCCAGTTGAACCGTGTACAGGCCAAGTATGCGGTAGATCTGCCACTCCCGGTTTCCCATCGCGCGGGCGTGCTGCCGGATCGTGTCGGCGTCTCCCCGGACGATAGGTCCGGTTAGCGCGGCAGTCGGACCGACCGCGCCGATGTTGTTCAAGGTGCCGTGGATCAACGGTGAAAAAGCCTCAAAAATCAATTCGCGCTGCAAGCCCGCCTGCTCCGCCAGGTCGTACATAAAGCGCATCAGACTGACCAGGTAGTTGGAGGCCACGCAGGCAGCCGCATGATAAAGCGGTTTTGACGCGGCTTCGAGGCGGAAAAAGCGCCCCCCCAATTCGGCAACCAGCCGTTCGGCAAACGGCAGTGCTTCCGGGTCGCCCTCGAACGTAAAGTAAGAGCCCGGTAAACGCTCGACGGCCAGTGCCGGTGAGGCGAAGGACTGCAAGGGATGCAGCGAGAATATCACCGCGCCCGCTTCTTCCGCCGGCCGCAGCACCGCCGCTGGCAGAGCGCCGCTGGTGTGGGCCACCAGCTGACCGGGGCGGAAACCTCCCGTACCCGCTATCTTTTCGCAGGCCGGCGCGATTACCCCATCCGGCGTGGTTATGAAAACAAGGTCGGCCGTACGTGCGGCATCGGCGTTATCGGCGAAGGCTCTTGCTTCGACTGCCGCCGCGAGTTTCTGCGTGCCGGCCGGACTCCGGCTGGCCACAGCCGCCACATGATAGCCCTTCGATTTTAAATTGACGGCTAAAGCGGTTCCCACTCGTCCCGCGCCTATTACGGCAACTTTTGGCCGCATGCCGACCCCCCCTTGGAAAAACAAAAACCCCCCGGACTGTCCCGAAAGGTAATTTTTCTACCTCCCGTCTCGGTCCTTACGGCTCCAAGCGGTATGATCACTTCCAAAACGCCGACTTAAGGTGCAGCTCCCTTGGATACTGCCCACCCGGTCCCGTTAATCGGCGCGTATATTTTAACACGCCGATCTGCCGCACGCAATAAAACCTGCGTCAATATTCCATTAGACCGGCTGAAATATCATAGTTTCCGGCTGAAAAGTATTTCGACAGTTGAACGTTGGGTTTTGTAATGCCGCCGCCCGAGACCTCTGTTGACGCCGCCCCAAGCGTCATGAAGGTCCAGGTAAACCACCATAGTCTACTTGGTTTCCCGGGGGGTGTCAAAATGATAAACGTCCGCAGGGTCCTCCTCGCCGCCGTAGTGATTACAGGCATAATGTTTCCGCCGCTGATTTTTCTTTAACCGTATTGCTTCCGGGCAAAAATAATTGTACTATACCAATATTGGTACTGTCGACCGTTTTTTACAATTTTGGGAGAGTTGCCCGTTGAAAAAGACCTTTATTCTTTTGGCCTGCATCACCATTGTGGCCGTCACAGTATGCGTTCTTTGCATATGCGGGTTTTCCCATCCTCAGGAGGCCGGACCGGCCGCCCCTGTTAGCGCCGCACCCGGCGCCCCGAAAAACGCCGGTGAATTTGCGCCGAAGGCCTCTCCGTGCGCTTCCCCTGCCGCGTTGAACTTCCGGACGTGGATCGCCCGTGACAAGCAGGCGGTTAACAGCTTCCCGAGAGAAGACGAGCTGTCTTTCGGCGACCCCC
>JAGUUY010000118.1 GCA_020063185.1 Bacillota bacterium
GTATTCTATATTCTTGACCTATGGTCAATCTATCTTAGCTTAACTTGAACGTCGCACGTTGCACGTAAAAGGATGAAAATGGCTTCACTGCCGTTGTCCCTCGGATCACTGTGCTCCAGGCCGACGCGACATCGGCTCGGTTCGGAGCGAACGACGGCCTCGCTTTTAAGGGCTTGACATGGCGGCCCTCCGTTATAGGTGGTTCCATTTATGCATTTTTTGATACAACTGTAGTGTTTGCCGGCCCAACCGCGAAGCCTGTTCGCTTGGCCTCACCTTTGCCGTGTCCGCGTTACGGCCTTCCACAGAGCGATCCTTAAGGACAATCGGCAGCGGCCTTTCTTAACCCACAACATTCGAAATTGTATTCGGACCCGGAAGGTTAATGAATTTAGCTTAACGTCGCACGTTGCACGTTGAACGTTGAACGTTGAACGTAGAACGTCGCCCCCCGGTTGTTCCCCGCATGCGCTCTATGCTATGATAAGACTTAAGTTCCAGGACAACAATGGAAATAACGAAAGGGAAGACGCATGCCCGAACAAAGCTGGCGGTCGGCCAAAAAAGAGCCGCTACTAAGCGCGCTGTTTGCGAGAGAACTGGGGATAAACGAGATCACCGCACAATTGCTGGTCAATCGCGGGGCCTGGTCTTTAGAGGAAGCGGCCGCATTTCTGGCGGGGGACGCGGGAGCGTTGCCGTCCCCGTGGACCCTCAAAGATATGGATAAAGCTGTCGCACGCCTTAAACAGGCCGTTGAAAAACGGGAACACGTTCTGATATACGGGGATTATGACGCGGATGGAGTCACGGCCACCGCGCTTTTGTTTTTAGCCTTACAAAAGCTTGGTGTTCAGGCAAAGTGGCACCTGCCGACCCGCGAAGAGGGGTACGGGCTGAAAACGGCGGTGCTTGAGGAACTGCACGCCGAAGGTATAGGCGTGGTAGTGACG
The DNA here is from genome assembly GCA_020063185.1 of Bacillota bacterium. Taxonomy (GTDB): domain Bacteria; phylum Bacillota; class Desulfotomaculia; order Desulfotomaculales; family Ammonificaceae; genus SURF-55. Next base: position 954 of record JAGUUY010000118.1, read on the forward strand.
GCGGACTGCGGTATAAGCGGGGTGGAAGAAGCCTTATGGTGTCGTGAGAACGGCATTGACCTGGTCATTACGGATCACCACCAGCCCGGGCCTGAGCTGCCGGAGGCGGCAGCGGTCGTCAACCCGAAACGAGCGGACTGCCGTTACCCGTACAAAGAACTTGCCGGGGTAGGAGTGGCGTATAAACTGGCGGAAGCCCTTCTTGAAGGAACCACGGCGGGCGCAGAGGACCTTTTGGACCTGGTCGCCATAGGGACAATTGCCGATGTGGTACCGCTGACCGGTGAAAACAGAACACTTGTCCGGGCCGGGCTTGAGAAGATCAATCAGGCGCCGCGGCCCGGCATCGCGGCCATTTTGGGAGCCGCCGGTCAAGAGCACCCGGTTACGTGCCGTACCATCGCCATGTTTTTGGCGCCGCGCGTTAACGCGGCGGGAAGGCTCGGAAATCCGGATACAGCCCTCGACTTGTTGTTGTGCGGCGGTGAGATAGCGGAAGAAAGAGCAAATGTGCTGGAGTCCATTAACCAGGAGCGTAAACGGCTTGAAGCCTTGATGAGCGCAGAGGCGCAGGCTATTGTAGACGGGTCCGGTGAAGGAATGGATAAACCCGTGCTCGTGGTTGTGGGGGAGGGGTGGCTGCCGGGGCTTACCGGCCTCGCGGCCAACCGGCTGGTGGAAAGATACGGGCGGCCGGTATTCCTCGTGGCTATGAACGGGAGTCAAGGGCGGGGCTCGGGCAGGGGCACTCCCGGTTTTGACGTTTACCGGGCGCTTCAATACGCCGCGCCGCACCTCCTGGAATACGGCGGCCATACCGGCGCCGGGGGGTTTTCCGTCAAAAAAGAAGCGGTTTCGGCGCTTAACCGAGCCCTGGTGGAATATGCGGCGGGACTGGGCGCCGCCGATCCAGGCGCGTTGGTATTGGACGCGGCGGTGGCGCTGTCGGATTTAACTCCGCGCCTGATGGACGAACTCGAGCTTCTGGAACCCCACGGCTGCGGCAACCCGCCACCGCTGCTCACCGCCTGCGGTTTAGAGGTGGAACAGGCGCGCACGGTGGGACAAAACGGCAGGCACCTGAAGCTTCGGTTGCGACAGGGAAGTACCGTCCGTGACGCGATCGGCTTTGGTCTGGCCGGCGAACATTTGCCGCCGCAAGTTGTGGACGTGGCTTTCAGGCCGGTAACCAGTGAATTGACCGGACGGGTGGAACTCAGAATAGAATATTTGCGGGGGACCGGTCCGGCAGTTGACGGCCTTAAGAATCAGGTATACAAGGACCACGCTTTCAATAGGAGCCTTGAGTTTGTCAACCGACTGACAGATATTTATTATCCGGAAGAAGTCCCGGAAGCTTCTAAGACATTTTCCGCGGGAACGCGCAAAGCGCTCGTGGACCTGCGCGGGTATCCGGACCGGTGGCACGTGCTGCAGGAGTTGGCGCGACGCCGATCCCTTGCAGTGGTGGTCTCGACCGCGGCGGGGGCGTGCGAGGCGGCGGCAAGACTCCGACTCGCTTTCGGCGCCCAAGAAGGTGACGTGCGGGTTTACCACAGCGGTATTACCGGCGGCCCCGGCATGTGTGAGCCGCCTGAAACGGGTATTACGGTGGTCACACCGGCTTTCGCGGGTGTCTTCCCGGGCGGAACGGACATAGTTATCTTTGACCTGCTGCACACCTGGCCACAATGGGAGTGGCTGCGCGCCTGCGGCGGGGAAAACGTATATCTCCTGTTCGGCAGCAGGGAGAGAGATGTCACGCGGCGCCGGCTCCGGGGATTCGCGCCGCCGCGAAAGGCCCTGGCCGAGCTTTACCGGTACCTGATGCGCCAGGCTGACCGGGGTGTGGTGGAGGTAGAGCCTCGAATTCTGGTTGGTGTTATAAAGAGCGCCGGAATTCCAGGGGCTGGACTTTGGTCGGTGGAGAACGCGCTTAAAGTGTTAAGTGAACTGGGACTCATAAGCTATGCTTCAGGGCAGGATCGCTTCAGGATAGAGTTGCAGGCGCAGAAGGGCAAGCGCTTTCTACCCTCCGCGCCCACGTTCAAGCGGCAGCATAGTTTAAAGCGCGAAATGCTGTCCTGCCAGAAACACTTCCTTATTGCCGCCGCAGAGGAGCTTAAAGATTTTTTTAGGTGTGGTATAATTAGCCCTGGTGGTATCCATGGTGGACTATGATGAATTTCTGAGCACGCTGAAAGCATATAACCCGACCCTTGACGAAAAACTGTTGTCGCGTGCTTATGAATTCGCGGTGGAACTTCACGGCCGGCAAAAACGGTATTCGGGGGAACCCTATATCGTACATCCGGTCACCGTGGCGGCCATTTTGGGTGAACTCGAACTGGATACCGAGACGATCGTCGCGGGGCTTTTACACGACGTAGTCGAGGATACCGGCGTCGGGCTGGAAGTGGTTGGCGCGCGGTTCGGCCCGGAAATAACCGCGCTCGTTGACGGCGTAACCAAGCTCTCCCGTCTGGAGTTCAGGTCGCGGGAAGAACAGCAGGCCGAGAACCTCCGCAAAATGTTTTTGGCGATGGCCAAGGACATCAGGGTAATCATCATCAAACTCGCCGACCGTCTCCACAACTTGCGCACGCTGCAGTACCACACCCCGGAAAAACAGCGGGTCATAGCCAGAGAAACACTGGATATATTCGCTCCCCTGGCCCACCGCCTGGGAATCAGCAGGTTGAAATGGGAGCTTGAAGACCTCTCCTTCAGATACCTTGAACCTGACCAGTACCGTTACATGGCGGAACAGTTGACGACCACACGTCTCGCCCGCGAAGAGCAGACCAGGCGGGTCATTGAAATCTTGAAGGCGCAGTTGGAGGAAGCGGGAATCAGCGCGGACCTTCAGGGCCGGCCGAAAAACCTCTACAGCATCTACCGTAAAATGCAAAATCAGAGTAAGGAATACGCTGAAATATTCGATATAACAGGCATCCGTGCGCTTGTCGATTCAATCAAGGATTGTTATGCGGTACTGGGCGTGGTGCATACCCACTGGAAACCGGTGCCCGGCAGGTTTAAGGACTATATCGCGATGCCCAAGGAAAACATGTACCAGTCGCTGCACACAACGGTTGTGGGTCCTCATGGGGACCCGCTGGAGGTCCAGATCCGTACCTGGGAGATGCACCGGACGGCGGAGTACGGCATCGCGGCGCACTGGCGGTACAAGGAGGGGCGGGAACGCAACGGCGAGGTCGAGGCGAAATTCGCCTGGTTGCGGGAACTCCTGGAATGGGTGCACGAGATGCGCGACGCCCGTGAGTTTATGGCGCGGCTGAAGATCGATGTCTTTGCGGACGTAGTATTCGTTTTCACACCAAAGGGTGACGTGATTGAGCTCCCGGCGGGAGCGGTGCCGCTGGACTTTGCTTACCGGATTCACACCGATGTCGGGCACCGTTACCGGGGGGCGAAGATTAACGGCAAGCTGGTCCCCCTGGACTACAAACTGCAGACCGGGGATATCGTGGAAATTATTACCGCGAAGCAGCCCAACCCGAGCCGCGATTGGCTCCTGGTAGTCAGGAGCGCGCAGGCGCGGAATAAGCTCCGCCAGTGGTTCAAGCGCGAGTGGCGCGAGGAAGCGGTTGAGCGGGGATACGAAGCCCTGGAGAAGGAGGCGCGCAAGCAGGGTTTTGAACTTGAGGTGCTGAAAAGCGACAGGCTTTTGGAACAGGGGAAACGCTTCAACATATCCACCCTGGAGGACATCTATGCCGCGGTCGCGCAGGGAGTGGTGGCGCCCCAGACGTTGATTACGCGTCTGCGGGACGAGGCGCCGCCGGCGCCGGCGGCGCAGGATATAACAGTCAGGCCGCGGCCGTTCAGCCAGGCGGTAAGGGTGAGGGGTATGGACAATCTCCTGACCCGGCTGTCGCACTGCTGCAACCCGGTGCCGGGAGACAGGATCGTCGGTTATGTGACGCGCGGCAAGGGGGTTTCGGTGCACCGCGAGGACTGCCGCAACGTCCTGTTTTGGCGCGAGAGAGAAAGCGAGAGGCTTGTGGACGTTTCCTGGGAGGACCGCTTCGACGCGCCCTTCTTCGTGCGTATGGAGGTGGAGGCTATGGACCGCGCGGGACTACTGGGCGATGTGATGAACGTCCTGGCCGAAATGAAGATCAGCGCCGCCTGGGTTACGGCGCGCGGCAAAAAGGACCGGATGGCGACAATCGAATTCAGCGCCCAACTCCGCGATAAAGAGCAGCTTGAATACCTGGTGCGCAAAATCAACCGCGTGAAAGACGTCTTCGAAGTGCGGCGGGTGGTATAAAGTTCGAAGTTCACAGTTCAGCTAATACGGCGTGGATTAAGGGTCAGTTCGAAGTTCGAAGTTCAAGCTAAAATTGCGCGGATTAAGGGTCGGTTTGAACTTAGGAAGCCCCGAACCGTGAACCATGAACTTTAAGCGATAGGGAGAAACCAGATGAAAATCGAAAAGTTCGAGGACCTTCAGGCATGGCAATTTGCCCGGGAGTTAACCCAGGGAATATACAAAACAACGAACCGGAAGGAATTTAGCCGTGACTACGGCCTTAGAGACCAGATCCAGCGAGCTGCGGTCTCGATTATGGCCAATATCGCGGAGGGATTCGACAGTCAAAGCAACCAAACCTTTGTCCAGTATCTGAACTACGCCTTACGCTCGACGACTGAGGTTCAGTCACATCTTTATGTTGCTTTAGATCAGGCGTACATTTCAGAAGAATCTTTTAAACAACTGTACCAACACTCGGAGAAGATTAAGAGGACTATCATTGGTTTAATTCGCTATCTCAGCGAAAATCCAAGAAAACGCTGGAACTTCCAACTGTGAACCTCGAACCATGAAC
>JAGUUY010000168.1 GCA_020063185.1 Bacillota bacterium
GCGCGCGGGCGTACATCGACGCGGTCAACAAAATAGTGGCGGAAGCCAACGGGCCGAAAATACGGCCGGAAGTTTAATTCAGAATACAGAATACAGAAGTCAGAATCCAGAATGTTGGAAACGAAAAGAATTCGGGATCAAAAATATTTATATTCTGTATTCTGTGTGCTGTATTCTGACCCTGAAGACCTGTCAACTTAGAATAACCGTGAACCGTGAACCGTGAACCGTGAACTGACCATAAAGGTCCATCAGTATAAGAAAACCGAGGTGAACGTTTTGCAGCGCATTCCCCAGACAATCACGGAGAAAATCCTCGCCGCCCACGCCGGCAAAGAATACGTCGAGCCCGGGGAGTTGATCAGCGCCCGGGTGGATGTACTCCTGGGCAACGACATTACCGCGCCGCTGGCTATTCGCGAGTTCGAGCGGATCGGCGTTCCGGTCTTCGACCCGGCGGCGGTGGTGTTGATTCCCGATCACTTCACGCCGAACAAGGATATTAAATCCGCGGAGCAGGCGAAAGTAATGCGTGAATTCGCGCGGCGCCAGGGGCTGCCCAACTACTACGAGGTAGGGCGCATGGGTATCGAGCACTGTCTTTTACCCGAAAAAGGCCTGGTCGGTCCCGGCGACGTGATCATCGGCGCGGATTCACATACCTGTACTTACGGGGCGCTGGGCGCGTTCGCCACCGGGGTGGGTTCCACCGACCTGGCGGCGGCGATGGCGCTTGGTGAGACATGGTTCAAAGTTCCGGAATCGCTGAAGTTTATTTTTTCCGGGAAACTCGGCCCGTGGGTCGGGGGTAAGGACCTTATCCTGCATACCATAGGAGACATCGGGGTGGAAGGGGCGCTGTACTGCGCGATGGAGTTTTGCGGGCCGGTTATCGAAGACCTGTCGCTTGACGGGCGGCTCACCATGTGCAACATGGCGGTCGAGGCCGGCGCGAAGAACGGGATTATCGCGCCGGATAAAAAGGTGGAAGATTACATGCGGGACCGGGCCCGGCGGCCCTACCGGTTTCATGCGAGCGATCCCGACGCCGGTTATAAAAAGGTCTATGAGTACGACGTCACGGGGCTTGAGCCTTGCGTGGCGTTCCCATACTCGCCGGATAACGTCCGTCCGGTAAGTAAAGCGGGCGACATTAAGATCGACCAGGTGGTTATCGGTTCCTGCACCAACGGGCGGATGGACGATTTGCGCCTGGCGGCGCGGGTTTTGAGCGGGAAAACGGTCCATGCCGATGTGCGTCTGATCGTGATCCCGGGGACGCAGGGGATATACCTCCAGGCGCTGAGGGAAGGCCTTGTCGAGACCTTTGTGACAGCCGGTGCGGTATTTTCCACACCGACCTGCGGGCCCTGCCTGGGAGGCCACATGGGCGTTCTGGCGAAAGGAGAGCGGGCGGTGGCCACCACCAACCGCAACTTCGTCGGCCGGATGGGGCACCCGGACAGCGAGGTTTACCTCGCCAACCCGGCGGTGGCGGCGGCGTCGGCCGTCGCGGGGCGGATCATAAGCCCGGAAGAGGTGAAATAATGACGGAGGGGACTGCCTTTAAGTTCGGTGAAAACGTCGACACCGACCTCATCATCCCGGCGCGTTACCTCAATACCAGCGACCCGGAGGAACTGGCGCGGCACTGCATGGAGGACGCCGACCCGACTTTCGGTTCCCGGGTAAAACCGGGCGATTTCATCGTGGCGGGGGCCAACTTCGGGTGCGGTTCCTCGCGGGAGCACGCGCCCGTAGCAATCAAGGCGGCGGGCGTGGCCTGCGTAATCGCCAAAAGCTTCGCCCGGATATTTTACCGCAATGCGTTTAATATCGGGTTGCCCATTCTGGAGTGTACGGAGGCGGAAGAGATTCCTCTGGAGAGCCGGATAAGGGTCGATTTGCAGGAAGGCGTTATCAAGGTGGTGGACACCGGTAAGGTTTACCGTGCCCGGCCGATACCGCCTTTTATGCAAGAAATCATAAGCGCCGGGGGATTAATCCCTTACGTCGCGGCGAGGGTAAAGAGGTAGAATGTCAGAGTTCAGAATTCAGAAGGTAGAAGGTAGAAGTAAGGGACTTTAAGCAATCAGCTGGTTTAGAAACTGAAGAAGTTACGCAAGGGATTTTCATACCGAAGACCGACGTCCGACGACTGACGGCCGATAGCGGAGGTAGGCACAAAATGCGTACGGTACAGGTTTACGACACTACCCTGCGCGACGGAGCGCAAACGGAAGGAATTTCTTTTTCCGCCGACGACAAGCTGAAAATAACCCAGAAGCTCGACTGGATGGGCGTTCATTACGTAGAAGGGGGCTATCCCGGCTCCAACCCGAAGGACATGGAGTATTTTGAACGCCTGCGCGAGCTTAGCCTGCAAAACGCGCGGGTTACCGCGTTCGGTTCTACGCGGAAAAAGAACGTCCGCCCGGCCGACGACGAAAACCTGGCCGTAATACTTAAGTCCGGGGTACAGATTGCCACCGTCGTAGGAAAGAGTTGGGACTTCCACGTCAGCCGGGCGCTGGATACTACACTGGCCGAAAACCTGTCGATGATCCGCGAGACGGTGGCCTATCTGAAGGAGCAAGGGCTGGAGGTAATTTACGACGCCGAGCATTTCTTCGACGGTTACAGGGCCAACCCTGATTACGCAATGGCCACGCTGGAAGCGGCCGTTGCCGCCGGCGCCTCGGTCCTGGCCCTCTGTGATACCAACGGCGGCATGCTTCCCTGGGACGTTGAACCGGTGGTTTCGCTTGTCTGCGCCCGCTTCAACATACCGGTAGGCATCCATACCCATAACGACGCCGGGATGGCGGCGGCAAATACTCTGGCAGCGGTGCGGGCCGGCGCAAGCCAGATCCAGGGCACGATAAACGGCTATGGGGAGCGGTGCGGAAACGCCGATCTCTGCGCGGTCATTCCCAACCTTTCCTTAAAATGCGGTATTGAGACAGTGCCCAAGGACCGGATAAGGCATCTGGTTGAGTTGTCAAGGTACGTCAGCGAAATCGCCAACGTCCATCCGAACCCGCAGCAGCCTTACGTGGGCATGAGCGCTTTCGCCAGCAAGGCTGGGCTCCATGTCAGCGCCCTGATGAAGGACCCGCAGACTTACGAACACATAGACCCCGAAGCGGTGGGCAACCGGCGCCGGGTCCTGGTGTCCGAACTATCGGGCGTGTCCAACATGCTCCACAGGCTGCGGGAGCTTGATTTTAAAATTCCCGACCAGGGCGAAACCGCGCGCCAAATACTGGCTCAGCTCAAGGAACTGGAGCACCAGGGGTTTCAGTTCGAGAGCGCCGAAGGGTCTTTCGAATTGTTGGTTATGAGGGCGGCGAACGGGTATCAAAACCCGTTCCTGCTGGAAAGTCTGCGTATTCTGACCGAAATGAAGGAAAGTGGGTCCGTCCATTCAGAGGCCACTATAAAACTCCGGGTGGGAGAAAAGACAGTGCATACGGCCGCGGAAGGGAACGGGCCGGTAAACGCCCTGGATAACGCCTTGCGCAAAGCGCTGGAACAGTTTTATCCCGGGATTAAGAAAATGCGCCTTACGGACTACAAGGTGCGGGTACTGGATGAGGCCGCAGGCACCGGCGCGCTGGTCCGGGTGCTTATCGAGACCGCCGACGGGCAGTGCTCCTGGGTCACGGTAGGCGTTTCACAAAACATAATCGAGGCTAGTTGGCAGGCTCTTGCCGACAGTTTTGCTTACGGTCTCCTCAAAAAACCCGCCATACAGCAGAGCTGAACTCCCGGCCGGGGCCGATAATCCTTTCTCGGCAACGATTGACGCCGGAATACCCCGAGAACGGTTTAAATTCCAGACTAACCAAGTATTTTCTTATTGCATAAGATAAAATATCGTTGACACCGGCCTTTTCGCCATAATACAGTTGGGCCGAAGGGGGCTTACAGGGTGGGTATTCTTTTCGGTACGGACGGAGTCAGGGGGATAGCCAATAAGGAACTGGGCCCCGAACTGGCGTTCAAGCTTGGGCGTGCGGGTGCGCACATTCTTACCCGAAGAGCCGGAGGAAAAGGAATTGTCGTGGGACGCGATACCCGTGCTTCGGGTGAGATGCTGGAGGCGGCAATAACGGCCGGCATTCTTTCCACGGGTGCGAATGCCCTGCTGCTCGGGATTGTTCCCACGCCTGCGGTGGCTTATCTCACGCGGGCCCTCCGTGCGGCCGGAGGAGTAGTAATCTCAGCCTCACACAACCCCGCCCCCGACAACGGGATCAAGTTTTTTGCCGCCGACGGTTATAAGTTGCCGGATGCAGCCGAAGAAGAGATAGAGTCTCTTGTTTTCAGTAAGACCACCGGGATTCCCTCGCCGGTGGCAGGCGGTATCGGGCGTTTGGTCCCGGTCAAGGATGCGGCTGAACGTTACTTGAACCTTGCCCTGAAAGCGGGGCCTGAGTCGCTGAAGGGTTTTCGGATCGCGGTGGACTGCGCTCACGGAGCGGCTTACAAGCTTGCGCCGATGGTTTTTAAAGCGCTGGGGGCCCAGGTCGTCGGGCTGGGCACCGAACCCGACGGTCTCAACATCAATCAGGGCTGCGGTTCGACCAAGCCCCAGAGCCTGCAGGAACTTGTCCTGTCCTCCGGCGCCGACCTGGGCCTGGCTTTTGATGGTGACGCCGACCGCCTCATCGCCGTTGACGAACAGGGAACTGTAGTGGACGGGGACGCCATTATCCTTGCGTGTGCCCGTTTTCTCAGAGACAGGGGCGAACTCCCTCTGGATACGGTAGTCGTCACGGTCATGTCCAACCTGGGTCTTCACCGGGCACTGAAAGCCTCCGGTATTAAGACCGTTGTGACCAAGGTGGGCGACCGCTACGTCCTCGAAGAAATGCTGCGGACGGGCGCGCGGCTGGGCGGAGAGCAATCGGGGCACGTCATTTTCCTGGACCACAACACCACCGGAGACGGGATTATAACCGCGCTCAAGGTGCTGCAGGTGATGCGGGAGACCGGCAAAACCCTGGGAGACCTGTCGGCGGAACTGAAACGGTACCCGCAGCTTCTGGAAAACGTCAGGGTTATCGATAAGGACCGGATTCTCAAAAGTCCGCTCCTGGAAGCCGCCATAAGAAAGCAAGAGGAGCGGCTTGAAAACGACGGGCGGGTGCTGGTGCGGGCCTCCGGTACGGAGTCTTTGATCCGTGTGATGGTCGAGGCATGCGACCCGGAGATGACCCTTCAGGTGGTAAACGAGTTGGTTTCGGTGGTGCGTTTGATTGAAGGGGGTGAAATAGCCGTATAGCGTAAAAACGGACAATTTACAAGCGCCAGAACTGTTTGCGGAGGTTAAAGGTTAAACCTCCAGGTGCGATCAGGAACGAGCATGGCGCGAAAGCCGGCACCGGCCGAACGGAGCATACCGGGAAAACGTATGTGAGTATCGGACGGTGACGGCTGACAAAGCCAGGCGAAGTTCATCATCGCACCAAAGAGCAGTTGACGAGGGGGAGGTTAATCGAGCTTACACCTTCGGCGGGTGCCTCCCGGCCGGCCACGGCCGTAAGCGGTGTCACAAAACTGACGGGCGACCGTCAGGACAAAAGCACCAGGTGGCAATGGCGGAGTATGGCTTTTTGCGGCTTTCTGCTTTAGCTTTAAAGAGAAAAGCGCCGTGCTTATATGCCGGCGTTTCATATTTTAGGCCAAAGACTACGCGCGGCCGGCACTCGGTTTCTCCTGAGTGCCGGGCACCGTGCCGATGGAGGTTAGACTATGTGCGGAATAGTCGGCTACACAGGCCACCAACAGGCGCTCCCGCTTCTGCTTGAGGGCCTGAAAAAGTTGGAATACAGGGGGTACGATTCGGCGGGGATCGCGGTCGTACACGAGGGGAGGTTGGCCCTGCGTAAAAAGGAAGGAAAAATCGCGACGCTGGAGGAGCACCTGAACGGGAACAGCGCCTCCGGGACAACCGGTCTTGGTCACACCAGGTGGGCGACGCACGGAGCGCCGACAGACTTAAACGCGCACCCACATATGGACTGCACGGGGCGGCTCGCCGTGGTCCACAACGGTATCATTGAGAATTATCTGGAGTTGCGACGCGTTCTTGCCAGGCGTGGACACAGACTGATTTCAGATACCGACACTGAAGTAATCCCGCACCTGATCGAGGAGTTTTATGACGGAGACCTTTTTGCCGCGTTGAAGCGGGCGATGCCGCTCTTGCGCGGGTCATACGCCGTGGCGGCGGTTATCGCCTGCGAGCCCGGAAGGGTGGTGGCCGCCCGGCGTGACAGTCCCCTGATAGTGGGATTATCGAACGAGGAAAACTTTTTGGCGTCTGACATCCCGGCGGTGCTGTCCTCAACCCGCCGTACGTATATCCTTGAGGACGGCGAGTTCGCCGACGTCCGCCCGGACGGGGTCTTTGTGTGCGACGGCGCCGGGCAGCGCCGGTGCAAGGAAATTTTTGAAGTGAAGTGGGATGCGGCCCAGGCCGAGAAAGCGCCCTACGAGCATTTTATGCATAAAGAGATCCACGAGCAGCCCAGGGTGCTGCGGGATACACTTCGCGGCCGGATCAGCGGTGATGAGGTGGTCTTCCCGGAGCTCAAGCTCGACCCAGGACTGTTGAAATCCTGCCGGCGGCTGTTTATTACCGCCTGCGGTACCGCCTTTCATGCCGGGCTGATCGGCAAGGCGCTCGTGGAGCGGTTGGTGCGCATACCGGTTGAGGTGGACATCGCCTCCGAATTCCGGTACCGGGACCCTTTGATCGGGCCGGGAGACATACTGATCGTTGTCAGCCAGTCCGGGGAGACGGCTGACACCCTGGCCGCCATGCGGGAGGCTAAATCCCGGGGCGCATCCGTCCTCGCGGTAACCAACGTCGTGGGCAGTTCGGTAGCCCGGGAAGCGGACGACGTGCTTTACACCTGGGCGGGGCCGGAAATCGCCGTAGCGTCCACGAAGGCCTACATGGCGCAGGTTCTCGTACTGACGCTTTTCGCCGTCTATATGGCGCAGGAACGTCAGACCACGCCGCCGGAGATTCTCGGCGAACTGGTCAGGGAGTTGCCGCACCTTTCGGAATATGTAGCATCAGTGCTCGCGCGTGAGGAAGAAATCGCGGCGCTGGCCCGGGAGCGGCAGCACGTGGGCTGCACGTTCTTCATCGGCCGGGGGCTCGACTGGGCGGTGGCCGCCGAGGGTGCTCTCAAACTCAAGGAGATATCCTACATCCACGCCGAGGCCTACGCCGCCGGGGAGTTGAAACACGGGACCCTGGCGCTGGTGACCGAGGGCGTCCCGGTGATGGCCCTCGCCACCCAGCCGGCGCTTTTTGAAAAGGTCGTGAGCAACATCAAGGAGGTAAAAGCCAGGGGCGCCGACGTACTGGCCGTAACGAGCGAGGCCGA
>JAGUUY010000198.1 GCA_020063185.1 Bacillota bacterium
CGGCTACAGCGAGTGATGCGGCGTGCGCAAAGCGGTTGGAGTTGCCGACGACAAAACTCTCAAAATTATATTTGGGGTTGAGAGCAGGTGTGGCGCATACGGGATCGTTGCGATGTTTTTGCGACGCATAAAAAGGTATTTCGTCCGAAAGGATGAACTTTACGGCCAGTTCTGTGCCTAGCGCCTGGGAAAAGGCCTGTCTTAAAAGGGGGGCATAGCTTTGCGTCAACCAATCGCGGGAGAAATTATTGGGCGCCGCGATGTATACGGTCTTATCGCCATAAGCCACGGGGCGCAGCGGTTTAAGCCAATTTTCGAAGGAATGCTTGGCCACGGTTTTTTCCAGATTGGCTAGGATTTCGCCCCAGACTTGGCGAATTTCAGCACTTATCACCGCTTCGCCCCCTCATGAAATTTTCAATGATTAACAAACCTATCCACAGGCTTTTTCACAGCCTGTGGATAACATTGGGAAGTAAGGATATATTTAATCGTAGCAGATAAGGGGGTGTTTATCAACAGAGGAATTCCTCCCAAAAAATTGCAAAGGGCGGCTTTTTCTTGACCGGCGGAAAGCGGTAGGATATAATTTTTCTGTATCTGGCAAGACTTCAACGAGGGTGGAACAATTGAAACGTACGTACCAACCGAAGGTGAGGCGGCGGAAACGGGTTCACGGCTTTTTGAAAAGAATGCGGACCCGCCGGGGACAAGACATAATTCGCCGCAGACGGCAAAGAGGAAGGAAAAGACTGACGGCATAAAGTGCGCCTCCAGAAGGAGAAGTACTCCCGGACTTAGGCGGAGGGAGTTCGAGGCTGTTTTTAAAAAAGGACGGTCGTCTTCAGCGGGAGGGATAGTTGTGTATTCCCTCCCCAATTCCCTCTCGGTGTGCCGCCTGGGGTTTGCTGTAAGCCGAAAAGTAGGTAACGCTGTGCGCCGGAACAGAGTACGCCGCCTGCTTAAAGAAGTGTGCCGCCATAACAAGCCATTGTTCAAGCCGGGCTTTGATTATGTGTTGCTCGGTACGGCTTCTACAGGAAAAGCCGGATACGCGGCGCTTGAGCAGGCGACAAGGCAGGCTCTGAGAGCCCCAAGGTGAAAGAATGAAGCGCCTACCAATAACAGTTATAAGGTTGTACCAGCGCGTTATTTCCCCTTGTCTCCCACCCCGGTGCCGGTTTCACCCTACCTGTTCCCAGTATGCTGTAGAGGCGATCACCCGATACGGGACCCTTCGCGGTGGCCTGTTAGCGGTGCGCCGTTTTTTACGTTGTCACCCGTTCAGTGCCGGCGGGTACGACCCGGTGCCATGATGCAGGAGTCACAAGTCGGCATGGCATGAAGCCCGGCGGGGACAAACGCGAGACCATCTCCGGAGAGGTTTTTAACTAGGGGGGTAATAAATTGGGAGAGCTTTTTGGCGCGCTCGTACACGGGGTAACCTGGGTCCTTACAAGACTTTACGAAGCTACAGCCGCCGCCGGCGTACCTAGTTACGGCCTGGCGATTATCCTGCTTACGGCGATAATTAAGATCGTGCTGTACCCGCTGAACTATAAACAGATGCACTCCATGGTGGCGATGCAACGGCTGCAGCCGAAGCTCAAGGAAATTCAGGAAAAGCACAAGAAAGACCCACAGAAACTGCAGCAGAAAATGATGGAGCTATACAGGGAAAACGGGGTCAACCCGATGGCGGGATGCCTGCCCTTGTTAATCCAGTTACCCATTCTTTTCGCCCTTTACCGGGCCCTATTGAACCTTTTCCAGACTCCTAACGTCGAGCACCTGTATTTCCTGGGCTTCATAAACCTGGCGCAGCGAGGCAGCTTCGCCGAACCCGCCAGCCTGATCCTGCCGATCCTGGCGGGAGCGTCGACTTATTGGCAAATGCGGCTTACCCCCCAGGCCGGCGGCCAGGAGCAAATGATGCGGACGATGATCACGATCATGCCGGCCATGTTTGCGTATATCAGTTTTACTTTGCCGGCGGGGCTTGCTCTGTATTGGGTCGTGTTTAACTTGTTGAGCGTCGGACAGCAATATATCATCAACAAGCGACTCTTTACCGGCGGGAAGGAGGCCTTTGAAGGTGAAGGAAGCGGTAAAAAGCGGTAAAACGGTGGAAGAAGCGTTGGGAGCCGCGCTGGAAGAACTCGGTGTCGGACCGGACAGTGTAACGGTGGAAGTTTTGAGCGAACCGGCAAAAGGTCTCTTCGGCATCCTCGGGTCCAAACCGGCCGTGGTCAAGGTGGTGTGTAAAGAAACCGCCGGTGCGAAGGCCAGCCTGCTGGTTAAGAATATTATCGAGGCGATCGGCCTCGGGGGCGAGGTTTCTTTTCAAGAAAACCAGGAAACCATCTACATTGAAGTCAGCGGCGAGAAAATGGGCGTACTCATCGGCCGGCGGGGAGAAACACTCAACGCGCTGCAGTACCTTGTCGGGCTGGCTGTAAACCGGACCGAGGGGGACAGAAAAAGGATTCAAATAGATATTGAAGGTTACCGGAAAAAGCGTGAGGAAACGCTCCAGGAACTGGCGCACAAACTGGCGGACAAAGCGAAACGCCGCGGGCGGAACGTAGTCCTGGAGCCGATGAACCCGCAGGAAAGGCGGGTAATTCATATAGCGCTTAAAGGGCGGGATGACATTTATACTTTCAGCGAAGGGGAGGAACCTTTCCGCAAGATCGTGATTTCCCCCCGCAAGTGAAGTCCTCACGCCAACCTTGCCTGCGGCGCACTTAAACAGGTGATGCAGCGTTGAGCGGACAAGAGGGTAATGCGCTAAAAGAGGACACCATCACGGCGATCGCAACACCACTGGGAGAAGGCGGCATCGGCATTGTACGGGTAAGCGGGCCGGAAGCGATACGGATATCGCGGCGGGTTTTCCGGCCGAAAAAGAACGAAGCGTGGTACGAAGGACCGGGATATCGCCTGGTTTACGGGTTCGTGGTGGATCCGCAAAACGGGGTTGTTATTGACGAGGTCCTTCTCTCTTTGATGCGCGCGCCGTACAGCTACACCACCGAGGATGTGGTGGAGCTTAACTGCCACGGCGGGATCGTGGCCGTAAAAAAGGTGCTTGAAACGGTGGTGGGCGCAGGGGCGAGGCCGGCGCTCCCCGGGGAGTTTACACAGCGCGCTTTTCTCGCGGGACGGATCGACCTCTGTCAGGCCGAAGCGGTGCTTGACGTAATCAGAGCAGCTACAGAAGAAGGCTATCGGGTGGCACAGGGGCAACTGCAGGGGCGTTTGTCCCTGGAAATCGGGGCGCTGCGCCGGGAGACGGTGGCGCTCCTGTGCGCAATCGAGGCCGGGCTGGACTTCCCCGAGGACGTGCCGGGGCCGGACAGGGAAGACCTGTTGGCTGGATTGCGCTTCCTGGAGGCCAAAGGCCGGGAGTTTGTAGAGAACGCTTCGGCCGGAGCGGTCTACCGCGACGGCGTGGTGACGGTACTCGCAGGTAAAGCGAACGTGGGCAAATCGTCGCTCTTGAA
>JAGUUY010000227.1 GCA_020063185.1 Bacillota bacterium
AGGCCGTTTCCAATTATGCCCTGGCCGGTTTTTTGGGCGGGTGCTTTCGGAACTTCGGCAAGGCAGGGGTCGTGGTGGGGTTCGCTCTGGGGAACGTGCTTCTGGCCGTCTACATCAAGGACCTGAGCGGTTTGTCCGTAATCGTGGCCGAAACGGGGATCGCCTCGTTTCTTTACCTGGTAACGCCGGTGCGGTGGTATGCGGGCCTGCGGGCATCCGTTTCGGGGGTGGCCAACACGACCGCTAAAGCCAAAGCGTACGAGGAACTGGTGATGGGACGGTTGAACGGGTGGGCGAAGGTGCTTGACGAGCTCGCGGCAACCTTCAGCGCGGCGGGTTCGGCCCGACCCGCGGTCGAGCACAAGGCCGGTGAACTGATCAGCGAGGTAAGGGAGAGGGTGTGCGGCAACTGCCCGCTGTACAGGACGTGCTGGCAGTGGGAGGAAAAACAGACGGTCGCCGTCCTGTACGAGGCGATCACGCTGCTCGAAGGGAAGGGGAGGCTGCAGCCCGGCGATTTTTCGGAGTATCTGGAAAAACGCTGCGTTAAACTCAAGGAGTTGGCGCTCACCACTACGCTGCTATACGAAGTATTCAGGCTGAACCGTTATTGGTACCGGCGTACGGTGGAAAGCAGAATAGTGGTGGCGGAGCAATTGCGGGGTATAGCCCAGGTGCTCAAGGATTTCTACGACGAACTCGGGGAGGGGTTGGCCCGGGTCGCGGCGCTCGAGGCCGAGTTGTGGGAGATGGCCCGCACCGGCAAGTTGAAAATCGACCATCTGCAAGTCTCGCTTAGAGACGACGGGAAAATCGAAGTCAAGGTATATACGAAGTCATGTACAGGGAATCTGTATTGCCAGCGAGTCGTCGCCCCCGCGGTGTCGGCTTTGACCAGACACACCTACTCGGTGGCGCATACCGCCTGCCCGCTCAAGGAAGGGGAAGACGAGTGCTGGTTTACCTTGTACCCGGCGCTTCGCTACCGTTTAGCCGTAGGGACGGCCTCCGCCGGGAAAGAGGGCGGCATTTCAGGCGACAGTTATTCCTGCATTCACATGCCCGGCGGACGCTATGTGCTGGTGTTGAGCGACGGTATGGGCACCGGTTCCGACGCCGCGGTGGAGAGTGCGACCGCCGTTTCTCTGCTGGAGTTGCTCCTCAAAGCCGGATTCAGTGAAGAGCTCTCGGTAAAAACCGTGAACTCGCTGCTGCTTTTGCATTCGCCGGGGGAAAGCTTCACCACGGTTGACATGGCGGTGGTGGACCTTTACACGGGGACGCTGCAGTGGGTCAAAATCGGCGCCGCCCCGGGATTTCTTTACCGCCGTGGCGGTACTATGGAAATTGTGCGCGCTCCTTCTCTGCCGGTGGGGATAGTGAGCCCGATTGAGGTTGTGGTCGTCGAGAAACAGCTTGAGGCGGGTGACGCCCTGCTTATGGTGACGGACGGCTTACTGGAGTTTGACCGCGACAGCGAGGAAAAGGATGACTGGTTTTTGGAATGCCTGCGGGAGGCCGGCGGCGGCAACCCCAAAAAGATGGGCGACTTCATTCTTAACCGGGCAAAACTGCAGTCGGGCGGGGCGCTGCCCGACGACGCTACGGTGATCGTGGCCCGGGTGATTGAGGCGTAGAAAGACTTTCGACTACGGGAAATGAGTATCGGGATTCCGTCGTTAGAAGGAATTGAAATACAAGCGGGAAAACACGTGTATTACGTCTTCCCGCTTTGTTGCGGCTTGGTTTTTGTAAACCAGTAGCTTATTTACAGTTGCCCATCATGCCGTAAGTCGAATCAGTTGAAGACAACGACAATTCTGAACTTTGAACTGTAAACCTCGAACTGCTTAACTTCAAACTATTTTCCTGGTAGACGTACATGCCGCTACGCGACACCATCAGAAATCTGAAAATGGCCTTTAATGCCGTTGTCCCCCGGAGCGCAGTGCTCCGTGCCGACGCGACAGCGGCTTGGTTCAGAGCGAACTACGGCTTCGCTTTTAAGGGCTTGTCGTGGTGGCTCTCCGTTGTACACAGTAATCTCTTTATAAGTTTTAAACTTTATACTAAGCATTTACCGGCCCAATCGCGCAGCCTGTTCGCTTACCTCACCCGCGCCGTGTCAGCGTTACCGGCACTGCTCAGAGCGCTCCTTGGGGACAATCGGCAGCGGCCTTTTTTAACTCTGAATATTTTCAGGACAGATATCAACGGTGGCATAACACACAATCACCACCGCCGCTGTGACCACCTGGGTGACAGTCGCCGCAATTAAAGCGTGGGTCGGTCCAGCAATTGTATTCTCCCGCGCGATGACAGTTGTAACAGGTGCCCCGGTTGTCCATTCTGAGCAGCGCCGACGTGTCGCTCGTGCCGCCGCCGTCGCGCGGCCAGTTGGAGGCCCAACCGGCTTTTTGCACCGGCGAGCCGTGCGCCCGGTGGCAGGTCAGGCAGGCGACCTTATCCGTCAGGCCGCCGAAACCGGTGGTCCAGATTTCCAGCGGGGTACCCGTGGCGACGGTTCCGTCAGAACCGTCCGGGAGGACCGCGTGCACGTCCATCGGGTGGCGCCACATACCGAGGTATTGGCCGGCGTGCCCTTCCCCGGCGACTCTATCGCCGGCGGTGCTGGTGTCGAACTTATCGTGACAGGCGCCGCACCAGGCCGAACTCCCGTAAACGTATTCGGTCACCCGGTACACGCCTGAAGTCACTCCTTCGTAAGTATATGTACCGACCGTCGCCATCTTAAAAATAACGGTGTCAACTGTTTGATCGAAGATAGAAGTGCGCAGCAGCCGCGGGTTGCCCATGACGGCACTGGTAATGCTATAAGCCGACCCTGAGCCGGGCGGCTGCCATGAAACGGTTGCCGGAGCCTTGCCGCCGGCGTGCGGGTCATGGCAGGAGCCGCATACGAAACCGCTGCCGGTCAACTGGTTCGTGCCGCCCGGAATCCAAAGGTAATTGTAAACATCGCCGGTTACCCCCCCGCTTTCGTCGCCCAATACGAATCCCTGAACGTTATGCCGGGAGGTGTTGGTCTTGTATGCGCTGCCGTCCCAACACCGCTCGAAGCCGCCGGCGGTGGAAACGTATTTTGTAGTGCCCCCGTTGGCGCTGGTATACCCGTCCTTAATGTCGTAGGGGGCGCTGGCGGTGCCGTCGCCGTGGCAGAGGTAGCAGAAGTGGGTCTGCGTCGGCCCTGCTTTGAGCAGTTTGGGGGCCTCGGCGGCGTGGGCCACGTGACAGCCGGCGCAGGCGTCGGTGGTCGCGGTAAACTGTCCGTGGGTCCAGGCGAAGGCAGCTGACGCAAAAGCCAGTGTAGTCACGAGGACTGCTGTAACAATGAAAGCTCTGCTCATCTTTCTCCTCTCCTTTAATAGCTTTTTTGCACGGTAAACTGCAGGTGGTGTTCTGAATTTGTCCTTAATTATAAACTGTCAGAAAAATTTGTAAATACTCTTATCTTACTAATAACGCTTTAGAATCATCAATACTTTTGAACCAAGTTAAAGCATAATACTTAAAATAGAGTTATGATCCATCGAGCAGGGTTTTACCGATTTTATCGGGCCCGACTTCTGCTTCTTAAGATTTGAAGTTACCCGCCGTACCATATTTCTGCTAATTAATACATTCACTTAGCTATTTTTGCGGCTAAAATTCCAAAGATGCCGCTCCGGCATGAAGCCACTAGTTTAATGAGACTGTGGGCGCCGGCGCCTTGGGGAAATATGAAGCGGGAAGGTTCAGTTCGTAATAACGATTCCTCGTAACCTGCCCGCCGAAGTTATTTAATACTCTCCGTGATTAGATCAAGATGGTCCACCCGGTGACCAGAGGTTGTAGTGGCACAAGTTACATTTGCCCGATGGCCTTACACTGTGGTGACCGTCGCCGCCGCCGGTGTACGGGTGGCACAAGGAACAATCGATCCGGGCGTCCGCCCAGCAGTTGTACTGTGCGGCGCCGTGGCAGTTGTAGCAGACACCGCGGCTGTCCATCCGAAGCAGCGCCGAAGTTGCGCCGGGGCCGCTTAGATCTAAGTCCCGCGGCCAGCTCGCCGCCCAGCCGTCCATGGCGGCGGTGGTCGAGTGCGCCCGGTGGCAGGTAAGGCAGGCCACGTGGGGCAGAATTTTGTTGCCGGCGCCCGGTTGGTCGGCCTCCAGCGGCGTCCCCGTGGCGATAGTGTCATTGAAGTCGGGCGGCCGTATGACGTGTAATT
Organism: Bacillota bacterium; assembly: GCA_020063185.1. Classification (GTDB taxonomy): domain Bacteria; phylum Bacillota; class Desulfotomaculia; order Desulfotomaculales; family Ammonificaceae; genus SURF-55. The sequence continues at coordinate 4,232 of JAGUUY010000227.1, forward strand.
CCATGGGGTGGCGCCACATGTCGTACAGGAAGACCGCGTGCCCCTCGCCGGGATTGGTATCCGCGTCGTCCGTCTGGAACTTGTTGTGGCAGGCGCCGCACCATCTCGTACTCCCTTCCGCGTACCGTGCCACACGGTACACGCCGGAGACCACGCCTTCGTTAGTATACGTCCCCATGGTTTCCATCCCGAAGCATACGTAGAGATCGTTAAGAGCCGGGTCTACCACCTTAATCTCCCGGCGCAACAGCCGCGGGTTGGGGCTCGTGGCGCTGCCGGTGATCAGGCTGTAGTTTCCGGACGGCGTCGCGCCGCCGTCGTGCGGGTCGTGGCAGGAGCCGCACACGAAGCCGCTGCCGCCGATCTGGTCCGTGCCGGTGCCCCCCGGGATCTGGTGGACCTTGACGCTCTGGTCGATTTCGTATCCGGTCTCACCCACCAGTCCCCAGACGTTGTGCCGTGAGGTAACGGAAGTGAAAGTAGGCAGACCGCCGACCATCCCTGCAAACTGTCGTACAAACCCACCTGCCGTGGAAGCCTGGTAAGTGCCGCCCGCCACCGTAAACCCGTCCTTGACGTCGTACGGAGCGCTCGTGCCGCCGTCGCCGTGGCAGAGGAAGCAGAACTCCGTCTGTGTAGGCCCTGTTTTGAGCAGTTTGGGGGCCTCGGCGGCGTGGGCCACGTGACACCCGGCGCAGGCGTCCGTGGTGGCGTTAAACTGCCCGTGAGTCCAGGCAAACGCGGATGTTGTGAAAGACAACATAAACACAAGGACGGCCGTGATCATAACGTACAGTTTAACTCTGACCATTTAATAATTCCCTTTCTTTACACCTGCCGGCACGGTTGATCCGAACGGACCTGACCAGGTTGGTTTGGGTTTGTTAGCGGGCATATTACCTCTCTTATTAATACGTTCCCCACCTGCTTTTTTCGGGGGATAGTCCGGGAAATAAAATTTATCCGTGAATTATTTAATAACAAACTTTAGAACTTCGGTGTCCAATGACAGGGAGTTAATCGAAGGCCAAGGTTGGCAGTCAAAATTACCTTAGTTGAGAAGGATTTTTATGTTTTTATAGTATCGGCCGCCGGTATGCGACATTATGACAAATCAAACACACCTTGTACGTGGGGCTTTGGGTTTAAACAAGCGGGAAGGCACAGTTTGTGAATGTATTTCCTGTAACCTTCCCGCATATTAATTTTCATTTCACAACTACCTTACGCTTACCAGGTGATGTCTCAATCGTACAAATTGTAATGGCAAGTTGCCGTACTACACGAGGGCGGCGTATCGGGGTGAGCTGCGCCATTAGGCGGCTCATACGGGTGGCAATCTGAACAATTGACGCGGGTATCCGCCCAGCAGTTGTACTCCCCGGCGCCGTGGCAGTTGTAACAGACACCGCGGCTGTCCATCCGGAGCAGCGCCGAGGTGTCGCTGGTGGCGGTG
>JAGUUY010000238.1 GCA_020063185.1 Bacillota bacterium
CCCCCTTATTTTACCAGTACGGCAGGGCAGGAGACGGCGCTTTCGCGGGCGAAAAATGAAACGTTTTGAAACCCGACGACTGACCGTAACGTCTCATACATTACACCCGCTGCTGCGAAAAGAGGCTGAATGATGCGTAAAACGTGGTTTATAATATTATTTCTGGCGGCCGCCGTGCTGTTTGGGGCGGGCCTCCGGCCCGGGACGGGCACGGAGGTGTTCAGGTTCGGCAACGAGCGGCTGATGGACGAGTACCACCACCTGATCGCCGGCAAAAGGGTGGGGCTCGTTACCAATCAGAGCGGGGTAAACGCCCGCGGGGAGAGCACCGTCGACGTCCTGGCGCGGGACAGAACGGTGCAGTTGGTGGCGCTTTACGGGCCGGAACACGGGATTGACGGCAAGGCCAAGGCGGGGGAGTATGTGGCGTCCTACGTCCACCCCACGCTTCGCATCCCGGTCTACAGCCTGTACGGGCAGACCCGGATGCCGACCGCGGCGATGCTGCGCGGGGTGGACGTGCTCGTGTTCGACGTGCAAGACATCGGCGCCCGGTCTTATACCTATATGTCCACGCTGAACTACTGCATGACGGCGGCGAAGCAGAACAAAGTCCCGGTCGTCGTGCTCGACCGGCCCAACCCGCTCGGCGGGATGATTGTGGAAGGGCCGGTCCTTGAAGACCGCTTCCTCTCCTTTGTTGGGGTCGATAACCTGCCGATGTCCCACGGCATGACCGCGGGCGAGCTGGCCCGGTTTTTCAACCGGAAGATCGGGGCGGACCTGACGGTGGTTCCCATGGCCGGGTACACCCGGTCGATGATCTTTCAGGATACGGGGTTGGACTGGGTGCAGACCTCGCCGAACATCCCGGACCTGGAAGCGGTGTTCGGATACGGGGCCACCGGACTCGGGGAAGGGACCGGCATCGTCCAGGCCGACAAATTCAGATGGATCGGCGGCAAGGGCCTTGACGCCGGCAAGTACGCCCGGCTGCTGAATGAGGCCGGGCTGCCCGGCGTGGTTTTCGTGCCGGAGGACCGGGGCGACGCGGGGGGCGTCCGCCTGCAGATCACTGATTACCACGCCTTTAACCCTGCCCGGACGGGGATTTACGCGCTTGCTTACGCCCTAACCCTGACCGGTTTCAAGGTACCCAAGAGCAGCGCCAACAGTATTGTGATGTTCGACAAGATCATGGGCACGGATAAAATCGGCCGGTATCTGGAACAGGGGCTGGTCCCCCGGCAGATTGAAGCCGCATACGCGCCCGACCTGAACCGGTTCAAAGCGGAGCGGGAGAAATACTTGATTTACGGTTACGGACCGGTCAAAGTTGTTGTAAACGGCCGGCAAGTTGCTTTCGACGTCGATCCTTACATCGACCCGAACAACCGGGTGATGGTACCGCTTAGGGCGATCGTGGAAGCGCTGGGCGCGCAGGTGGATTGGGACGCGCAGACAAAAAAGATTTACATCGCCAGGGAAGGGCGCCGGAGCATATTCACCGTGGGCGGCAGCACAGCCGTTTTTGACGGCCGGACGGTGAACCTGGACACCCAGCCGGTGATCCGGGGCGGCCGCACCATGGCGCCGGCCCGGTTCGTCGCCGAGTCGGTGGGCGCCGATGTACACTGGGACGGCGGCTTGCGCACCGTTACCGTTAGGGGTCTCTGACAGGCCGGACAATCTGACTCCGCTGTTGCGGCTCAGTGCCGCAGGCCGGTTTCATAACCGGCAGGGTATTTCGTCTGAACTCTGCCAGTTTGTATTTTTTTCCGGCTGTCATCAAGAGCGCTTTAACCAGGGTGCCCGCGAGACCGGCTATTGTGCCCAGAGCCTGTCGGCGATTTTCATCCCAAGTCCCTCCGGTTTATTGGGCCCAAACCGTCCGGTCAAGACAGGGTTATATTGGTTGTTGCATAAATTTTTATGGATTTCCGGCGTTGAATACAGGTGGGTTTTTCTAAAAGCGGGAATAACTAAAAAGAAGACTTTTTCCGTATTTGAAGAGGGATCCAATGGCCGAGTTAGAGAACAGACCCTTCGACAAGGCGACCTTTGCGGGGGGGTGTTTCTGGTGTATGGTCAAACCCTTCCAAGAAACGAAAGGTGTTATAAACGTCGAGTCCGGATACACCGGGGGGACGAAAGAACACCCTTCCTACGAAGAGGTCTGTTCCGGCAAAACAGGCCACTGCGAGGCGGTACAGGTCACCTTTGACCCGGCCGTCATTCCGTATGAGCGGCTGCTCGATATATTCTGGCGGAGTATCGATCCGACCGACGCCGGGGGACAATTTCACGACCGGGGAGCGACCTACCAAACGGCGGTTTTCTACCATAGTGAGCATCAGAGGGCTGTGGCGGAAGCGTCAAAGAAGGCGCTCAATGAGAGCGGCCGCTTCAACAGGCGCATTGTCACTCCCGTTCTACCCGCCGCCCCGTTCTACCCCGCGGAAGATTACCACCAGGACTACCACCGCAAGAACCCCTTTCATTACGGCTTGTACCACAGGGCGTCGGGGCGCGACGAGTTCAGGGAAGCCCACTGGGGGAAGGGAAAAAGGACGGACAAGGAGGGGCTTAAGAAGCGCCTCACGAGACTGCAGTACGAGGTGACGCAAAACGACGCCACTGAACCGCCTTTCGATAACGAATTCTGGGACAACAAACACGAGGGTATCTACGTGGACGTTGTTTCCGGCGAGCCGCTTTTCAGCTCCGGGGACAAATTCGATTCCGGCACCGGCTGGCCGAGCTTCACGCGGCCGCTCCACCCGGAAAACGTGAAGGAAAAAAAAGACTTACGCCACACCACGGTACGCACCGAAGTCCGCAGCCGGGGGGCGGACTCGCATCTGGGACACGTCTTCGACGACGGTCCGGCCCCCACCGGGCTGCGCTACTGCATCAACTCCGCCGCCCTGCGCTTCATCCCGAAGCAAGACCTCGAAAAAGAGGGCTACGGCCAATACCAGAGCCTTTTTGAAGAAGTCGTTCACAACGATTAATCGTCGCCGCCAGGGATGAAAATGGGCGTGGCAGGCTAAAACGCACATCCCTAAGCCGGACGAAATATGATGGTGGATAACCGAAGCTTGAGAGGGTGGTCCCATGCTGCAAGCAAAGGAGGCCCGGCGCAGCCTGTTGTTTATAATTGTAATCGGGCTGGTCATTCTGTTCAGCACCGGCCTTGCGGGGCCGCCGAGGCTGCCCGAGGAGCCGATAATCATTCCCTGATTTCCATTAAAACCGAGGGGGAAGCCCCGCTATGTCCCCGGAAGAGCAGAACGCTTTCCTAAAAAAAATACTGGAGCAGGTATGGTTCGGCGGCGGTAAAGGGGACGAAGAAACTCCCAAAAAAGAAGCAAAGACAAGGTTGACACCGGCGCAGTGCCTGGTACTGGCGGGACTCATCGGGGGGGTGTTGGAGGTGAACTCGGTTTTAGTGAACAAGGATCAGCAGGTCCAGATCATTCTCATCGGCTCCCTCAAGCGAAAAACAGCTATGGATAATCTGCTGGACAGCATCGGCGCCAAGAGCTTTGACGAGGTAATGAGGGCCATAGTGGGCCACTTTCGGTAATAACATGTTTTTAGGTAAGATAAGCGCTAAAAACCTTTGTTTTGGCTTGTCGGACCACAAAAGAAGAAGCTGGTAAAAAAAAGATTTTTATTTTTGTTGGTTTTGGAGTAAAATAGATACAAGCTCAAGTAACCGGTCTAGTGAGGTCTGTCTGGTCCTTCTCAACTGAAGCTAATGGTGGAGGGGGTCAAAGATGAGCAACCCCTAAACCATTGAGCAATAATAAGTGAGGAGGATCTTATACGTGTATCAGGACAAAACCCTAACGTGTCGCGACTGTGGTCTCGATTTCACTTTCTCCGCGTCGGAACAAGAGTTCTACGCCGAGAAAGGGTTTACCAACGAGCCCGGACGCTGCCCAGAGTGCAGGGCGGCCCGCAAGCAGCAGAGAGACGGTTTTGGTCGTGGCGGCAACCGCGCGCCGCGGGTAATGTACCCCGCGACCTGCGCGGCCTGCGGCGTCGAGACCGAAGTGCCGTTCCGCCCCAGCGGCGACCGGCCGGTATACTGCCGCGACTGCTTCAGCGCGAACAGAAGCGTACGGTTCTAAAAGCAACCGAAAGAAACTCCCCTGCCGTAGGGTAGGGGAGTTTTTTTGTTCCTTTATGGACAGGCACTTTATTTTTAACAGAAAAATGGTTTAATAGGATTGTCGGGGCTATGCCTGCCCGGCCTGTTAAAACAACCCCAAAAACCAGGAGGTTTTTTTATGAAAACGCTTGTTCTCGCGGAAAAGCCGAGCGTAGCCCGGGAAATCGCCAGGGTCTTGAAATGCGGCGCGAAGAACAAAGGCTACCTTGAAGGCCCGCATTACGTTATTACCTGGGCGCTCGGGCACCTCGTCACCCTGGCCGAGCCGCACGATTACGAACCAAAGTACAAGGAGTGGCGCCTCGAAGACCTGCCGATGCTCCCGCCGAGCATGAAGCTGAAAGTAATAAAACAGACGTCCCACCAGTTCCAGGTGGTCCGAAACCTGATGCGCAGGGAAGACGTGCGCGAACTGGTGATCGCCACCGACGCCGGCAGGGAAGGGGAGCTGGTGGCCCGGTGGATTATGGCGCTCGCCAACTGGAAAAAGCCCTTCAAACGGCTCTGGATTTCCTCGCAGACGGACGAGGCCATCCGGGAAGGTTTCGCGAACCTTAAAGCCGGGCCCGCTTACGACAACCTTTATCACGCCGCCGCCTGCCGCGCCGAGGCCGACTGGCTGGTCGGGTTGAACGTCACGAGGGCCCTGACCTGCAAATTCAACGCGCAACTCACCGCCGGCCGGGTGCAGACTCCCACCCTGGCTATGATCGTGAACCGGGAGGAAGAAATCAAGCGGTTTACCCCGGTGGACTTCTGGACCGTCCGGGCGGACTTCGGCGACTATTTCGGCGACTGGCGCAAGAAGGGCGGCAGCGGCCGGGTGTTCAGCCAGACCGAGGCGGAAGACCTGGTCGCGCGGCTCAAGGGACATCCGGGGGTGGTGAACGAAGTCCGGACGGAGGGCAAGAGCGAGCCCCCGCCCCTGGCCTACGACCTTACCGAACTGCAGCGTGACGCCAACAAGCGGTACGGATTCCCGGCGCAGAAAACGCTCGCGGTCCTTCAGGACCTGTACGAGCAGCGCAAACTGGTCACTTACCCGCGGACCGACTCCCGGTATATAACCAAGGACATGGTACCGACCCTTCCGGGCCGGCTCAGCAGCATCGCCGTGGGGCCATACGCGGAGTTGGTCAAGCCGCTTTTGCAGAAACCCTTAACGCCTACGAAACGCTTCGTGGACGACGGTAAGGTTTCCGACCACCACGCCATCATCCCCACCGGCGAGCCCTTAAGGTTGGCGAGCCTGATCGCGGATGAAATGAAGCTTTACGACCTGATCGCCCGGCGGTTCATCGCGGTGCTGTATCCCGCCTACCGCTACGACCAGACCACGGTCATCACCGAGATAAACGGGGAGAGCTTTCAGTCGCGGGGCAAGGCGGTCAAGGACAAAGGCTGGCGCGCGGTCACCAGCCCGGCGGTCGAGAAAGACGACGCGAAGGACGAGGCGTTGCCCGAGCAGGTGCTGGTGCTGCCCAAAAAAGGCGAAGTCAAGCCGGTCAAAGAGCTGAAAATCAACAAGGGGAAGACCA
>JAGUUY010000014.1 GCA_020063185.1 Bacillota bacterium
CACGGCTCGCAGTATACCGTCCTGCAGACCTACGCGGAGGATACGGATACCGTCGACGGCGAGTGCCTGATATGCCACAACGGCAGCTACGCGGGCGCGGCGGACGTGAAGACCGACCTCGTCCGGACATACAGGCACCCGACCCTATATGTCTCCGGGAAACACAGCGACACGGAGGACTACGACAACATGCCGCTCGCGGACCGGCACGCGGAGTGCGTGGATTGTCACGACCCGCACCGCTGCGATAATACAACCGCGTCAGCGCCCGCTGTTTACGGGTCACTGAAAGGTGTTTCCGGCGCGACCATCGACCCAGGTTCAGCAACCTGGAATACTTGGCCCGCAGGGGTTACCGCCGGCCTGAAGCTGGGGATCGATTACGAGTACGAGCTCTGCTTCAAGTGCCACTCCAGTTTCAGCTACGGCTCCAGCCCCCCGACCGGTTACACCGACCAGGCCAAGGAGTTTCGCCCTTACGAACCCACTTACAACCCCAACCCCGGATATCATGCCGTCTGGGGCGAGAGTCAGATCCCTTCCGGCTACGGGAAGTTCACCGGCGTTGATAGAAACGGCAACCCCTGGGCATACAACAGCCGGATGTACTGCACCGACTGCCACGGCAGCGACAGCACGATCGTTGCCGGACCCCACGGCTCCGCCCAGCAATACATCCTGAAAGCGCCCTGGAACCCGGATACCAGCACCGCAGATGCGACAGGTAAAAGTGGTCGTGATACGTCAGATCATTTGTGCTTCCTCTGCCACGATTATAGTTTTTACGCCGGTAATGACAAAAGCGTGCCTTCCAAGTTCGCCAAACCTCCGCCTAGCAGTGACAACCTCCATGTGATATTCAAAGGCGGTAAGGGTTACGTTCACCAAACAGGTTGTGCCTCCTGCCACGGGGCGGTCCCACACGGATACTTCCGGCGGGGAATACTCGTAAAAAATACCGAAAGTGCACCCTATTCAAACGGAGTAAAAATTACGGACTTTACCACATTCCCCAACCCCGGAGAGTGGCAGAAGAATTATTGCAGCACCGTGGCCGGCTGCCACTAAAATAAATGAAGATATCACCGTCTTTTTCATGTGGATTTATGGGGTCAGGTCTTGAAAAATCAGTTTTACGGTGTGCTATTGAGTGCACTTCTCCTATTCGCCGCAGTAATCGTCCAATGGCACGACCGGTAAAACCTCCGTCTTTGCCCACATAAGGTCGTTGCTTATAACCGCCCGGCATCCGGATACCTTCGCCGTGGCAATGATAAGGGCATCCGGAAGGGGCAATCCCCTCCCCGCCCGCAGCTTAGCCGCTTCCTGAGCAATCGGCCGGGAGACCGGTACCACGTTTATACCCGGGAAGTCATTCAGAAATGCCTGCACCAAACTCAAGCTTTCCTCATCGTTTTTTCTAAGAGGCCCGACCAGCAACTCCGCCTCTGTTATTACTGATAACCTCGCTTCTATAGCCTGTTCCTCAATAAGCCGAAACAGCGGCTCTATCAAGACACTGTATGGAACAACCTTTTGTAGAAAATAGACGGGTATGCTTGTATCCAGGAGCACGCGTGGGTATTCGCTTACTTTTTTCAGAAAGGCTTCTTTTCCCAAGACACGCGCTCCTTTCGCAGGTAGGCCTCGATTTCCTCTTTTGTTTTACCGTAAACATCATTAAGACAGCCGGATAAAAGCGCCGTGTAACTCTTTGTCCTGGGAGAAATAATGATTTTGTCATCCACGATTTCCATCAGCACCTTCTCCCCCGGTGTTAGTCCTAGAGCCTTACAAAAAGCCGCCGGTATGGTTACTTGTCTCTTACTGGAAACTCCTCTGATAGACCTGCTCAATTTCTTTTCCTCCTATTACAATGGTCACTTACTAGTGTAACAGGTAGTAAGACTCAGCGCAACAAGTGCGGATCGTCTAACCCTTTCTAGTAAAGGTTACGAAGTCGCTTTCCAGGAGCTTGTCATAAAGCGACGCCAGCAGGAAAATGAAAATGGTCTTGTTGCAGTTAGACTATAACGGTGTCTGTGTATCTTACCTCTTAACTTAGAACTGCGAACTGACCTTAAAATCAGCCCTTTTGTCTAACTTCGAACTATTTTCAAGGAAAAAGGCTTATTTGGCAGAATTTCATTACTATCCCGGCAGGCGGGTCTATAGTAGAGAGCTCTTCTAATTCTAATTGACTTCCCGTAACCAACCAGCTAAACTAAGACAAGATTCGAAATTTTCTGTCTGCAAGCTAGTAAATCAACGAAACAGTGAGGTGGGAGAAATTTTCGCCAAAGTTAAGGAGCATTTTACCTCAATTAAAGCCGTCCTTACGGTTTTAGGTTTTTTGGCGATCACTTCGGTTCTCGGCACGTTTATCCTCCAGAACCAGCCGACCACGTACTACACGAACCAGTATGGGCCTACACTCGGCAAGCTGATCATCAGTACGGGCGTGGCTGATCTTTTCCGCTCCTGGTGGTTCACCGCGGCGGAAATCTGGATGGTGATCAGTCTTCTCTTTTGCACTTACTACCGGGGAAAGTCCGCCGTGCGCCTCAGCCGTAAAGAAATTAAACGGGGCCTGGGCGCCTGGGGCTTGACGGTGCTGCACGTCGGACTGGTCTTCATCCTCGTTACGCTGATGTTTACCCCATGGGTGAGCAAAGAAGACAGAATAAACGCCGCCCCGGGGGAAACGGTTGCGCTCACCGGTAAGGGGTTTCCCTTCGATCTGCACATAAAAGACTTTAAAATCGACCTCTATCCCAGCGGCGCGCCGAAGCAGTACATCACCCGCTGCGCGGTGCTTGAGAACGGCAAGGCGGTACGTGAAGCCGACATCTCCGTTAATTACCCCCTTAAACACAAAGGCGTCAAGATTTACCAGATGAACTACGGGTGGGTCATGTACGGGCGGATCGAGTCCGAAGGACACACCATGCCTTTCCAGATCGCATCGGAACAGATAGTCCCTCTGGGCCCCGAGTACGCACTCGGCCTCTGGTTTTACCCGGATTTCGTTTTTACCATGCAGGGTCCTGTCAGCCGGTCGCAGGAGCCCCGAAACCCGCAAATGATATATGTGTTGTATCAACATAACCAGCAGGTGGCC
>JAGUUY010000008.1 GCA_020063185.1 Bacillota bacterium
GCCAAAGAAACCGCCGCCCGCAAGGGCCTCATCCCCGCCGCCGCCATGGGCGTAAAAACCAGCCCGCACATCTACCGCGCCCTCGCAAAAAAACAAGGCGGGTGAAACCCTTGCCCCGCCAGTTCGCTTCCAAAGTATTTTTCTAAAATCATCCAGAGACCAGATCGATCGCCAACCCCGCGGTTTTCTTTTCGGGATCCTCCCAGCCGCGAACCCCTAAAACATCCGCCAGCGCGCCGGCCGGCACGAGAACCCGCCCGGGCTTCGCAATTCTTGCCGGTATTTCGCCCCCGACCGGTATTTCCAGTTTCCTTTCCCCATAGCGAGGATTACCGGGGACAAACAGACGCCGCAGCAAAGGATCCTCCAGCGGATCTCTATTCAAGAGAGCATCGGGCGCCTGATTCTCCTGTTCAAGCACAACCACTTTTCTTTCCCCGTCCCAGACAACGTTATACCCCAACCCTTCGGCGGCGAACCGCAAAGGAATGAATACCTGTCTATCATCCGCCTCCGGCGCAACGTCCATTTCAACCCGCTTGACCGCGGTTTTCCCCTTGCCGTAATCCACGTAGTCACCGGTGTCTTCCACGGTCATCACCTTGCTGCCGGCGACGAAACCCACCGTCGCCCGGTGGTAAGAAGCCGCGCCGGCCGCCGCCGGCCAGGCCGCCAGTAAAAACACCAGGCACAGAACGCAGCTGGCTATAAACCCCCCGCGCACTTTTTCCCCTCCCGCGCGCCCCGCAGGGCGCCTGGCCTTTCCGAAAACCCGCCGCATATCAAACCATTGCCGCCGCCTTAGAAGCCCCTCCTGCTCAATCCTGGTGCGCCCTCTTTCGATTACTGTACCGTTTATATGAAGCATCTTCTTTGTTAACCGACCTACCACCACTTATACTCTTTGATGTTATCGTGCACCTTCTGTTTATAGTCAATTAGGTACTGAGGCGCGCCGATGTTCTTCAGTGCGGTTATCTCCCTTCGCAGGCAAGACTTTTCTTCTTCCTCCTGGTTAAAAATAATGTTGAGATTGTCTAATATATGGCTCCTTAAGTATACGTGATTTGCTTCGTGGATCATGGTGGAGACCATGCCATAAACCGTTAAAGTACGCCTGTTTGAGACGTGGCATACTCTTTTATAGTCGACGTTGCCGCCGGTGCCCACCTTGACTTCCCCGCCCGGATCTAACCTCACCTTTCTTAAGTTGTTGATCACGAACCAATAGTCGTCCGGGGATTTCTCGCGCATGAGCTTAATCGCCTGCGCGACGACGTTGATAAATTCCCACGGACCCTCAATTTGCAACTGTGGTCCCGTAAACTCGTCCGAATACGTCTGCCACTGCTCGACGCCTCCTCCGGGAACATACACGGCACCCGTATCCGGCAGTGTTACTTGCACTATTTCGCTCGGCTGGCTTTCCCCGTTGCCTACCGCCGTCACATAAAACTGCCATGTTTCCCCGGCGGCAAAGTAACAGCCGACGCTACTGCCCAAGGTGAATTGGGAATATTGTATCTGAAAAGGCGCGAAAAAAATCTCCAATGAATTTTGTGCCAGATCCCACTTTCTGAAATAAATATTGTAGCACGTCGCGCCGCTCACAGGGTTCCAGGAAAGGGTCACCTGAAAGCCGGTGCCTGACTGGGTAACATCCGCGCGTAACCCGGTCGGGGCTTCCATTTGCGGAACCTGAATCACAGGCTGAGTCACAGGTTGTTGGGTAGACGTTTGGCTGCCTACCTGATTGTCTGTCCTAATAACCACCATTTGGTTTACGGGATACCATTCCACTTGGGTGTCTAGTGCCTGACCGATCCACCGGAACGGCAACATGGTTCGCCCGCCGGTGATCTCCGGGACCGCGTCCATGGTGATAGGTATTCCGTTTTGAAGCAAGACGTTGCTGCCAATGGCAAACTGAATGACCTTGTCGCCCTTGATCAGCGTAACCTTCCCGTTAGCGAACAAAATGCTTTCCGGACCGACCCCCGTAATCTGCGCCGCATATCGCACAGGAACAAAGGTGCGGCCATCCTTAATGTAAGGAGCCGCATCCATAGCATAATGAACACCGTCTACAATATATTCCCTGCTCCCGATATAGAACAGCGCCGTTTGTCCCGCCGCTGTTGCGGCCGCAGGAAACATAAGTATAAAGGCCACTATAAAACCTAGCAGGGCAACCGCCCTAAGAAACAAACCCCTGCCCATCCTTTCTCCCTCCTCCTGCGCAACCTGGGGGCGCTTCCCTAAACCTTATCCCACCAGTTCCACTCCGCCTTACTCTGATCGGCCCTGATAGCTTCGTAGACGTTCGCATACCGCCGGTCATACCCATTATAGTAGTTATCGCACTCGCCCCGGTAAATTACACCGGTCGTCCTACCGACAAACCAATTTCCCACGTTTCGTAGGAACCGATCCGCCTTGCCCATACCGCCTAAAACCGTCGACTCAACCGCCACCTCGCCCTGGTCTGAGGCTTGAACGATAACCCACGCGTGACGCCCGTCATTCGGCGCCCATGGCGTCCGCCCGCAAACGATCCATGTCGAAAACCCGGCGTTTTCAAGATATTGCTCCAGACAGGCCGACATCTGGGTGCAATCAAACTGATCCAGTTTATAGGTACGTTGCTGGTTAAACGACTTGAGGCACCGGCAAAGCCCGTCAAAGTTGTTGTACTGAGCGCCCGGACGATCCGTCTTGTAATACCCCACCGGTACGTCCCTTGCCGGGTCGTCGTAATAAACCGTGACCTCTTTTTTACCCTCGTTCCCTTCGGCGTCCCGCGCGGTAACTTTAACCTTAAAGGTTCCACTTAGATTCGTGGGCGAGGAAAGAAGTCCCCCGCTGAACAACGGTATCCGTTGACTAAAAACACCGCACGCGCTGCCATCCAGGTTACCGGTCGCTATAGGCACGGCTTCCAGCTTAAAGTTTTCTCCATGCTTGCTCTTGTCTGTTGGGTCTATCTCCACTGAAACATTTACCGCGTCAGGTACCGTATTCCCGGCGAACTGAATTAAAAAATCCTTCGTCGTACAACCTTCCGTTGGATATGCAATCTCGACCGGCAGTTCCCTCTTTATATTAGCTTCTACCTGTCCGGCTAAAGAGCCGGCCCCGGACGAATAGCCGGGAAGCGGCCTTAAGGACGAATATCCGTAATAAATAAATCCCAAAATAAAAATAATAGCGAGAAAAGTTGCAACCGGCGCTTTTTTTACCTCTGGCACAGGCGCCACCTGCCTTGATCCAGCCGCTGGTTCCTGCGCCGCGCCGCCGATATCCGGCCTCGCCTCCGCTTCCGTCGCGCTGGCCGCCGGCTCTTCGCTCATCTGTTCCCTTAAATCCCGTAGGATCCTTTTTCGCGTTTCTGGATCCAATTGATCGAACTTGACACCAGGCATCTCACCTTCACCCGCCTTAAGATTTATCCGGAGGTGATTTCGTTTAAAAAGTCTTTGCCTTGAGATCCCTGTGACCCGTCAATACCGGCCTGTACTGCCTAAAACGCCAGTACAAATACAATATAATGACCGTAGGAAGAATAAATGGCAAGCCTATACAAAAAGCTGTAGCCATCAGGACAAAACTAAAAACGACCGAACTAGACTTTAATCCCATCGGGGCCAAAATCTTTCGCCAAAAGACCACCCATGTCAAAACCAATAAAGAAACAGGGATAGCTAAAACAGCATAACTGTTCTCATAGAATCTGCTACCCAAAAAGCGGTCTAGTACTCCTACCGTCAAGACCAACCAGCAACCTGACAATAACAGCCCGAATAGCCAAGCGAGCACTAGCGGATGATCGATAAAGCGCTTCCCCGGCGACCGCCGGGTGCTCGGACCTATCCTTTCCTTTAGAACAGCCACCCCGTTGTCGCCTTCCCCGGCCGCACCCGCTTGCCGCGCCGGTGGCCCGGCCTTTATCGGCCTAGTTTCCGGCTCGGGCTCCGCCGCCCGCGTGCCCCGCTCCGGGCCCGTTTCCCCGGCCTCTTCCATCGCTTTTAGTACCCGTTTCCTAGTCTCCGGATCCAACTGATCAAATTTAATACCGGCCATCTCGCCTCACCTCGCTATGCCCATTCCCGGCCGCATTCAGTACAAATGACTTCTTTTCGTTTATTCGACCAGACAATCAAAACTGCATCGTCTTCTCCGCAATAGCGGCATCGCGTCCGGTGGGTATTTATTACCCGCTCATCGTAGTTAGACCTTCCGCCCAGCTTGTAGGAACCACATTCCGGACAAGTGCCCTCAGCGTTTCCACCCTCGTCGATCATGATAACGGCAATGGGTTCATGGCAATAGCGGCACCGCGTCCGCCAGCTGCCGACAACCCCGGAGCCACGCCTATTACGCTGCCGCTCTTCCTCCTCATCGAAATCCTCGTCTCTGGACCCTCTCTCTTCTTGAAGATTTTCCCCTTCTTCTCCGAACCCAAAAAACCTGCCTAAAAAGCCCACCGTTCGCTCCTCCCTTCCTCCATTTTCTACCTAAAAAAATAACAGGTAGTGTGCTACCTGTCAATATCTTTTTTCAGTATTTCTTCTATCTCCACAACTTTTTTTATTACCCATTCCCTGACAAGCGCAGTAGCCGGTTTGTCCAGACGCTTGGCGACGGCGTACAGCCTTCCCTTCCACTCCTCCGGCAGCCGGAGGTAAATGTGCGCCGTCCCCTCCTTATATTTATTGGGCATTCCGCCATTCGACACCCCCTTCAGCACGATCGCCATGATCGCAGAGGGAAAATATTTTCGACTTTATTGTACCCCCAGGCAATCTACCCGGTCAACATTTTTCCCTTATAGTTGGTAACCGAAGAAAAATATTTCTCGATTCATAAAAATTTTCCTTGACATAATTTTTATTATACCATAA
>JAGUUY010000100.1 GCA_020063185.1 Bacillota bacterium
CTACCTTGGAAAAATTAACACAATTTCTTGTAGAATTGAGCTGAGTCCTTTATAATTGGCTTGGAATGATTGTCCAGGGGAGGCGGTGTTCTGGTAAAAAATGAATAAGGGAAGCTAAGCCGCTGTATACTACATTATAGAATAATGAGTATTTAATCCCCACAGGATATTTTTACGAGGAGGTAGGAAGAGCCATGAAGGCAACAGGTATCGTCAGGCGTATTGATGACCTGGGCAGGGTGGTTATTCCAAAAGAGATCCGCCGGACCCTTAGAATCCGGGAAGGGGACCCGCTGGAAATCTTTGTGGACCGTGACGGCGAAGTAATCCTGAAAAAGTACTCTCCCATCGGCGAACTTGGTGACTTTGCTAAGGAGTATGCTGATTCCTTGCATGAAGCGGTAGGGCATATGGCCATGATCACCGACCGGGACACCGTTATCGCCGTTTCGGGGGTGGCTAAAAAAGAATTCCTGAACAAGCCGATTGGACCGGCAATTGAAAAGGTTATGGAAAACAGGCGCTCTATCATGATCAACTGCCCTGGCGACGACCCGTTGTGTAAGGAGTGTCTTACCGCGGACAACGGCGAGTGCAAGTTTTCCGCCGAGGTTATCGTCCCTATTATTTCAGAAGGCGATCCTATCGGCGCCGTAGTGCTGATTTCGCGGGACCCCGCCATAAAGATGGGCGAACTCGAACTAAAACTGGCCGAAACAGCGGCGGGATTTTTGGCCAAACAGATGGAGCAGTAAAGCAAAACAAGGACAGAGACCGCCGGGGCCGGCGACTATTGAAAAACAGGTAAAAAAACACTCACATTGCGGGTAACCGGATGTAAAGGGCGGTCTCAAGATGGTGAGGATGTAAAACCATGGGGTCTTTAATCAAAATCTGCGGTCTCGGACCGGGAGACTGGGAAGCTGTCCCCGTCGGCGTTGTCGAAACCCTACGTCAGGCGGGGATAAAATTTTTGCGCACCGAAAAGCACCCGGTTGTGCCTCAACTAAGGCAAATGGGTGTTATGTTTGAGACTTTCGATCGCCTCTACGAAGAGGGAAAAAGTGATGACGCAATAAGCGCCGAAATTGCGTCTGCCGTACTGAATGAGGCTGTAAAAGGCGTGGGACAAGTCATTTACGCGGTACCGGGCCACCCGCTGGCGCTTGAAGAACCAAGCCGTCTCATAGTTGAAGGGGCGCGGTCGCAAGGCATTGCGGTACACATTCTGCCGGCAATGAGCTTTTTGGACGCCGTTTACAGCGGCGCCGAACCCTGTGGCGACCGGTACTCCATAGCGCCGCTGGTGAGCATTATCGCAACGCTTAGAGGCGAACGGGGCTGTCCCTGGGACCGGGAACAGACACACGAAAGCTTAAAAAAATATCTTGTTGAGGAAGCATACGAGGTTTTGGAGGCAATAGAGCACGGAAAACCGCATAATCTCTGCGCGGAATTGGGAGACTTACTACTGCAAATCGTGTTTCACTGTCAGATAGCGCACGAGGCCGGGCGGTTCCATCTTGGGGATGTGGTGGCGGCTATAACGAAAAAAATGCTTTATCGCCACCCCCACGTCTTCGGACAGGTGCGAGTGCGCGACAGTGAGGAAGTGAAAATCAACTGGGAGCGGTTAAAAGAAGCCGAGAACCCGGACCGGCGAACTTTTGGGGGGATACCCAGGTCTTTGCCCGCCTTGCTGCGGGCTGCAAGAGTGCAAGAGAAGGCTTCCCGGCTCGGCTTTGACTGGGAGACATGGCAAGGCGCCCTGACCAAGGTCCAGGAGGAAACGGCCGAACTGGTAGCTGCAGCCGAAGTATCCAGGGGAATAGCCGGAGAACTGGGGGATCTAATTTTTGCCGTGGTGAATGTTGCGCGCCGGCTGGGTCTGGATGCTGAAGAACTGCTTAACAATACCACCAACAAGTTCATCAACCGTTTTAGTTTTATCGAGGAACGAGCACGGGAAAAGGGTTTGGAACTAGGTAAGCTCGACCTGGCACAGATGGATTTATGGTGGGAAGAAGCCAAAAAAATGGAGGCGGGAAGTTAGCATAAGTGGGCCTCAGTAAATTTCTAGGAAAAACATACAAGATTCGCAAAATTAGGGGTCCAGTTTCCTCCAAATTGAATGTGAAACGGTTGTATAGCCGGTTCTACTAGAAAAAAATTGACTTTGAGTTACTTTTTATGCAGGAGAAAAAAAGGCTTTAGCGAATAGTAAAACAACCCAAAATTCTTCCAGGAGGGATGATTGTGAACAAATCGGAATTAGTGGCGAGTGTCGCAGACAAGGCTGACCTTACGAAAAAGGACGCAGAAAGGGCTATTACGGCGGTTTTTGACAGCATTACCGCAGCGCTGGGACAGGGGAACAAAGTGCAGTTGGTGGGGTTCGGGACCTTTGAGGTCAGACAGCGGGCTGCGCGCAAAGGGAGAAACCCCCAGACTAAAGCCGAAATCGAAATTCCCGCCGCGCGGGTACCGGTATTCAAGGCTGGAAAATCACTCAAGGAGACCGTCGGTAAGTAGAAGGGAAGCGTGCGTTTAGACAAATACCTGAAAGTAGCCCGGCTTTTTAAACGGCGGACGGTCGCGCAAGAGGTTCTCCGGGAAGGGCTGGTAACCGTAAACGGCCGGTTGGCAAAACCAGCGACCAGCGTTGGTCCGGGGGATGTGGTTACGGTAAAATTGGGGCCGAGGACGATCAGTTTTGAAATACTTGTCACAAAGGAGCACGTTACTTTAGAGGATGCGCCATCTTTATACCGGATGTTAACCTAAAAAATTTTGACCTGATGATACTTTAAAGCCGTGCCAAAAGGCGCGGTTTTTTTTTTAGACGGCTTACCCGCCCGTTCTATCTTCTTCTTCCAGGCATAAAAATCTAACAACCGCCAGCTTTGAACCGGGGCTTTTCCATTCTTTATGAGTTACTTAGTAGGTCCCGGAGCCGTTCACGTTCGTTTAGGGGGTGGTTCAGTGGTAGGGACCGGTAACCACACTTTAAGCATTGAAGACCGCAAACGACTCGCCGCCGAAGGCATATTGCACGTCGGGACGTTTTCTGAAAAAGAGGTTCACGCCGACACCAACCTCGGCCATTTGGTTGTGAAAGGGTTAGGGCTGTATATTACCGACCTGAACCTTGATGTGGGGAGGTTGGTGGTCGAGGGTGAGATTCAGGCCGTCGTCTATACAGAGGAAAAAAGAAGCGCGAAAAAAGGGCTTTGGGAGAGGCTGGCGCGGTAAAGCTTATATGGTCAAAGTTTTGGGGTCCGTTCACGGTTCGGGCTTAGGGATGGACCTTTACGGGCCGGTTCACGGTTTGGATTCCCTAACTTCGAACCGACCAATACTTCATTCAGCATTAGCTGAACTGTGAACTTCGAACTGACCCGTAATTCGCGCCGTATTAGCTTGAACTGAGGACTTTCGACCCGCGACTCGCGACCCGGGACTTTACACATTGACTATAAAATTGGGGTGTCTTTGAGTGCCGAGTTCCCTTTTTCAGTTGCGAGATTTGGGCTGTTGTGTACTGATCGGAGTTTTCGGCGGCTGGCTTTATGATTCATACAGGTTGGTTTTCCGGATTTGTAACCTGCGGACCCGGTTGCTGACGGCCATCGGCGATACGTTTTATTGGGCTGTTTATACCGCAGCAACTTGCGTGTTCTTGTTCTGGCAGACTACCGGAGAGGTGCGGTTTTACACTTTTTTAGGCATCGCCTTCGGCTTTTATTGTTATTGGAAGCTTCTCCACCCCCGGTTCGCCGCTGGAAAAAGCCGCTTGGCTCCTGTTTTTTTCCATTACTTTGGAATCCCCGCGAAAATCCTTCTTCTCCCGCTTTACCCCTTTCGTTTGTTACTCCGGGTAGTTTACCAGCGGCGGCCATCGGACTGATCGGTCCCCCAAAAAATAATATCCGTTTAAGGCAGGAGATTATAAAGTAACGTAGAAATTACGTACTAATTTTGTCCTCAAAACGTCACCAACCCACCACGTGTCAGGAGAAACGTGATTGAACATTGAAATCAGAGGTGCGGAAAAACTGAGTTTTCGGGAGCGGCAGGTTGTCGTGCTTAAGGAAACCGGTCAATCGACCGAATCGATCGCCCGCCGCCTCGGGTTGAGCCCTTCCAGCGTGGCTACGCTTTATAACCGTGCACGCCAGAAGGGGTACGAAGTGACCATTGTGTTGCCCGGCCGTGCGTTGCTGCCCGACGAGGAGGAGTTGGAGGATGGTGGCGAAGGCGACGGTTGAAGCTAACAAGAAAGCCGGCGTCAGGCGGCGTTTCAATCCGTCACGTTTACCCGTTATCCTTTTCCTTGTGTTTTTGTGTTACCTGATCATGATTGTAGGGACACAATTCATGCGGCTGCACACCCTTGAGCGCGGTGTGGCGCGCGCCGAGCAGGACCTGGAACACATGAAGGCCCAGAACATGGCTCTTTGGGAACGCGTCCGGTTGCTTCAGTCAAACGCGTATGTCGAATCTGTCGCCAGGGAAAAGCTCGGACTGGTGAAGCCCGGCGAGGTTCCGGTGGTGATTCAGAAGTCGGAGGACGGAAGCCAGACGCCGGAAGAATAAGCTGGAATATAGAATCTGGAATATAGAATATAGAAGACAGAATATAGAAGTTAGAAGTCGCGAGTCAAAAGTGTTGAGTCAAGCAAAGTAAGGACTGAAGACTATCATTCTGACCCTTTAAGCCATTCAGGAGATGTAATTCTATATTCTGAATTCTGACGGCTAAAGTCTGACCCTTAAGGAATGACTTTGTTCAAAGGGTACTCAATAATATCCTGCGCGCCTATTTGTTTGAGGGCCGGGATCAATTCTCGTACCAGGGATTCGTCGATGACGACTTCGACGGCTACCCAGCCGCCATTGTTATAAAGGGGTGATACGGTAGGGTGTTTCATTGCCGGTAAAATTTTTAAAACTTCTTGGAGTCTGTCACCGGGGACGTTCATTTTCAGTCCGACCTTTGCGTAGGCGGCCAGAGCACCCTTTAGGAGAAGAGCCACATTTTCAAGCTTAGCCCGTTTCCAGGAATCGGACCACGACTTTGGGTTGGCGTGGAGCCGCGGTGTAGACTCAAGGATGGTTGCCAGAACCTTTAGGTTGTGAGCTTTGAGTGAACTGCCGGTTTCGGTTAAGTCTACGATAGCATCTACAACGTCCGGAATTTTGACCTCGGTGGCGCCGAAGGAAAACTCGACGTTGGCCTTTGTGTCGTGGGATGCTAAATAGCGCTCGGTCAGCCTGACAAACTCCGTCGCGATACGCTTGCCGCTTAGGTCCCTGATTTTTTCGAAGCCGCTGTCCTGAGCGACGGCCAGCACAAGACGAACCGGTCGGTTGGATTGCTTGGCGTATACAAGTTCGGCGATTTGGATAACCTTTGCTTCGTTTTCCTCGATCCAGTCATACCCGCTCAAACCCGCGTCAAGCACACCTTCGGAAACATACCGCGGAATCTCCTGAGCCCGCATCAGGATGACTTCGATCTCGGGATCGTTGACGTAAGGATAGTACGAACGGCCATGTATGGTAATGTTGTAACCTGCGCGTTTAAAAAGCAGCAGCGTGGCTTCTTGGAGGCTGCCTTTGGGGAGGCCGAGACGCAGCTTCAATGTTTACCCTCTCCTTGTTCAAGCTGATGCCGATGGACCTTTAAGGTCGGTTCACGGTTCAAGCTTAGACGGATGGACCTCCAAGGTCGGTTCGAAGTTCGAAGTTTGGAGGCAGAAGCCAGAATTCAGAATCCAGGAGTCAGAATCCAGAATCCAAAGCTGAAAGCTGATAGCTGACGGCTGATAGCATAATATAGCATAGTAAAATTTAGCCTTATCTTATAAGGGAAAGCAACAACGGTCAAGAGGCAAGGTAAATGCGGCTAAGTGTCGCGACCCGTATGAGACCGGTGCGTACCGTGAATAATTCAGCATAATGTAAAGGCGGTGCATTAAGTGCGTGTCGGCGCGATCGATATCGGTACCAACTCCACGCGCTATCTGCTTGCTGACGTAACCCGGGAGGGAAGGGTCAGGCGGGTCGAAGCGGCGCTTAAGACTACCAGGTTGGGAGAAGGGATCGCCCTCGGCCGGTTGACTGAGCAGGCGATGGCCAGGACGGCGGCGGCGGCGGCCGAGTTCTGGCGGCGGGCGCAAACTACCGGAGCGCACAAGATCGTTGCCTTCGCGACCTGCGCACTGCGGGAAGCAAGCAACAGGGAAGACTTCGTCCGTTTGATACGGCAGACGACCGGTCTTAAATTACGCGTCCTGTCCGGGGAGGAGGAGGCCTACTATACCCTGCTCGGAGTCCTTACCGGGCTGAAGATAGACAGCGAAAGAACGGTGGTAGTGGATGTCGGCGGCGGGAGTACGGAAATAATCTGGGTGGAGAAAGGGCGTGTTTTTACCCGCAGCCTTCCCCTGGGCGCCGTGAGGCTGACGGCCGAGGGGGGAGGTTTGCCGGCGGCGGAGGCTTTGCTCCGCCCGGTCGGCAATCTGGTCGCCGGCAGAGCGATAATCGGCACCGGCGGGACGATTACCACCGTAGCCGCTATTGCCTTAGGGTTGACAGTTTACAGTCCGGAAAAGGTACACGGCTTTAAAATCAAGACCGAAGACGTGGCGGCGCTCTGTCGCAAGCTTTTGGAATTCTCCCCGGCGGCACGCCGAGAAATACCCGGTCTGCAGCCGGAAAGGGCGGACATCATTCTTGCGGGTGTACAAATAGTTGTTGCCCTGCTGTCCTGCACCGGCCGTGACGGTCTTACGGTGAGCGAGAACGACGTTCTTTACGGGGCGGCGGTTAAAGCCGCGGGTGCTGTCGAAAGAAAACTAGCTTACTGATCTTGAAAACGACATAAAATATCGTCCCCGTTGGTTATATTCTTAGGTAAATATTCCCAACGGGGGTGGCGGAATTGCAGGATAAGGCCGACATTTATCCCTACCGCCGGGAGACAAGGGTAAAAGGCCGGAGGCTTCGGGCTATCGGCGGGGCGGACGGGATTCAAGCCACGACAGGTGAACGGCGGGGCGGTTCGAGGCCGGCGTTCAAAAGGGTCTCGCTGTACCAGGAAATCAGGGAGCAAAGCCGTGGTCTGGTGCTGTACGCGACCGGTTTTTTTCTGGGCCACGCGGTTTTACTCGGTGAACTTAACCCCTTCGGGGCCGCGTTTGCCGTAGCCGTCGTTCTGGTGTACGGAAACAGGGCCTGGCCCGTCTGGATAAGCGTATTGGCGGGCCAGGTTTTTCTGTTAAATGGGCTCCCCGCGGTTACCGCCGCCGCGACCACCACCGCTACTCTTTTCCTTCTGCGCCTTTCGCCCAAAGAGTTGTTGGAAAAACCCCTGGGTGTGCCCGGTCTGGTAGCGGTCGCTGTAATCGTAACCAAGACCGGTTTTTTGGCTTTCGGCAATCCTACCTCTTACGCTTACGTCAGCATTTTCTTCGAAGCGGCTTTTGCAGGCGTTCTGGTCCATCTTTTTCGTCTGGGACTCGCCGCGTGGCGTGAGAAACGCGGCCTGCAGTTAACTATCGAAGAGCTTTTTTGTCTGATGGTGATTGTTGCCGGTGTTATCGCCGGCAGCGGTGACCTGGCCCTCGGCCCGGTATCCCTGAAAGGGACGTTGACCCGCGTTTGTCTCCTGTTTGCCGCGGCAGTCGGCGGGGGTGGGGCGGGCGCGGCCGCCGGGGCGATCCTGGGGGTGATTCCCGGGCTGGCCTACACGCTTGTGCCGCAGGCCGTTTCCAATTATGCCCTGGCCGGTTTTTTGGGCGGGTGCTTTCGGAACTTCGGCAA
>JAGUUY010000023.1 GCA_020063185.1 Bacillota bacterium
AGCAGGTGCAATTCCGTTCGCGGCTCTGGGAGGTTGCCCGCAAGCACCTGGGGCTCCCGCTCGACCAGGTGGTGCGGTTGCCGAAGGAACCGCCGAAAGACAAGGATACGCAATAACCTTGGTTACGATCCGGCGGACAAACAGCCCGGCTTTAAGCCGGGGTTTTTGTTTTCAGCGGAGACAGCGGCCATTTTTTTTCCAGGACTTATTTTCGGGCCGATTCTTGGCGTCTTGGCGGTGGATTTATTTTCTAAGGAGTGGTATTCCGGATTACTTCTAAGATCGGCCGGCCGGGCATAGGTTTGGAAAGGGAGGGGACATCCTATGCTCAAAATATCGGAACTCCGAATGCGGGAAGTGATTAACGTTCTTGACGGGCGGCGGTTGGGTCTGATAAAGGACATCGACATCGACATGGACAACGGCAAGATTCAGGCACTTGTACTTCCCGGACCATCCCGGATTCTCGGTTTTTTCGGCAAAGAAGAAGAACTGATTATACCCTGGGAGAACATAGTCAGAATAGGCATGGACGTGGTGCTGGTGGAGGCACCTGTGGAAAATTACGCCCGGTATTCCTACCGGCGCTAGACCTCATTCGACACCCCAATCGACAACCAAAGACAATTTTTCTAAGAGTTTAAATGCGGACGAGCCTGGACTTGCCCGGAGAGAAAGGTTAAATTATTTACCCCTTTTTCCCTCCTTTTTGCCGTTTGCTACCCAAAATATTGTGCTATAGAATTGGTTCGAATACTATATTTTGTGTGAGGCTTTATGCGCTGTCCTTTTTGTGCCTTTGCCGATACCCGCGTCGTTGACACCCGCGCGGCGGATGAAGGAGCGACGATCAAACGCCGCCGGGAATGTCCTCACTGCGGCAAGCGCTTTACTACCTTTGAGCGCGTTGACGAATTGCCCCTGGTGGTCGTCAAGAAAGACGGGCGCCGGGAGATTTTCAACCGGACCAAGGTAATGGGAGGGTTACTAAAAGCCTGTCATAAAAGACCGGTAAAGCGGGAAGACCTCGAACGGATCGCAGACGAGGTTGAACGGGAGTTGAGAAACCGGCTGGAGCCTGAAGTACCCGCTCACGTTATCGGCGAGTCGGTGGTGGACAAGCTGCGCTGGCTCGACGAGGTGGCTTACGTCCGATTTGCCAGCGTTTACCGCGAGTTCTGCGACGGTCAGGACTTCAAGAAAGAGCTGGACCGGATGTACTTGGAGCGTGACGGGAGCGGGAAGGGCGGGAGTGGCGACATAGGGGTAAACCGGCTCAGAAAAAATCGGGAGCTCCGCAGATATTAGGTGGAGAAGTTGACCACCCGTCAGAAGGATGAGGGATGAAGGCGGAAGAATGAAAAAGTCGTCAGTTCAAAAGATAGCTGTCAGCTATAAGCCGTCAGCTGTCAGTTATGAGTTACGAGTCGCGAGTCAAAAGCCTTGATAGCTGTCAGTTTTAAGCCGTCAGCGATCAGCCTTAGATTCCGAATTCTGACTTGTTGTTTAACTTAGAACTTCGAACTTCGAACGGACCCGGATGCTTTCAGTATTAGTTCGAACGTTGCACGTCGAACGTCGAACGGACCCCAAAGGTCCATCCGTCCAAGCATGAACGTAAAACCTTGAACCGTGAACCGTGAACGTTGAACGGACCCCGATGGTCCGTTAGTTTAAGCTTAACTTAGAACTTCGAACTATTTGCAAAGGAATCCCTCACGACGATTAATTGTTGCCACCGGGGATGAAAATCGAGACCCGTTAGCGTGTTGCTTGAATGCAGTAGCGTAACATAAACGAAACGCGGTGAGAAGCAAGCAGTATGCAGTATAAGGAAGGCGCAGCCGGACGGGCCGGAGCGTATACGGAAATACGTGAGGACCCGGCTGGCGAGCCTGACGTAATAATGTGCAGCTTATCGCCGCGCCCATTGAAAGAAGTACTATTCTCTTAAAAAGGAGGTAGGGTTGTAGTGTTTGAGGTTATTAGAAAGCGTGACGGGCGGGAGGTCCCGTTCGAGGATTCCAAAATCACCGACGCCATTTTCAAAGCGGCGATGGCTGTCGGCGGTGAGGACCGGGAAACGGCGATGCGGCTTACGCTCGAAGTCCTCGGTATGCTCAAGGCAAAGTATAACGGTACGCCTTTCGGGGTCGAAGACGTCCAGGACCTCGTGGAAAAAGCGCTTATCGAGGCCGGACACGCCAAAACGGCCAAGGCCTACATCCTGTACCGCAGTTGGCGCACCCGCATCAGGGAAGCAAAAGGCGACCTCATGGACGCGGTGGAGGAGATCCTTGAGGAGACCAGCCGCGAAAACGCCAATGTGTCCAATTCCCCCTCCGCGAAGATGCTTCAGGTGGCGGAGGCCGCCAGTAAAAAATACTATTTGAGCCGGCTCATCCCCGAAGACTACGCCCAGGCGCATATCAAGGGCGATATTCACATCCACGACCTGGGTTTTTACGCAAAAACCCTTAACTGCATCCAGATACCGCTGGGTAAACTCCTTGGAGAAGGTTTCAACACGGGGCACGGCTACATCCGGCCCCCAAAGAGGCCCGGTTCCGCCACCGCCCTGGCCTGCATCATCCTGCAAAGCTCGCAAAACGACATGTTCGGCGGGCAATCCTTCGGCTTCTTCGACCGCGACATGGCGCCTTATGTGGAGAGCGCCACCGACCACGAGGTTTACCAGTCCATGGAGGCGCTCGTTTACAACCTGAATTCGATGCACTCGCGCGCCGGGGCTCAAGTGCCTTTTTCTTCCATTAACCTTGGGACGGAAACCGGCGAAGCCGCCAGGAAGGTGACCCGCAACCTGCTGCTCGCCTATGAGGCCGGCTTGGGCCGGAATGAGGCCCCGATATTTCCCAATATCATCTTCAGGGTGAAGAACGGTATAAATTTCAACCCGGGCGATCCTAACTACGACCTTTTCCAGCTGGCGGTGCGGGTGGCCGCGAAAAGGTTAAACCCCACCTTCAGCTTTATGGACGCCAGCTTCAACGCTCCGTACGGCGAACAGGTGTCTTATATGGGCTGCCGTTCGCGGGTTATCGCTAACAGGCGGGGCCCGGAAGTGACCGAGGGACGGGGTAACCTTTCTTTTACCACTATGAACCTGCCCCGCGTCGCGCTTAAGGCCGAGCGCGACTTAAACAAGTTTTTCACGCTTCTGGACGAGATAGCCGAACTTGGCATCAGGCAACTTTATCACCGCTACCAGCTTCAGGCGAAGCTGAAAGTGAAGGACATTCCGTTCGTCATGGGACAGGGCCTTTACATGGACGCGGCCGGCCTGAAGCCGGAGCAAAGCGTCGCTGAAGCAATCAAGCACGGCACGCTGTCTTTAGGGTTCATCGGCCTCGCCGAAGCACTTACGGCGCTTACGGGAAAGCATCACGGTCAGGACGCCGGGGCGCAGGAACTGGGCATGGAGATCGTTAACCGGTTGCGGCGGAGGATCGACGAGGCCTGCGAAAAGTACGACTTGAACTACACTCTTGTGGCGACGCCCGCGGAAGGAACGGCGGGCAGGTTCATAAAACCGGACAGGAGAGAGTTCGGGATCGTGCCGGGGGTGAACGACAAGGACTATTACACCAACTCCTTCCACGTCCCGGTGCATTTTCCAATCGAGTGTTTCCGGAAGATCGAGATTGAGGGACCCTACCATAAGTTCTGCAACGCCGGGCATATCAGCTACGTCGAGCTTCCTTCGCCGCCTGTTGAAAACCCGGAAGCGGTTGAGGCCATCGTAAGATTCATGGCGGAGCAGGACATGGGTTACGTCGGCGTAAACTTTCCGGTGGACTTTTGTGAGACTTGCAGTTTTGCGGGCGTCCTCGGTGAAGAGTGTCCGAAGTGCGGTTCTTCCGCCATCAGGAGGGTGCGCCGCATCACCGGGTACCTTTCCACGGTGGACCGTTTCAACGATGCGAAGGTCGCTGAACTAAAGAACAGGGTGGTGCATTTGGGGAAGCCGGAAGCGATGCATTAGGAATGAAAATAAGGCCGATGTAAGTATTGAATTGTATCTGGTCATGCACTACAAACAAATGTCTACCGGAATATTAAGCGGCTTAAGCGGCATTTTCCTGCCGTCCCGGTCAAGGTAAATTTGATTAATATTGATGACCCTGGTTAAGATGCCTTTTTAAATCGCAGGCGCAATACTATAAAAAGGAATTTAGAGTGGGTAATTTAAGTCAAAAAATAAAATTACGCATCGCCGGGGTAGTGCGGGAGAGCGTGGTCGACGGTCCGGGCTTGCGATACGTTATTTTTGCGCAGGGCTGTCCGCACCGCTGTCCCGGGTGCCATAACCCGGAAACATGGGACCCGGCGGGCGGCTATGAAGTTCTCTTTCTCGAAATTCTCAACGATATAACGGTCAATCCTTTAATCACCGGGGTGACTTTATCCGGGGGCGAGCCTTTTATGCAGGCGGCTTCGTTTGCCGTTTTGGCAACCACCTTGAAACATAAAGGCTTTAATCTTGTCACTTACACCGGGTATACGCTTGAGGAACTCCGGGACATGCCCGACGAGGGAGTAAAAGACCTTCTGGCGGTGACCGACATCCTCATCGACGGCCCCTTTCTTATTGCCGAACGCGACCTTACCCTTCCCTTCCGCGGGTCGCGCAACCAGCGGATTATTAATATCCGCGGTTCTAATGACAACCCGACCGGTCTACAAACTCCTTAGTTAACTCCCTCTTAAAATTTGGAAGCAGAACAAATTTTTCCGTCGCTGAATATGTTTTAATTGCCATCTTTATTTTTGGGGAAAGGGAGCATTGGCTTTGACGGGACGCCGAAGACTTTTTCCCAAACGGTGCTCCAGATGTTTCGAAAGGGTGGTAAACCTGTACACTATACCACGGTGGCTCAGGAGGTCCGGGTAAGCCGGGTGGACCGCGTACGACATCCTTCGGGGACTTGAACGGGGACGGATACCTCGAAGCGGACCTACATATAAATAGGCTGCTCATCTGGGTAAGGCTTTCTGGGACATCGAAAGTAAAGAGGTGATTTTATGTCGAGCGTGTTGCCGAGTTTCGATTATGCGAAGCGGTTTGCCGCGGAGCAGGTGATAAGGCAGGTGCTTGACTACATCGACCGGGATCCCGAGCGTAACCTGCCGGAAATCTTCAACCTGGCAAAAGCGCTGTCCGGGAAAGAGCATCACCAGCAGCATGCGGTTTCGGTCGCTGAAGGGTATAACAAAAATCCGGTGATGCGAACATACATCAACCGGCTTTTCGAAAGAACACATCCCAACGTTAAACGGCGGCTCCTTTATAACTGGTTTTTCAACGCGATGATCTTTGGGATACTTCATCAGCAAGAAAACTCGCACAAGCTGGGTGTGCAGATTCCAAACTTTTTCCTTGTTGACCCCACCAGCGACTGCAACCTGCAGTGCGAGGGTTGTTGGGCCGGTATGTATGATAAACACGATACGCTGGATTTTGAAACTCTGGACCGCTTGATGACCGAAGCTAAAGAACTGGGAATATACTGGGTGGCGATGTCCGGCGGGGAACCTTTCAAGTACGCACACCTCATCCGGTTGGCGGCCAAGCACCCGGATATGGCGTTTATGGTGTACACCAACGGTACGCTGATTACCGACCGGGTAGCCGACGCCATCGTTGAGGTCGGAAACATCTCCCCGGCCATAAGTTTGGAAGGTTGGCGTAAAAGTACGGACGCCCGCCGCGGTCCCGGGGTTTTCGACCGGGTTATGAAGACGATGGACCGTTTGCGTGAACGGGGGGCGATTTTCGGTGCTTCTCTCACGCTGACCAGGCACAATGTGGAGGAGGTCACCAGCGACGAGTTCATGGATTTTCTGATCGAAAAAGGAACGGTTTACGGTTGGAGCTTCCACTACATACCGGTAGGAAAAAATCCGGACCTCGACCTGCTTATAACGCCGGAACAAAGGGCGTATTTGGCCGAGCGGATTCCTTTTATCAGGGCAAATAAGCCGATCCCCATTGCTGATTTTTGGAACGACGGTGAACTCACGCACGGCTGTATCGCAGGCGGGAGGTTTTATTTTCACATCACGGCTGATGGAAGCGTTGAGCCCTGCGCCTTCGTCCACTTTGCGGCCGATAACGTTAAAGGCAAAAGCCTTCTTGAAGTACTCAGGAACCCATTGTTTAAAGCTTTCCAGAAGAGGCAGCCGTTCAGCGACAATTTCCTGCGGCCCTGCCCCATTATCGATGTTCCGGGCGCCCTGCGGGAAATTATCGAGGATTCCGGCGCCCGGCCCACTCACCCGGGCGCGGAATCCATCCTCACGAGAACGGTTGCGAACCACCTTGACCGGCGCTCAGAGGACTGGGGTAAGCTGGCGGATAAGATCTGGAGGGAAAGGCATGGTGGCGAGCGGGTAGCTGTCCAATAGCGTTGAGGCAAGTAAAGGGCGCCGGGTAAAATTTATGGTGGTACGAAAAAGGAACCCTGTCGGGGGTTCCTGTTTTTCACGAGTTTCTTCCTAAAAGACTCGTACACGTTATGCGTAGGCCGGACCCGGCCTCTGCGGTCAGTGTCAGGTGGCGCAGCTTGTGGTTGTCTTGCAGGTGGCGCAGGCCGCGCCTTGGCCGCCCTCGACGCCCCGGGTGGCAAAGAACGAGATCAGTTTGTCGGGTTTGGGCGCTCCGCACGCAGGACAGGAGATGTTCTCCCCGGTCTCGCCTAAGGGGCACAGTTTTTCAAAACGCCGGCCGCATGACTTACAGCGGAACTCGTAGATGGGCATGTGTTTTTTTCTCCCTCTAGTCGGTTATCAAGGTATCAAATAAAAGCTTAAGGAAAACGCACGAGGTTGTCAAGGAAATGAAGCTCGTTCTTTGGTAGTTCGACAGGATTTGCGCCGACGGCCGCGAATAGATTTAGCCTGTAGGAACATAAAATCAGAAGTCCTCACGGCGATTAACCGTCGCCACCGGCCCCCGTGCCGCCTTCAGCGGCGCCACGTCGAATGAAAATGAGAACCTTAACTGGCTGCTAAGAAGCAGTAACGTAACAAAGGCGGAACGCGGTGAGGAGTGAGCAGTACAAGGAACCCGGCACTCAATATGCCTTGTAAGTTGTAATTACATAGGAACGATAAATGTTGCGAAAACCGCTTCTTTTCCAACCAGGGT
Organism: Bacillota bacterium; assembly: GCA_020063185.1. Lineage (GTDB taxonomy): Bacteria > Bacillota > Desulfotomaculia > Desulfotomaculales > Ammonificaceae > SURF-55. The sequence continues at coordinate 7,169 of JAGUUY010000023.1, forward strand.
CAAGTTTGAGTGCTGGGGGACGGGCCGGAGCGTATAATTTTGGAAGTTGGAAGCCGGAGGTCAGAAGTTGGATTAGAGTTAGGAATTCGCCGCAGCGAATTCCCTTTAAAAATCTAACCTCAAAGTTCCTGCCTCTAACCTCCAAAATGGCCGGGCAAGCCTGAAGAAGTAATGCGCAGCTCATCGCAGCGCCCATCGAAAGAAGTACAATTTTTAAAGGAGAGAGAAAGTATGCGGTTAAGCTTCTACGGTGCAGCCCGGACGGTGACGGGCTCTTGCTTCCTGGCTGAGGTTTCAGGCTTACGTATCCTGATTGATTGCGGCCTCTTCCAGGGGTCGCTTGAGGTAAGGGAACGCAACTTTAAACCTTTCCCTTTTTTACCCGCCGCCATCGATTTCCTGCTGCTGACGCACGCACACATCGACCATTCGGGCCTTATACCGCGTCTCTGCAGGGAAGGATTCAAGGGTAAAATCCTGACGACGGAGGCGTCCGTTGATCTCTTAAGAGTGCTTTTGCCCGACGCGGCCCACATTCAAGAGATGGAGACAGAGCAGAAAAACCGGAAAGGCAAGCGTGCGGGGAAGCCGCCGCTGGTCCCGCTCTATACCCTTGCGGATGCGGCTAAAAGCCTCCAATTTTTTGAGGGAGTCGGTTACGAAACGCCGGTCTCTCTTTCACCCAGTGTCACCGCCACGTTCCTGAATGCCGGCCACATCCTGGGCGCGTCGTCGATTCTCCTGACGGTCTATGAAGGCGGCGTGCCGCTCCGCGTTTTGTTCTCGGGCGACATCGGCCGTAAGGGCCAGAGGTTTCTGCAAGATCCCGTCACAGTGGACGCGGCCGATTATGTAATCATGGAGTCCACGTACGGGAACAGGCTCCATCCCGAAGAAAACGAGCCGGCCGTCCTGCGCGAGGTTATATGGCGCGTATACAACCGGGGCGGCAACGTAATCATACCGGCCTTTGCGGTGGAACGGACACAGGACCTGCTTTATGACCTGAATGAGCTTAACCATGCGGGCGCGTTGCCGCCTGTGAAGGTATATATCGACAGTCCTCTGGCCTCCGCGGTGACCAGTATATTCAAACGTCACAGGGAATTATACGACCGGGAAACGCATTCGCTGATCCAGGCCGGCCTGGACCCGTTGAGTCCGGATTTCGTTCATTATTCGGTTACCACCGAGGAGTCGCGCGCGCTTAATGAAAGCCCGCACAGCCTGGTCATTATTTCCGCCAGCGGTATGTGTGAGGCCGGGCGGGTCCGCCACCACTTGAAGCACAATCTCTGGCGTCCGGAGTCGGCCGTCGTGTTCGTTGGTTTCCAACCGGAAGAGACGCTCGGCCGGCGCATCCTGGACGGTGAAAAA
>JAGUUY010000140.1 GCA_020063185.1 Bacillota bacterium
CGCTTCACGTATTCACCTCCTTCCCGCAGAGGATTTCGTCGACCTTAATCGGAATTTATTCTACGAAGAGGACAAGAATTCCTCCTCTCATGTGAAAAAATTCGCCCTTGGGCACAAAGCCTGTTTTTAGGCGTTCAATTTAATTAGACCGTCGTTCCGGTCCTAAAGTTCCATTTTAACGTTAAAAACACCAAAAAATGCGCGGAGATTCAAGTATAGATGCCGGCGCTGCCGTTTACCTTGACTAACTCGTTTGATAATGGTATAAGGAAGTGACCGGCGTAATGCTAAGGAGTCATTCACGTTGATTAATCGTCGCCACCAGGAATAAATGGTTCAATTGCTTATGCTTCGGTCTTTTAACGTTGAACGTCGAACCATAAACAGACCCTGATGGTCCTTTAATTCTAAGGTCAACTTAGAACTTCGACTGTTTTCAGAGGGAGGACTTCAATTGCTTAGTATTTCTAAGATGGTTTCGGGGCAAAAAGAAGGGGGAGACTACCTGCGCTACCACCTTCCAGAATTACATCCCGGGCCGGTGACGGTATGGAATTCAACCCGGGCCTGTAATTTGCGGTGCCGCCATTGCTACGCCAACGCGACCGCAGGGCCGGCCGAAGGGGAGCTTTCCACCGCAGAGGCGAAGCGTTTCATCGACGGTCTGGCGAAGGCAAAAGCCCCGGTCTTGCTTTTTTCCGGCGGCGAACCGCTGATGCGCCCGGACTTTTTTGAACTGGTGGGTTACGCGAGGACGCACGGTATCCGCCCGGTCATATCCACCAACGGGACGCTGATCTCGCTTGAAACGGCGCAAAAGGTCAAGGAAGCGGGTGTGGGGTATGTCGGTGTCAGCCTCGACGGGCTGGAGGAACTTAACGACCGGATGCGCAAGGTACAGGGGGCATTTCAGATGGCGCTTGCGGGCATCCGGAACTGCGTGGCGGTGGGACAAAGAGTCGGCTTGAGATTTACGATCACCCGGGACAATTACGCCGATATTTCGGCCATCTTTGATCTGGTGGAACGGGAAGGCATTGACCGTGTGTGCTTCTACCACCTGGTTTCGGTAGGGCGGGGGACAAACCTGCGCGACGAGGACCTGGATCCGGAAACAAAACGGTCCGTAGTAGATTTAATTATCAGGCGTACTGCTGACTTCTGCCGGCGGGGTCTCCGCAAGGAGATCCTTACGGTGGACAATCATGCCGACTCGGTTTACATATACCTCAAGATGAGAGAAAGCGAGCCGGAGCGGGCCGAACAAGTTTATGAATGGCTCCGCCAGACCGGCGGCAACCGGAGCGGGAGCCGTATCGGCGCGGTGGACTGGTTTGGCAACGTGTATCCCGACCAGTTTACGCAGAACCACCCGCTCGGCAACGTGCGGGAGCGGGAGTTCGGGGAAATATGGTACAGTGAAACCCAGCCGCTGCTGCAGCAGTTGAAGGACCGTAAGTCCCACCTGAAGGGGCGGTGCGGCTCCTGCCGCTGGCTGGAAATATGCAACGGCAACTTCCGGGCGCGGGCGGAGGCCGTTTACGGCGACTTCTGGGCGCCGGACCCGGGGTGCTATCTGACCGACGAGGAAATCTTGGGGTAGCAGCTAATAGCTCTCAGCCGTCAGCTGTAAGCTTTCAGTCGTCAGCTGTCGGCTTTGTTTTATTGCTGATAGCTGACAGCTTTACTGATACTCACTGTGCAGTCCGGGCAGCAGGTACGTCACACCAAAAAAGGTGAACAGCACCGCGGCGAAGCCGGCGATTGAGAGCCACGCGGCGCGTCTGCCCCGCCAGGAGCCGCGTGTCCAGCCGTGGAGATAAAAGGCGTAAATCAACCAGGTAATAAGCGACCACGTCTCTTTCGGGTCCCAGCTCCACCAGGTACCCCAGGCTTCTTCGGCCCATACCGCGCCGGTTATAATCACCAGGGTCTGGAAAGCGAAACCGAAGGCAATGGTCGTGTACATCAGGCGGTCGAGCCGGGTAAGCGCGGGAATCATACCCCTGAATCCGGCATTTACATCCCCCGGCCGGTCTTTTACCAGATACATGAGGGCCATGATAAAAGAAAGACCGAACGCGCCGTAAGCAAGGATGGCCGTCGCGACGTGAAACTGCAGCCAGTAGCTCTGCAGGGCGGGTACCAAGGGCTCGGCAATGCGCTTAATGGAGAAGGCGTAGGCCATCAGGACGACAATCAGCGGCATGGCGAAGACACCCACGGCGGGCACTCCGGCACGAATGCCGGTGATAAGGGTGGCGACAGCGATGCCCAACACCATGAGCAGCAGGAATTCGTACATGTTGGTGAACGGCCAGTGCCCGGCGTAAATACTCCGGGCGACGAGGCTCACCAGTTCACCGGCGATACCCGCGCCGACCAGGATGAAACCCAAGTTCGCGGTACGCCGGCTGCGTGTCCAGATGTACGGAAAGAACGCTGCCATCGCAAGCAAGTAGCAAATCAACGAAATAGTGAAAAAATTGCTCTCCAGGGACTGCAAAAGAAGCTCACTCCTTTATCAGTTTTCGGCTGCGGTTTCGCTTCCCCTTGGGACGTTTTCGATGCGCCGCCGCGGGTTCCAGAACAGGTGCATGAGGACGCCTACGGTCGCGAGGATGAAACCGGTGAAAGAGTACGGCAGGGCCGGATTGTCCTTTACCTGCAGGCCTGTGAAAAGGGAATAACGGTCGAAGGTTAATTGCCCTAAGGGGATCTCCGTGGTCTGTCCCGGGGCTACGATTCCCCTGGCCACCTGCTGGTTATGTTGATACAACACATATATCATTTGCGGGTTTCGGGGCTCCTGCGACCGGCTGACAGGACCCTGCATGGTAAAAACGAAATC
>JAGUUY010000053.1 GCA_020063185.1 Bacillota bacterium
CCCCTGCCGCCGTGCGCGCCCAAGGCGCGGCGCCGCCGTTTCCCACCGGTTGGTTTTCGGGTCTTGATGTCTGTCATACGCTGCATCCCCGTGCAGCCGCATTCTATGCGGCGTGTTCGCAATCAGACGGCTGTTATGATTAAGACTAAGGCATGGTTGCGATGACGGTCACCGTAGTGCTGTGCTGCGCTGTGGAGCCGGACGATGTCGGCATCCCCAAACGGAGTTGGAAATCCGCAGTACCTCCCGCCGCGACACCATTCTTTAACGTCTGCGCTGACGTGGTCAGGAAGCCCCAGTTAGTGCCGTCATTAAACTCATGGGTATACTGGTTTTCACCCCGGCTGCTTGCCAGGGTCCAGGTGCTGGTCGCGCCATCGGAGGCAACGGCGCCCTGAATCTGGAGATTGGCCGCGGAAGTGCCGGTGTTCGTTGCCGTTATTGATTGGGCGCCAGATACGGTGTCATATGCCAGTAAGCCGTAAGCAACCGAGGTCGGATTGACCGTCACCCCGACGGTGGCGGGCGTAACGGTGACGCTAATCACATTATCGGCGAACCCGTACAGCGGCAGCCCCAGGAGCAGCACCGCCGTCAACAGCGCCACCCACCGCAACCTTATACGTTTTTTCATGGCCATTTGCATCACCTCCTTCCGCCACTATTAGTCCTTTTCGGTACCGCGCGGGTGTGACAGACTGCGCGGCTTCCCCGAAAGCTTCAGCCGTTTTGTATAAGACGAAACCCCGCGTGCCCGCCGGCCCGCTCCGACCCGGGATGTCCGGGCCGCCGGCAAACACCGGCCTTAATACATTAATACACCAGGTACCGGTTATTTGGGGTAAGACCCGGACGGCGACAGTGCCGCCGTTTGACCGGTTAAGACTGACTTTCTCCTCGCGCCGGCAGTTCAATTAGTCAGTTATTTTTATAGAAAGAAAGTATCCGTCAGATGACGGACTGCTGCCCGGCAGCCTTTAAAAAGTGTGGTTATTGGTTGTTTGCGGTAATTGTACCACGTGTTCCTGGCAGGATCAAGCAAATTCCCCGTGTGACGTAGCGGGACGGACTTTTAGATCACGGATCGCGGGTTCGAGTCCTGCATGACGCACTACGGCCGCAAAAAAAGGAAGACCCTGCCCGGGCAAGCAGGGTCTTCGGCGTGGGGGTCCTAATAAGGGCGCTTTAAGTTCATCATTTAGTACGTGAAGGGCAAATGGACAAAAAGTACTCGCCTGCGGCAACCAAAAGGCCGAAAGCAATTAAGGAAGCCCACGCAGCGTGAAAAGCCGGCACGACGAGATGCAGAACATAAGCTAAAAGTGCGGCCGTAAAACCGTTGCCGGCGGCGGTCACCAGGTTGCGTAGTTTTTCAAGGGCGCACAGGTTTCCCAGATAACCGAGCGCGGTTTGCAGGAGAGCCAGCAGTAAGATCCAGCTCACGGCGTTTTTACCGAACAACGCCAGGATGACTCCGGCAAATACAAAGGTGATCAAAAATTTCGCCAGGAGCAAGGAACCCTTCGGCTTCAAAAGTCTCACCTCCAGTCACTGTGGTGGAAACAGCGCCATAAATTACCTTAATATGGTAACAGTCTATTCACCTCCGGCCAAAGGTGACACTGCCGCGACTCGATTCTAAGCTCTGTGTCCGAAGACAAAACCGTGATTGGTAATCATACCGAGGTCGGGCTTAGCCGTCGAAGTATGACCCGCATATTTACAGGCGTTTTCTTCCATAGAAAACCTGCAGCTCGAAAAAAGTAGATTTATTTAGGGCTGAGTGAATATATTAATAGCAAAAAAAGTCGTATTTTGAGGGGAAGCGGCTGGTTATGGAACTTGAAGCGGCGATCGGTAATGTCGGTGAGGGGTTTCTGGTGCTTAATGTAACAACGGAAAAAATCAGTGCCAGACGTGTCAAATACTCCATGCAGCCCGTACCCTTTTTCCGGTTCCGCAAAGTAGCTGAGACCGTCACCGAACGCGATATCGTTACTACAGAAGAGAAAGAGCGTGTTTCGGGCGTCCTTGATAAAATGCTCGGTTATTTGAAAGACGCGGAGGAACGGTACGTCTCGCGTTTTTCAACCCCCAGCGGAACCTGCTGGTGCTTTATTGTCTGGGCGGACGATAAAGTGTATTACTCCAGCGGGCAGAATGCTTTCCCCCCGTGGTGGAGCGACGCGTGCGCGCTTATTCTGGGGGAGCGGTACCTTCTATATAAAACTTGCAGTCACAATTCTTACTCCTGAGGATACGCAACTGCTCCGCAGGCGAGTCAATAAGTTGCGTTTGTTTACTCTCCCCGGTGGCCAGCTCGATTTCAAGGGGGCTGCGGTGTGCGTAACCCCTGGCCTTTAATTCCACGACAAGCTCTTCGTGTCTTAAATACAGGGCTTTAAGCCTTCCTTGCCAACGCAGGGTTTCCGGATGCTGCGCGTATCCTTTTTTACCCCGGGTCAATATCGACCAGACGGCGTGAAGCTCTCTATGCTCGGCGAGCAAGTGCCGGCGGCACAGTTTCGCAGGTGAAAGGTCCCAGATCCTCATCGCTGCCCCTAAACCATCCGTTTTTATCCCCAAGGATATTCTGTCCTGAAAATAAGTTCAGGGTTAGGAAAGGTCGCTGCCGTTTGCCGCCCCGTTTGGTTGACGATTGCCGGCGGGGAACCTATAATTTAAAGAGGTAGTTGCGGGTGTGGCGGAACGGCAGACGCGTCAGACTTAGGATCTGGTGGGCTCAGCCCGTGGAGGTTCGACTCCTCTCACCCGCACCAGAAGCCGATTTTTGGGGTCTCCAGGGCGGAGACCTTGTATTTTTGGGGGCCGCGGTAATGCGCGGGGAAGCGGCCGGTTTTTTTGAAGGCCGTCTAATTCCAGAACTCTCCGTATTGCAGTTAATTTAGCCCGCGCCGCTTCCTCACCGGCCCGCATGTACTGGCTGACGCGGCTGAAATCCCAGGGCGGCGCTTTTTTCAACTCGGGCTCGATCACCACATCGGCGAAAGTTTCAAGTTCCTTGCGTTTGCCCTCGCTGACCGCCAGTTCCCAGGCCTCCGTGACCAGTTCGGAAAAGCTTTCCAACGGCTGACGCTCTTCGGTTCGGCCGCCGACGTCGACCGCCACCACTGCTTCGATACCGGGCAGTCGCACCGCTTCCGCCGGAATCGCCTCACGTATCGCCCCGTCCACCAGCAAAAACTTCCCCAACCGCACCGGTTCGAAAAGGCCGGGTACCGTGCAACTGGCGCGGACGGCTAAAACAACCGGTACTCCGGCAAGACGGACAAACTCGTCACGGCACAGAGGGGTAGGCATGAAAAGCATTCTGCGGCCGCTGATAAGATCCGTTGCCGTAACGACCAGCGGCAGTTTCAGATCGTCGAACCGCAGCGTGCCCAAGACCCTGTCCAGGAACACAGTCAAGCGATGCCCCGAGAGAACCCCCAGCGGGCCGCCGGCACGCGCCTTACCCAACCGGTGGCGGAATTCATGGACCAAAAGCCGCCATACCCTTGCGGTCAACCGGTCGTCGATCAGTTCCCGGGGCGACAGGTGACGGGAAAAATGCTCCATCTCCTGCACCGTCCAGCCCGCGGCGTACAAAGCGGCAACGATGCTTCCCGCGCTGGTACCGGCTATCGCCGCCGGTCTGATACCTGCCTCCTCAAGCACCTTGAGCACTCCGATATGGGCTACGGCGCGGCTGAACCCGCCGCCGAGGGCCAACCCCAATTTTACTGTCACTAGAGATCCCTCCGCTTCAGATTACGCCGCAAAGCTGGCGGGGGTTACATCAAAGGCGCCCCGGTTGGTTTTTCCGTACCGCTTAGAAGGATTTCCGAAGGATTTCGCGCTGAGGCGAAATTGTTTGCCCGCGGAAGATAACTTGGGCCGGCAGTTTAAACGGCGGTGTAAAAGGTAAAAATCACTTAGAAGGAGTTTTGCGTTGACAAAAATTTTATATATGATAAAGTTAAAGTCAGTTAAGGTCAGACTTGTTTCGGGAGTACGACGTAGTGGTTATTACGCGCCTATCCGATGAAATCGAGCAGTACATTAAGGCCTTGCTGGAGGAGAGTCAGGACGGGCAGGTGGAAATAAGGCGTAATTCTCTGGCAGTGTATTTCAGGTGCGTGCCGTCCCAAATCAACTATGTTCTGGAGACGCGTTTTACGCTACGGCATGGTTTTTGCGTGGAAAGCCGCCGCGGCGGGGGCGGGTTTCTCCGGATAACCAGGTTGCCGCCGGGGACCCGGGAGGATCTTGCCAGGGAAGTGTACGGTTTCATCGGCGACGCCGTCTCGCACCGGGAAGCTATGGCGCTTGTCCAAAGGCTTGAAATGGAAGGTCTACTGTCGTCCCGGGAGGCGGCGCTGGTGGAGGCGGCGCTGTCATCGGACATGATGCAGGGCGCCGCGTCCGTCCGGAACAGGATGCGGGCGGCTTTAATGAAGTCCATTGTCAGTGCGGTTTTGAGGCGCTAGTGCGAAAGGGGGAGAATGTTGCTCTGCGAAAGGTGTAATACAAGACCCGCAAGCGTTCATTACACGGAGATAACCAACAACAAAAAACAGGAGATACGCCTTTGTGAAGAGTGTGCGCGTGAAGCGGGAATTACCGGCATCGGCATTATGCCGCAGTTTGTGCTCCAGAACCTGCTGGGAGGTTTGTTTGAAGGAACACCGGTACAGGTAGAGCCTTCTTATGTTCAGTGTAAGCGGTGCGGCCTTACGGAACAAGATTTTGCGCAGCGGGGGCTTTTAGGCTGCGCCGAATGCTACACTGTGTTTGGTCCGGCGGTGGGCCGAATCCTGCACCGTATTCACGGCAAGGCCGAGCATACGGGGAAACTGCCGCGGCGCACCGGTAAAATAGCCGGCCTCAAGCATGAACTGAAACGCCTCCGCCAGGAGCTCGATGCGGCCGTACGCCAGGAAGCCTTTGAAAAAGCGGCGGAGCTCCGGGACCGGATTCGGGATTTGGAGAGAGATTGCAGAGGGGGGCAGTAAATGGCGCTTAAAAAAATATTAACGGACCCCCGCAGCCGCTGGATGGAAGAGGGCGGTCCCGAGGCGGACGTTAGCGTGTCAAGCCGGGTGCGCCTTGCCCGCGACCTCGCGGCTTACCCTTTTCCGCACCGCCTCCGTGCCGAACAGGCGGAGGAAGTGCTGCACGCCGTCCGTCTTGCCCTGGACCGGCCGGAAGTAACGAAAAGACTGGGTAAAATGGAGTTCATGCGCCTGACCGAGCTGTCCCCGGTGGAAAGACACGTGTTGGTGGAAAAGCACCTTGTCAGCCCTGACTTACTGAAGGGCGACCCGGCGGGGAAGGCGGTAATCATTCGACAGGACGAGGCGATAAGTATCATGGTTAACGAAGAAGACCACCTTCGCATTCAATGTCTGCTGCCGGGCCTGGCGCTTCAGGAGTGCTGGGAACTGGCGGGCACGGTCGACGACGCGCTGGAAGCCACCGTGGAGTATGCTTTTAACGAGGAATTCGGTTATCTCAGCGCCTGTCCCACGAACGTCGGGACGGGCCTCCGGGCTTCCGTCATGATGCACCTGCCCGGTTTGGCGGCGACCGGAATGATTGAAGAAGTCATCCCGGGTTTAAGCAAACTAGGGCTAACGGTGCGCGGCTTATACGGTGAGGGAACAAAGGCCGCGGGGAGCTTTTTTCAGGTTTCCAACCAGATCACCCTGGGACGTCAGGAGGAAGAGATTATCAACAACCTCACGGCTTTAGTCCGTCGACTGGTGAGCCAGGAGCGCGAGGCGCGCCGGAGGCTGCACCAGGAGCAGCGTGGGGCCCTGGAAGACCGCGTTTTTCGCTCTTACGGGGTACTTCAGTACGCAAGGGTACTGACCTCGGAAGAGGCCATGCGCAGTCTCTCGGACTTACGTCTGGGGTTGGCCCTTAAGATTATCAAGAGAATACCTTTGAGCCTGGTCTCTGAATTAATGGTGCTGTCGCAACCGGCGTTTCTCATCAGGTTGGCCGGAAAGGAATTAAAACCCGCCGAGCGTGACGTCCTGCGGGCGCAGCTCATACGTGAGCGGCTTCAGGGGAAAAAACCCGGCGCGGACGGCGAAGGAAACGGGAAAAAACGTTGAACGCTCCCAGCACTCAGGACAGCCCTTGAGGTTTAAAGGCTACCATTTCATTTGGGCTAAAGAAGGTGTCTCTTTTAAAGTTCAGATGCTACGCTGAATGCTGGGCCATCAATAAGGTCGACTTAGAACTTCGAACCGACCTTAAAGCAAGTCTTTTGAAGCCTAACTCGAACTATTAAAGGGAGGTATAAGAAATGTTCGGCAGGTTCACGCGGCGGGCGCAAAAGGTTCTGCTCTTAGCGCAGGAAGAAGCGCGCCAGATGCAATATCCATTCGTCGGGACGGAACACATACTGCTGGGGCTCCTGCGCGAGGGCGAAGGGGTGGCGGCTAAGGTCCTGACGGAAATAGGGGTGGACCCCGACACGGTCCGGTCCGGGGTGCAGCAGTTGGTGGAACCCGGCCAGGGCCAGGTAGCGCAGGAGGTTACCCTCACCCCGAGGGCGAAGCGCGTTCTGGAACTGGCCATTGACGAAGCGCGCCGACTCGGTCACAACTACGTGGGGACGGAGCACCTCCTCCTCGGGCTGATTCGCGAGGGGGAAGGGATCGCCGCCCGCGTACTGGCGGCTTCCGGCGTGGAACTGGAACGCGTGCGCGCGTCGGTAACGGAAGCGCTCGGCGCAGGTGTTGCCGGCGGCGGTGCAAAGGGTGGGCCCGGGGTTAAGAAGACCCCGGCGCTTGACCAGTACGCACGCGACCTTACCACTTTGTCCCGGGAGGACAGGCTTGACCCCGTCATCGGGCGGGAGCAGGAGATTGAGCGCGTGGTCCAAATTCTAAGCCGGCGGACAAAGAATAACCCCGTTTTAATCGGCGACCCGGGAGTGGGAAAAACCGCGATCGCCGAAGGCCTCGCGCACCACATCGCGAGCGGCAGGGTTCCGGACGTGCTTGCGAATAAGCGGGTGGTTGCGCTGGACATGGCCTCCGTGGTCGCGGGTACGAAGTACCGGGGTGAGTTTGAGGAGCGCCTGAAAAAAATTATCGACGAAATCAAAACTGCGGCGAACGTAGTGGTTTTCATCGACGAACTGCATACCCTCATCGGCGCCGGTGCGGCGGAAGGGGCCATTGACGCTGCGAACATCTTGAAACCGGCCCTGGCCCGCGGTGAACTGCAGTGTATCGGTGCGACCACTCTGGACGAGTACCGCAAGCACATTGAGCGCGACCCGGCGCTGGAACGCCGGTTTCAGCCGGTAATGGTGAACGAACCCACGCTGGAGGACACAGTAGCCATTTTGAAAGGGCTCCGCGACCGTTACGAGGCGCACCACCGGGTTCGGATCACGGACGGCGCCATTGAAGCGGCGGCGAAACTTTCGGACCGGTACATCACGGATCGTTTTTTGCCTGACAAGGCGATCGACCTTGTCGATGAAGCGGCCTCAAGGGTGAGGCTGCGGGCTTTCACGCCGCCGCCGGACCTCAAGGAAATGGAGCAGAGTATTGAGGAACTGCGCAAAGAGAAAGAGGCGTCCATAGGGGCGCAGGAGTTTGAGAAAGCGGCTCAACTGCGGGACCAGGAAACCAGGCTGCGGGAAGAAATCGAGACGGCCCGCCAGAATTGGCGTCAAAAGCAGGATGAGGGAGTGCTGGAAGTTGCGGAGGACGACATAGCGGCGATTGCGTCTATCTGGACGGGCATCCCGGTAAAAGAACTGAAGGTTGAGGAAACGGAACGGCTTTTGAAGATGGAGGAAGCGTTGCACCAGCGTGTGGTTGGTCAGGATGAAGCGGTTACGGCCGTATCCCGCGCCATCAGAAGGGCACGCGCGGGGTTGAAGGACCCTCGGCGACCGATAGGCAGTTTCATTTTTCTGGGCCCCACGGGCGTCGGTAAAACAGAACTTGCCAGGGCCCTGGCCGAGGTCCTGTTCGGCAACGAGGACGCGACGGTGCGGATAGACATGTCCGAATACATGGAACGGCACACCGTTTCCCGGTTGGTCGGCGCGCCGCCGGGTTATGTCGGCTATGAAGAAGGCGGCCAGCTTACCGAGGCGGTGAGGAGGCGGCCGTATACCGTAGTGCTGCTCGACGAAATCGAAAAAGCGCACCCCGACGTGTTCAACATCCTGCTTCAGGTGATGGAAGACGGCCGGCTGACCGACGCCAAGGGACGCACCGTCGATTTCAGGAACACCGTGATCATCATGACCTCGAACGTCGGCGTCCAGTTTCTGCAGTGGACCGGCCCGCTCGGTTTCCGGGCGGCGGAAGAACGGAGGCAAGCCTACGAGGCGATGAAGGAAAAGGTAACGGAAGAACTTCACCGGACCTTTCGACCGGAGTTCTTGAACCGTATCGACGAGACAATCGTATTTCACGCGCTCTCCCAGGAGCATATTGACGCCATTGTCGGTCTCATGCTGAAGGATGTTGCCAAGAGGCTCACGGAGCAAAACGTCACCGTTGAATTCGGCGCAGGGCTTCGGGAATTATTGGCGCAGGAAGGTATCGATGAGAAATTCGGGGCGCGGCCTTTGCGCCGTACCATCCAACGCCTGGTGGAAGATAAGCTTTCGGAAGAGCTCCTTAAAGGCGCTTTCGCCAAGGGTGACAAGGTCCTTGTCAACGCCGAAGAGGGGAAGGTATTGGTGAAAAAGGTCGGGTAACAAAGTCCCGCGGGTTACCGCGGGTCTTTTTTTTTACATTATTTTTAATTAAAATGTAATAGTGGGCTAAGTTCGATTGATTTCCGGGGGCTTGGTATGGTCAAAACTCGTTTTCAGTGTACTGCTTGCGGTTACCAGTCACCCCGGTGGGTAGGCCGATGCCCGGCATGCGGCAACTGGGATTCGCTTGTTGCAGCGCAGCCGGTTTTAGCCCGGAAAACGGCCGGGGAAAAAAGCTCCCTTCACCCTTTGGCAGAGGTGACGGGGGAAGACATCCGGTTGCCTACGGGGATCACCGAATTCGACAGGGTCCTCGGCGGCGGAGTGGTTCCCGGGTCGCTGATCCTCATCGGCGGCGACCCCGGGATCGGGAAATCGACCCTGCTCCTGCAGACCGCGGCAAGTCTCAGCAAACGGGGCGTGGTTCTTTATGCCACCGGTGAAGAATCCGCCCGGCAGGTCTCTTTGCGGGCCAGACGCCTGGGGATCGGGGGCGCCGGTATTTACATCGCGGCGGAAACCGATGTGGACCAGATTAAGGAACACATCGTCACGCTAAGTCCGTCCGCGGTGATCGTGGACTCGATCCAGACCACCTCCAGGCCGCAAGTGCAGGCCGTGCCCGGAAGCATCGCCCAGGTACGGGAGTGCGCCGCGGAATTGCAGCAGGTGGCCAAAAGCGTGGAAATCCCGGTACTGCTGATCGGTCACGTGACCAAAGACGGCATCCTGGCGGGGCCCCGGCTGTTGGAGCACGCGGTCGACGTGGTGCTTTACCTCGAGGGAGACCGGCACCACAACTACCGTATTCTTCGCGGGGTGAAAAACCGCTTCGGGGCGACAGACGAAATCGGGGTTTTCGAGATGCGGGAAGAAGGGTTGACCGACGTGCCGAACCCTTCGGCCCTTTTCCACGGCGCCAGACAGGAGGAGGCGGTGGTGGGTTCGGTGGTGGTACCCACCCTGCAAGGAACGCGGCCGCTTTTGGTGGAAGTGCAGGCGCTCGTCAGCCCCAACCCCTACGGCATGCCCCGGCGAATGGCGACCGGCTACGATGTTAACCGGGCGACGCTGTTAATAGCGGTCCTCGACAAAAAGGTCGGGCTGAAACTCGGGCCGTGCGATACTTATATCAACGCCGTCGGCGGGGTGAAAATCACCGAACCCGCGGCCGATTTAGCGGTAGCCGTAGCCGTGGCGTCGAGCTACCGGGAGGCGGCGGTAAGGCCCGGTACGGTGGTTGTCGGCGAAGTGGGCCTGACCGGTGAGGTGCGGCCTGTCAACGCCTTGAACGTCCGTTTGAAAGAAGCGGCGAAGTTGGGTTTCACGCGGGCGGTCGTATGCGCCTCGCGCGATGTACAGGATTACTTTGAAACCGTACAGGTGGAGACCCTTGACGACGCCTTGGAGGCCGCCCTGGAATAGCATTCGGCAGCCGACATAGCATTGAAGTTCCTTCCACGCAAGTATAACTAGTATAATTAAATATTACTTGACTTGAGAAGCGCCGGTGAACGTTGTATCGGAATTCCCGTTTTTGAAGGCCGATGACCGGCGTCCGATGTCCGTAACATAGGGGGACGCTGATGGAAAGACAGATAGTTAAGGTTTTGCGGCAGGTGGCGCCGGGGACGCCGCTCAGGGAAGGCTTGGAACATATCCTTCGATCTACAAGCGGGGCGCTGATTGTTTTTGGTGACGCCGAACAGATCCAGGAAATAGCCGAGGGCGGATTTCTCGTAAACGCTGAGTTTTCGGCCGCGCGACTTTACGAGTTGGCAAAGATGGACGGCGCCATAATCGTGAGTGACGACGGAAAACGGATCGTAGCCGCCAACACCCAGCTTATTCCCGATTTGAGCATCCCTTCCTCCGAAACGGGCATTCGGCACCGGACCGCGGAAAGAGTAGCCAAACAGACCGGCATGCTGGTTATCTCGATTTCCCAGCGGCGAGGTGTAATTACGGTCTATAAAGGTTCCACTAAATACGTACTGCGCGACCTGGAAGTGGTTCTGGCCAAGGCAAACCAGGCCGTCCAGACGCTGGAGAAATACCGTGCCGTGCTCAACCAGGCGGTTGTAAACCTGACCGTACTTGAATTTGAAGACGCAGTGACGCTGTTCGAGGTAACCAAGGCGATCCAACGTACTGAAATGACCCTCAGAATTGTTAAAGAGATAGAGCTTTACGTTGCGGAACTGGGAAGCGAGAGCCGTCTGATCGTAATGCAGGTTGAGGAATTGGTGGCCAACATTGAGCACGAAGGACTGCTGATCATTCAGGACTATTCCGTGGCCGAAGACAAGTCGCCCAAGGACATTCTGGGTATCGTCGGGAGTTGGCCGGCGGAGGACCTTTTGGACCTTTCTTTGATCGCCCGGGTACTGGGGTTTTCGGGAGGGGCCGGAATCCTGGAACTGACCGTTTCTCCACGTGGATACCGAATTTTAAGCCGTATTCCGCGCCTGCCTTTCCCGGTTACCGAGAATATTGTGCGCACTTTCGGCAACTTCAGCCGTATTCTACAGGCTTCGATCGAGGAGCTCGACGATGTTGAAGGTATCGGTGAGGCGCGGGCCCGGTTGATCAAAGAAGGGTTGAAACGGCACTGGAATCAGCTGTTACAGGACAGGTACCGGTAAAATTTCACTTGGACGCCAAAAATAATTGACACGTGCAAAGGGATATGTTAAAATGCTCTGCTCTTGACAGAACCGGCGGCCGGTGGTATATTTATTTTATGAGCGCGCTTAGTTTCAGGGAGGTGTCGAATTGTTCAAGATAGGCGACAAGGTTGTTTATCCGATGCACGGGGCGGGGGTAATCGAGGCCATCGAAGAAGAAGAAGTCCTTGGCGAAAAGAAAGATTATTACGTGTTAAGGCTTCCAGTCGGAAACATGAAGGTTATGATACCGATCGCCAACGGTGAAGGCATAGGACTCCGACAGGTAATCGACAAGCAGGACGTCAGTCGGGTACTGAACCTATTGAAATCTTCAGGAAGTGCTATGCCTACTAACTGGAACCACCGGTACCGCGCCAACCTCGAAAAGATAAAGAGCGGAAATATATATGCGGTAGCCGAAGTTGTGCGTAACCTGGCCAGGAGGGAACGGGAAAAAGGTTTATCTTCGGGAGAGAAACGTATGTTGGAAAACGCCAAACAGATCCTGGTAAGCGAATTGGTCCTGGCGACCGAGTTGGAAGAAGATAAGGCAAAAGGCCTCCTCGACATAACGTTCGCCTGAA
>JAGUUY010000071.1 GCA_020063185.1 Bacillota bacterium
GACCTGTATGGTGGAGTTCGCGCGCTTTTTCCTGTCGTTTACGCAGCGCGAGTCGTGCGGGAAGTGCCCGCCGTGCCGGATCGGGACTTTCGAGATGCTGCAAATCATGAACCGCATCGTCGGCGGTGAAGGCAGGGATGGCGACATTGAACGGTTGGAGGAACTGGGGTATAAAATCAAAAAGACCTCACTCTGCGGGTTGGGGCAGAGCGCTCCCAACCCGGTGCTTTCCACCATCAGCTATTTCCGGGAGGAGTACGAAGCGCACATTCGGGAAAAGGGCTGCCCGGCCCGCGAATGCACCACCCTTGGGGTATACGTCATCGGTGAGGATTGCGTCCGGTGCGGGCTCTGCAAACTGAGCTGTTCGTACGGGGCGGTGCTGGAAACCCGCGAAGGATACTACATCGAAAACGCTCTCTGCCAGAGGTGTGGAACGTGTGTCGCGGTATGCCCGACCGGTTGCGTGGGCGTCGAACCGGTGGTCCGGGAGGAGGAAGCAATCGTATGAGCCAGATGTTGTGTGAGGTCACGAAGGCCTTTGAAGCATACAGAGAATTCACGGAAGAAAAGCTTTGTGGGCGCTGCCTGCCGTGCATGACGGCAGCGCCGATCATTATAGACACCCTGGAGCGGCTCCGCCGCGGGGATGCCACTATGGCGGAGATTGATCAGCTTGAAAGTATCTGTACTCAGGTAATGATTGTGGCGTTGTGTAAGCACGGGCAGAAAGCGGCAACGAACCTTTCGCGGGCGGTCAAGGACCACCGGGAAGCCTTCCGGCGCCATGCGGAAGAGAAGCTTTGTCCGGAACAATCCTGCCGGGAAGTCCTCCGGTATCGGGTCAACCCCGAGCGCTGTACGCAGTGTGACAAGTGCCGTGCTGTTTGCGCCGCCGGAGCGATTCTAGGCGACCCGTACCTCCCCTACCGGACGGATAACGAACCCTACGTTATAATAATGGAGAAATGCACACGCTGCGGGGAATGTTTGGCGGTTTGCTCAGACGAAGCAATAGAAGTGGTCTAAGGAAAAAGGGGGAAGAAAGTTTTGGCCGGAATGGTTGCACTGACAATCGACGAAAGGCGAGTTCTGGTCCCGGAGGGGACCACCGTTCTCCACGCGGCTGAAGCGGCGGGGATTCATATTCCGCACCTGTGTTACTGTCCGGGACTTAAAGCAACGGGAGCCTGCCGCATCTGCGTGGTGGAGATCGAAAAAGTGAAAGGTCTGGTAGTCTCCTGCATCAGAAAGGTCGCTCCCGGGATGGTGGTCCGCACCGATACTCAGCAACTGACTGACGCGCGGCGCTTTATTGTGGAACTTTTGCTGTCGCGGCACCCTGGGCTCTGCTTGAGCTGCGAAAAAAGCGGCGTTTGCGGACTGCAGCGGTACGCTTACGAATTAGGCGTCGAACAGTCTTCCTTTCCGGTACGCGATCCAGGCTACCCCATTGATGAGAGCAACCCTTTTATCGTACGGAATTACAACCTTTGCATCCTCTGCGGCCGGTGTATTCGCGTTTGCCGGGCACAGGGAAGCGACGTGCTGGATTTTGTAAAGCGCGGGATTGAAACCAGGGTGGCTACAGCGCTGGATAAACCGCTCCACGAAGCGGGGTGTGATTTCTGCGGCAGCTGCGTGGGCGTTTGCCCGACAGGGGCGCTTATCGAGAAAAGCAGGCGGGGCAAAGGCAGGGAATGGGAATTCACTGCGGTTAAAAGCCACTGCGGTTACTGCAGCAGTGCCTGTGAACTGCAGTATAAGATGAAAGGCAACGACATTATTGCGGTTACTACCGAACGGCCCGCCGATTACCTTTGCGCCCGCGGGCGGTTCGGCTACGGTTACGCTGCGGACGAGGCCCGGCTGAAGACCCCGCTGGTGCGCAAAGGCGGTGAACTGGTCCCGGCGGATTGGGAAGAGGCCCTGGAATACACGGCGGCCCGTCTCAAGCAGATAGGTGACCGGTTTGGACCGCAGGGTATCGGGGGCATTATGGGCGCCCTGGCGACCAACGAGACGGCCTATCTTTTTCAAAAGTTTCTGCGCGCGGGACTCAAGACGAACAATGTCGACAGTGTTCTGCGCTTGACCGGCCTGGACTTTCTACAAAAACTTGATGCGGTTGTTGGAGGAGCCCGAGGGTGGGCCGGGTTGGACGATATTGCC
>JAGUUY010000215.1 GCA_020063185.1 Bacillota bacterium
AGCCTCTCAGCGGGCGATTCATGTCCCATTTTAGAATTTTTGCGGCCGGTAAAGGGTAGGAGTTTGTTAAAACCCGCGGCGCTAAAAAGATGGCCGAGCCCATATTTTAGAATAACACGGGTTATTTGACGGTACCGTTTTGCGCGCCGGTAGTACCCGAACTTGACCCGCACCGCGCACTCCGCCTTTCTAACGGTAGGATACCATTTTGCCCGACGATTTAAAATACGGAGCCCAAGTTAAGTTTTCTGCAAAGCGGGACGATATATTTTAAGAAATATATTTAGAGCCGATCCCCCCGAAACTTAGAGAAACCCGTTACGAGGAGCTTAAACATAGTCCGGAAGATAAAGGAAACAGTTTTAGCAGCCTACGGTCCGCTGATCGTGCCGAGCCTGGTATGCCGGGTTGAAGCGGGATCGTCGCCCAAGCCGAAAGGAGTGTAAATAATGGCGCACAAAGCGGAGACAAGCGGTAAAGAGGAGCAGATTGTCGTTTTTGAACTCGCGGGCCAGACGTATGGGGTGGATATTGCCAGTGTGGCGGAAATTATCAGGATGGAGAGCATTACCAAAGTACCACGCGCGCCGGAGTTTGTGGAGGGTGTAATTAACCTGCGTGGAAAAATCATTCCGGTAATCGATTTGCGGCTGCGCTTTTCTTTGCCGGAAGGCGACCATACCGGTCAGAGCCGCATCATTATCGTGGAAATCGGGGAAATGACGATCGGGATGATTGTCGATGCGGTATTGGAGGTGCTGCGCATCCCCCTTGACAGCATAGAACCGCCGCCGGCGATTGTTAACGAGGTAGACGTAATTTACCTCCGCGGAATCGCCCTTTGGGAACGGCGCATGATTATTTTACTGAACATAGATAAAATTCTCTATGCTGATGAAAAAGAGACCCTCGAAGACATCGAACGAGGTTTGGAGGTTTCGGCCTGAGGAGGCAAAAGAATGTTCTCTGACGCAGAGGTGAGTGTTTTTCTCGATGAACTTGACGAAAAGATCCAGGTCCTGAACGACAACTTTCTCTTTTTGGAAAGAGAAGGCGATAACTTACAGGTTCTGCAGGAAATCTTTCGGGCGGCCCACACTATCAAGGGTTCCTCGGCCATAATGGGCTACACCGGCATGTCACAATTAACGCACGAGATGGAGAATCTCTTCGATAAATTGCGACAGGGTCAAATTCATACTTCGAACAGTATGATAGACGTTCTGTTTGAATCTCTCGACGGGTTGAAGGCCTTAAGGGATCACATCACCGGCCAAGGGCCACCGGTAGATACCGAGCTTCTGGTAAGGAAACTTAAGGAGTTCCTGGGCCGTAACGACGCCGGCGCTTCGGGCCACCCCGCGGCATCGGCTCCCGAAGGTCCCGTGAGCGGTTCAAATGCCGTCGAACTCACGGAATCGGAGGAAGATATAATCAGGGAAGCACAAATCCGGGGTCTCAGTGCTTACTGGATCAGCGTTTCCATAGACTCCGATTGCCAGATGAAGTTTGTCCGGGCCTATCTGGTCTTCGAAACCCTTCAAAAATATGGTGAAATCGTCAAGTCGGTGCCACCGGCGGAAGCCATCCAGGAAGGCGAGTACGACACGTCATTTGAGATGTTGTTTCTCAGCCAGGAGGATACAGGCCGTATCAGGTATCTGCTTCTGACCATCTCCGAGGTAGTAGACGTGACGGTGACACCCGTGACGCTTACAGAAGAGCGACACAAGGATGCGCCGCCGTTAACCGCGACCAAGCACGAGAAGTCTGAGGTAATTGTAGAGACTCCCGAGCGTGTGGAAAAGGCCGCGGGACAAAAAGGGGAGGAGGAAAGGAAACAGGTAAAAACCGTCAGAGTTGACGTACAGAAGCTGGATAACTTGATGAATCTGGTCGGGGAGTTGGTAATAGACCGAACGCGCCTCGATAAGTTCGCCGAGGTCTTCGGTAACCGTTATGATTCAGGCGAACTGGTCGAGACTTTGAACGAAATTTCCAACCACCTCGGCCAATTGACCAACGACCTTCAAGAGCACATCATGAAAGCAAGAATGTTGCCGATCGCCCACGTGTTCAACCGTTTCCCCCGTATGGTGCGAGATCTGGCGCATAAACTGGACAAGGAAATCGAGTTCGTCGTAGAGGGTAAAGAAACGGAACTCGACCGTAACGTCATCGAGCTGATCAGTGATCCTCTCATTCACCTCCTCCGGAACGCCGTGGACCACGGTATTGAACCGCCGCCGGACCGGGAAGCGGCAGGGAAACCGCGTACGGGAACAATCTGGTTGAGAGCGTTTCATCAGGAAGGGCACATCGTGATCACCATTGAAGATGATGGAAAGGGTATGGACGTAAGAAAAATACGGCTTGCGGCCGTTGAACAGGGCCTTATCGATGCAGAAACGGCGGCCCGCGTCTCCGAGCAGGAAGTACTAAATTTCATTTTCCTGCCGGGGTTTTCACTGGCCAGACAAGTCACAGATCTGTCTGGTCGCGGCGTCGGGATGGACGTCGTTCGAAGGCAGATCGAGCAAATAAACGGTACCGTTGAAATGCAAACCACAACGGGACTGGGGACCAAGTTTACGATCAAGCTGCCTTTGACCCTGGCTATCATACGTGCGCTGATGGTCTCTTCAAACGATCAGGTTTACGCTTTTCCGCTGGCAAACGTTATGGAGACGATATTCGTAGCCAAGGACGAGATTAAGAGGATATCCGGTTCGGAAGTGACTGTTATACGGGGTCAGGTTTTGCCGATCATTTCTCTGGCCGACGCGTTGGGCGCGACCAAAGTGGAGGCTCACGGGACGTTTATGGTTATTGTTGGCCTGGGCAACAAGCGATTGGGGGTAACGGTCGAAAAACTTTTGGGGGAGCACGAAATCGTGATTAAGTCGCTAGGGGAATATTTAGGCCGGATTCCGTGTATTTCAGGGGCTACCATTCTTGGGGATGGCAAGGTCGCACTGATTATAGACGTCAGAGGTTTAATCCACGAGACAACGCAGTCTGCTTTGGCAGACGAGGCGGTTTATGCCGCCGGTTAGGGTGATAGTGGTCGACGATTCGGCGTTGGTACGCCGGGTTGTCGGCGGAATGTTGAGTTTGGATCCGGAGATAGACCTAGTAGGGACGGCGGTAAACGGTAAGGAAGCACTCGAAAGAATAGCCGTGCTGAAGCCCGACGTACTGGTCCTGGACATTGAAATACCAGTGCTTAACGGTTTGAAAGTTCTTGGCCGGCTCATGCGGACGCAACCTTTACCAGTGATAGTTCTCAGTTCGCACACCAGGGTGGGCGCCCGGGTGACGTTGGAAGCCCTCTCACTGGGTGCGGTGGACTTTGTGCCTAAACCGGAGAACCAAGCTGAGCTCGTGTCGGTGGTCAACGAGTTGGCGGTGAAGGTCAAAGCCGCAGCCAAAACACAAGTCGCAAAGGCGGTCCCTGGAATCAGGCAGAAAGTTCCGGACGGGGACGGCCGCTTTTCCCCGACAACTGTATCGGCGCCGGGGCGACGAAAACTTGTGGTAATAGGCTCGTCCACCGGCGGACCGGCCGCACTGCAAAGAATTATTCCAGAACTGCCGGGAGACCTGCCGGCCGGGGTTGTGGTGGTGCAACACATACCGGCAGGTTTTTCGTCCAGTCTTGCGGATCATTTAGCTAAAACCTCGGCTATAAAGGTCAAGCACGCTGCGGACGGCGACCCGGTCCTCCAGGGACAGGTGCTGATCGCCCCAGCCGGTGCGGACTTTTATTTTCACAGTACAAACGAACGGCTAGAGGTAAAATTGCTTAAGAGTATTGCACGTCCTGCTCCGGGAGTGTTTCACCCTTCTGTCGATGAGGTGATGATTTCCGCGGCCAGGCTTTGCGGGCCGAAAGTCCTGGGTGTTCTGTTAACGGGGATGGGCCGTGACGGAGCCCGCGGGATGCTTGAAATAAAAAAAAAGGAAGGGAGGACTATAGCCGAGGCGGAGGAGAGTTGTGTGGTTTTTGGAATGCCTAAAGCGGCGATTGAAAACGGCGCCGTGGATAAAATTGTGCCGCTGAAAGATATAGCCCGCGAAATTGTCGGAGAACTCTAAAGTTTTGCGCGGTTTACCCGATTTTTTAAGTAGAGAGAGGCTGAGGGGACTGATGTGTCATGAAGATTGGAC
>JAGUUY010000181.1 GCA_020063185.1 Bacillota bacterium
AAAAGTGTTCGGTCCAGATACAGACAACGCCTCTGAGCATGGCGGGTCAGTCCAGTTGTCAGATCAGCGGTTGTTACTGCTGCCTGTGCGCAGCCTGGCGGGCACCTTTGCCTGGCTGACCTCCCCTTATGTTTTACGCCGCCTGCAGCGTGATACCGTCGCGTCCGCAGTGGATGGGCTTCCACACGGCGTTCCGTCGCCGGACATCGAAAGCTGTGTAATTTGCGGCGAAGATAGCCGGATTGCAGTCAAGGATCAGGTTGTCCTGGAAGACTTGGACTTAAATGCAAGGTCCGATAGCGAGGCGCACGAGTGGGCAGAGTGGATCGGCAAGCGGGTTTTTCCGGACGATACAGTCTGGCAGCAGATGCTGACCGCGCGTTTTTGCGTCGTACATGACGATGTGCTAAGTTTTCTACTTGACACCGCCACCGAAGTTATCGCCCGCATAAAGTTACTTGAAGATGCTAAGACAGTAAAGGAAGGTGGGCTCTGGTACGAAGAGGCCCTGCCGACGGAAACAATTCTCTCGGGCCTGGTTGTGGCAACTCCCGTCAATGCTGTCAAGGTAACGCGAGATGAGGTGTTTAAGACTCTCGTTGACTTGACGGGCAAACCGCTGCAATTGGGCGGCAAGGCGACAGTCGGACGCGGACTATGTCGCCTGCGGATGACAGGGGGGAATTAGCCGTGCTAACACGCAACCAACGATACGCCGCACAAATCTTCGAGCAGGTAAGCCAGCTACCAAAAGCCCAACACGAGAAATACGACTCCATGGCACACAAGTTGCCGGTATTAGTTCGTACAGCAGGACTGGCACAGGCACTCGCATTTGTTGAGTCAGGAAACAGCGATGAGCAGAAGAAACTACTCGACCACTTAGCCGAAGTGGTTGGTATGGGGAATCGGCAAACATTAGTCAAGTGCATCCGCACTGCAGAACTTGCCGAGTACATGCGCCTAACACGCAACGTGCTGGCAGCACTAGATTGGTATAAGCGCTTTGCGCAGTCGGTGTTGGATGTTGATACAGGTGGGAAAACGGAAGGAGTTGGCGGCGGATGAGCACAAGACGGGATTGCCTTGTTTACAGGGAGAAAACGCTGACGACGAATGCCGGACTATGGCTGGACAAATTCATCCAGAACCAGGCCAAGGAGGATAAGGATAGCCGCCATGATCTTGTGCAGGGAGTATCTGATATACCAGTGCCGGAAGAGTATTCACGGTGGTTTGAGCGCTGGCGGCAGGTGTTGCAAGATTATGGCGCAGAGTGCCGGGTGGCCGAGGTTCTGGGACGCATGGCGGTGGGCCTGGGCGAAGAGAGCGTCCTGGAAACATCCGTCGCTTTGCACCACACGTACGGTGTGCCCTACATCCCTGGCAGCGCGCTCAAGGGGCTGGCCGCCAGTTTTGCCCGCCAGCATTTGGGAGATGATTGGCAGCCAGAAGCGGATACCACCTGCGCGTACGTTATGGTATTTGGCGATACAGAGGCCGCAGGTTACGTCACATTTTTTGACGCAATGCCGCTGCCGGACAGCAAGCTTTTATACCCTGACGTAATTACAGTACATCACAAGAAATATTACCAAGAGGGTACTGCGCCGCCTGCAGATTGGGACAGCCCAAATCCGGTACCGTTCCTCTCGGCTACAGGCAAATATTTGATCGCATTGTCCGGCCCGTCTGAATGGCTCAAGGCGACTTTCGAGATTTTGAATCACGCGCTGGCCCACGCTGGAATCGGCGCGAAAACCTCCAGCGGCTATGGGCGGCTGAAACTTGAAACCAAGCGGCTGGTTGATACAGGCACCGCTGACCCGGACCAAGAAAAAGCAGACCAATTGATTAGGCAAATTGAAGCACTAAGCACTGCGAAGGTTGCAGGAGGCATCCATAATTTTTATGAACAGTGGCGCAAACTGGAGATTAATCCCGCACAGAAACGCCGCGTAGCCGGAGCCATCGTAGCCAAGGTAAAAGAAGCCGGACGCGAAAAGCAGTCACGGGGTATGGATTGGTACCAGGAGTTACTGAAAAACCTCCGATAATTTTGAAAGCGGAAGATGTTAGCCATCAAGGCGATCCGGGCGGCTCTTAAAAATTAAATTGGAGGAATTACCCGATGCAACTCACCATCTTTTTCACCGTTCCGGGGCCGGTGGCCGTTCCGGTGCAGTATGGCCACCTGCTCCAGGGGCTCATTTACAGCCAAATGGAAAACCCGGTGCTGAGGAGCTACCTGCACGAGCACGGTTTCGCTTTTGAAAAGCGCCGGTTCAAGCTTTTCACTTTCTCGCGGCTGATGGGCCAGGTGTTGCGCTATAACGAGGCCACCGGGCAGCTGATCCTTACGCCGCCCTTGCGCCTGGTTGTCTGCTCTCCGATCCCCTTTATCCTTCAGGAACTGGGAACCGGTTTTCTGCGACAAGGACGTGTCCGCCTCGGGAAAGCCTACCTGGAGGTGAAGGAAATGGCGACTGCTGCCCCGCGTGTGATGCGCGATACCGTACGAGTTAGGATGGTCTCACCACTGGTGACCTATAGCACATTCTCCGGTGCAGACGGGCGCTCATTCACCTATTACTATACGCCGTTTGAGCCGCGTTTCAGCGATCTTGTATGTGCCAACCTGGCGAAAAAATACTTTATAATCCACGGCCGTTCGTCACAAACGGAAGGTTTCTCGATCCGCCCGGTAAGGGTTGAGGATCGCGACCACAAAGTAACCCGTTATAAAGATACGATCGTCAAAGGCTGGATGGGTGACTACGAGCTTAGCGGAGACCCGGAACTCTTGCAGGTGGCACTCGACGCCGGGATGGGCGCGAAGAACTCACAGGGTTACGGATGCTGTACTCTGTTAGAAGAAAATGCTGAACCAGTAGCCTCCAGCGCTTTAGGATAAAGCATTCCGGCTGTCATATCCCAGTTATATTGAGAAACGGGCATAGCTGTAGGATGTCAGGCTGATCATCACCCTGGAAAACCGATTGAATTTATTGGGGTTGCTGTTTTGCACCAATACTTGAGGTTTACTGACGCCGGGGTGCTTGCTTTTATTGAAGCCTCTATAGTAGCCAGCTACTATTTAAATGAGTAACCGGTGTCCTGTTTCGCATACCAAATCTTTGGTAACCTGGTAGCGTGGAAAAAAAAACCGTAAACCAAGTGCTTTTTAAGCATTCCTGTAATGAAGTAGAGAGGGGTTGACCAATAAAAAGACCTCCTGGTACAAAGGAATTGCCAAAAATCCTTAAAAAAGTACCGGAGGTCGAGATTGATGAACAAGAGAACTAGTAACTTAACCCAGATCCGCGCGACTCATACCCTGTTGGTAGGTGTGGACATTGCCAAAAAAACCGACTGGGCGCGGATGCTGGACGGGCAGACGGGAATCGAAGTAGACACCGCCTTCAAGTTCAAGAATAGCACAGAAGGTTTTGCCCGTCTACTCGGTAAAATGAGCCGGACCAAGGAACGTATCAGAGCGGAAAACATCGTCGTAGCGATGGAACCATCAGGGCATTACTGGAAAGCACTGGCCAGCTATTTGTCAAGGGCGGGGATAACGGTAGTGATCGTAAACCCTTACCATGTTAAAAAACAGAAAGAACTGGACGATAACTCACCCACTAAAAACGATCGGAAAGACGCCTTAATCATTGCCACTTTAGCTTGGGAAGGCCGTTTTTCCCGCTGTTACTTACCGGAAGGGATCTGGGCGGAACTGCGTGGATATACCCAGAGCCGGTGGCAGCAAAAGAGAAAACTGAACGCCGCCCTGAACAACTTGGTGGCCATAGTGGACGAATACTTTCCCGAATACACGGAAGTATTTAAGGATCTGCTGGGGAAAGCCTCAATGCATATCTTGGCCCACCGGCCATTTCCGGCAGACATTATAAAGCTTACGGAAGTAGAACTGGCTCAAGAATTGAAAGCAGCCAGCAACGGGCGAGTGGGCAAAAAACGGGCCGCCTTGCTTTTAGGTAAAGCTCGGGAATCCATTGGCGTACGAGAAGGGTTAGCTGCGGCACGTCTTCGCTTGATCCACTGCCTGGCTGAGATATCCTTCTGGAAGGAGCGGTTGTCCCAAACGGAAGCGGCCATGGCCGACACTCTGGCCCTCACCGGGTTGGCCGATAACCTTTTAAGCATCAAGGGAATTGGGGTGGTTACCGCAGCCGGCTTTCTTGGCGAAGTAGGTGATCTTACCCGCTACGAAAACTGGCGGCAGATACGGAAACCGGCTGGGTTTAACCTTACTGAAAACAGTTCCGGATCGCGTAAGGGCAAAACAGGGATTTCCAAGCGGGGGCGTCCAGGGTTAAGAAACCTTTTATATCAGGCATCTCTTGCTCTGGTGGCTACAAACCCGCAATTTAAGGCATTGTACCGGCACCTGAGAACCCGCCGGGAAAACCCCCTTAAAGGCAAACAGGCATTGGTGGTTATAGCCTGCAAGCTGTTAAGGGTGATGTTCACCCTGGCCAAAGAAAACCGCCTGTACGACCCGGAAAAGGTTTTGGGCGCGTACCGGCAACAGCAGTTGAAATGCGCTGCCTGAATAGACGTCATAAGGACTGTGGCTATGCCGCTTCGCTTGGACAACGCTTCGCGTTGCCCACATACCCACAGCCCCGGCGGCGGAAGGATAATCAACATAACAACAATCATTGAAAAATCTAGTCTTGGGTGGGGGAAACCGAATCACTCCGTTA
Source organism: Bacillota bacterium (assembly GCA_020063185.1). Taxonomy (GTDB): domain Bacteria; phylum Bacillota; class Desulfotomaculia; order Desulfotomaculales; family Ammonificaceae; genus SURF-55. The sequence goes on from JAGUUY010000181.1 coordinate 4,731, forward strand.
GGGCATGACCCTGCTTATAAGTAACGGTGCCCCACCCGCCCCCATTATGCTGAACGAAGGAATGTAAGGGCAAAGGACCCAGAGAGACATGATAGGGTAAGCAGGGGACGATAAGTGGGTAGACCACCCAAGATAAATTTTTTCAAAAAGGCTGATAGAGTGAGATTTTTAAAGTATGGCTCTAAAAAATTGAGATAGGAGTGAT
>JAGUUY010000052.1 GCA_020063185.1 Bacillota bacterium
ATATCCATCTGCAGGGCGGTTATACCCTCGGGGGTACCCGCTACTTTAAAATCCATGTCCCCCAGACGGTCTTCGGCCCCTTGAATATCGGTCAGGATGTCGACCTCGTCGCCGTCTTTGATTAGACCCATGGCAATCCCGGCCACCGGCGCCTTAATCGGTACCCCGGCATCCATAAGGGCAAGCGTACTGCCGCAAATACTGGCCATCGACGAGGAACCGTTCGACGACAGCACTTCGGACACGATCCTGATGGTGTACGGGAAAGCGTCTTCAGGCGGAATAATCGTTTCCAGCGCCCGCTCGGCAAGGGCCCCGTGCCCGATCTCCCGCCTTCCGGGAGAGCGCATGGGACGAACTTCACCCGTGCTGAACGGCGGGAAGTTGTAATGGTGCATGAAGCGTTTGGTCTCCTCCAGCCCCAGTCCGTCCAGGATTTGTTCGTCACCGATGGGGCCGAGGGTTACCACCGATAGAACCTGAGTCTGTCCCCGGGAAAACAGTCCGGAACCGTGGGTACGGGGCAGGACGCCCACCTCCACGCTCAAAGGTCTGACTTCCGCCAAGCCCCGCCCGTCGATCCGGAGTCGCTGCGCCCTGATAAATTCCCGGACGACCTTCTTTTCAACTTCGTCTACGATCTCGCTGATATCCGCCTCGGCGTCCGGGTAATTTTCTACAAAGCCGGCTACCAACTGGCTTTTGGTCTCCTTAATACGCTCTTCCCTAAGCTTCTTATTGGACTGCTCTGTGCTGCATTCGCGAATGACCGATGCGAGGGCCGTTTTCGACGCTGCCGACACGGCGGCTGCCAGATCGGCGTCCGGCGCCGGAGCGCTGAACTCGACCCTGGGCGACGCAAGCCCAAGAGCATCGGCTTCCCTGCAAAAACCATCGATAAAGTCCACGATCTCGCGTACCGCCTGGTACCCTTTATCTATAGCCCCGAGTATAGTTTTTTCCGACACCTCCTTGGCGCTGCATTCCACCATCATTATGGCGTCCCGTGTGCCGGAAACCACGATCGTAAGTGTATTGGCCTCTTCCTGCTCGACCATGGGGTTTATTACGAAATCATCGCCCACCAGGCCCACAACTACACCCGCAATCGGCCCCATAAAAGGGAGCCCGGAAAGGGTGAGCGCCGCCGAAGCGCCGACCATTGCCGCGATCCCGGGAGCACAGTCCTGGTCTACGGATAAAATGGTTGCCACCACGTGTACGTCGTTCCTCATCTTCTTCGGGAAGAGCGGGCGTATTGACCGGTCGATAAGCCGCGCGGAAAGGACCGCTTTCTCTCCCGGCCTTCCCTCGCGCCGGAGGAAACCGCCCGGAATTTTTCCGACGGCGTAATGGCGCTCTTCGTAGTCCACTAGCAACGGGAGGAAATCAATGCCCTCCCTAGGTTTGGAGGCCATTGTGGCAGTCGCCAGAACCATTGTGTCGCCGTATCGTACAGTTACCGCGGCCCCCGCCTGGCGGGCCATACGCCCGGTTTCAATCGAAAGCGGCCGACCCCCTAGAAAGGTTTCTTTTTTCAGTATCTTTTCTTCAAACATTAAGGACTCTGCCTCCTAAAAAAAAGGGGGCTATAACCCCCCGCTATTTTCTTAAACCTAGTCTTTCGATTAATCGCTGGTAGCGTTCAAAACTGTAATCCCTCAGGTAGTTCAAGAGTGCCCGTCTTTGACCGACCAACTTCAGAAGGCCCCGCCGTGAGTGAAAGTCCTTTTTATGTGCTTTGAGGTGCTCACTCAACAAGTTGATTCTTTCGGTCAGGATGGCAATCTGTACTTCGGGAGAGCCGGTGTCGTTCTCATGTACTCTGAAAGATTCGATAATTGATTGCTTTCTCTCCACCGTAAGCGCCATCTATCCTTCACCTCCTCCCATAATTGCCGCCGGCGTAGAACAGCGTTTCACGCTGTACCAAGCCCACGGTTCATTTACCTATGACCGTGATCACCAGGCGCCCTTCATTGATATCCTTGGCGACAATATCAAAAAACCGGCCCGACCTGGTTGCGAAACCGCGGAAGCGGGTTGCGGAGACTATCAGGCCCGGTATCGACTCCGCGGCAGCAATAATGTCGGCTGTAGTGATTTCCTGCTGGCGCGGATCACGGAGGCGTTTAACCGCGTGCTCCGTAATTATTACCCGCATTGCTTTCCTCAAGTAGCAGTGATACTTACCTCTTCATGTTCGGTTAAGAAAGCGTAAAGGGCGTCCGCGAACGCCGCCACGCCCGCCTCCGGAAAATTAACTTCCCGATAAATGGATTCCAGTTCAGCTTTTAATTTATGAAACTCCTCACTAAGACAGATCAGCGCTATCTGGTCGAGCCAGATTCTCAGGTCAGGAGTGTTGGAAGCCAAACCTGTACCATTCAAGCCCTTGCGACCCCTTCTTCACAGCGTTCAAGTGAGATTTTAACACAAATGTTGTACGCTGTAAATCATTGCTCCTGCAAGTACCGCCGGCAGTGGCCGAGCGGCTAATAATCATTATGCCAAATGCAGGGCTATTTTTATAACAGAACCGGCCCCCCCCGGGCGATTCATCGTCCCGCGAGCGCCCTGGCCGCCGCGACATCAAGTCTGATCTGTTCTACCAGTTCAGCCGCCGATTCAAAGCGCCGCTCATCACGCAGTCGCCTGATAAATGAAATCTCGAGCGATTTCCCGTAAAGATTACCGCTAAAGTCAAAAGTGAATACCTCGATACGGCGCTTGCACGGCGCATCACCGGCAAACGTCGGACAAACGCCGATATTCGCCACTCCGTGGAATACCTCGTTATCGATTAACGTGCGAACGGCATAAACACCGTTGGCCGGCACCAGAACACGCTCTTCCACGTCGAGGTTGGCCGTCGGAAAACCTATCCGGGCGCCCCGGCGTTCTCCGGCAACCACAATCCCTTTGAACAGCGGGTAATAGCCTAAAAAGTCCTTAGCTTCTTCCACCTGACCGTCCGCCACCAGGTTGCGTACCAGGGTGGAGGAAACCGGTTGCCCCTTTACCATCACCGGGGGGATAACCTTTACTTTGAAGCCGTTTGCTTTGGACAGATCAAGTAAGGTTTCCGGTGTACCGGCGCCGCGGTGACCGAAGGTATAGTTATAACCCACAAAAACGGCCCTCGCCCCGAGTTCGCCGCACAAAACCTCCTTCACAAACCGTTCCGGGCTTAAAGAAGCAAATTCCCTGGTAAAAGGAACCGCCAATAAAAGGTTAACGCCAAGTCCGGCGATCAAGTGCTGCTTAACGTCCGAAGCCAGCAACAGCGGCGGCGCGTTATCCGGATTTAAAACCATTGCCGGGTGAGGTTCGAAGGTAAACACCACGGATGTTCCCTTGGACCGTCGCGCGTGGGAGACCAACTGGTTAATCAACCGCCGGTGGCCAAGGTGTACGCCGTCAAAGTTTCCAAGGCCGACAGAGACGTTTTTGTAGTGGTGTCGCAGACCGTGGTAATCAGTCAATATCTCCAAAGTCGAACCTCCTGTTTATACCTTTACAGAATAAACCCACACAGGTTTAAGTATTCTACGCCCATTCTCCGGGCAATCCACGCGTGCAACAGCCAAAAAGTCCGCTCCGGAAACAAGCTTTACAAACAAACCCGGAGACAGCTCTTCGGTATTACCGTGAACACCCGCCGGAAAGACACGGCTCCCGGTTCGGACCGCATTTACCGCCGATTCTTTTACCTCCATTGCGGGAAGATGCGCCAGCGCTTCGCCGATTTCAACGCAAGCACTTTCCAAATTGCCCTCGGCTCTCAAGGACATCAGCTCTTCGAGGGTATAGGAACTCTCAATTGAGAACCCGCCCGCGCGCGTCCGCAGCAAAAAACCAAGGTGCGCCCGGCAGCCTAAAACCTTTCCGATATCCGTGATCAGTGTCCTAACGTAGGTACCTTTGGAACAGCAAACCCGCAAAAGCACTTTTGGGGTTTTTGTTCCCCACTCGCCCCGTACCACTTCCAGAACACGGATCTCCACCGCGCGGGGAGGGATTTCCACCGCCCGGCCTGTGCGTGCCAGGCTGTATAGCCTCTCGCCCTGGTGGTGAACCGCGGACACAAGCGGTGGAACCTG
>JAGUUY010000068.1 GCA_020063185.1 Bacillota bacterium
CGGTTTCGTTTTTTCCTGCACACACCAGACATTAACCTCGCATGGGCCAGCAAGACCGCTTCTTGGCCCGCCTCCCGGACGACCACAGCCCTTTTGAAACGGTTCGACCGGGTATTTTGAAAAAATTTAACTAAGTCGGCGCCCGGCGCCGCTTATTTCAAGTAGCACCATCTATTTCATATAGTTTTGTGTTCAGCCGGCTTATAGAATGTTCTATAACCAGTTCTTTTATTTTGGGGAGGTAAAGGAGTGCAAAAAACATATAAAAGAGGCTGTCTTCTATTAGCGCTGTTTTTTTTGTTTTACGGATTCCTTTTAAAGCCGCCCGTTTACGCGCAGACGCTTTATACGGTGGCGCCCGGTGACACTCTTTATTTAATTGCGCAAAAACACCGAACGTCTGTGGAGACGATCAGGCAGGTTAACGGTTTACAGAGCAACCTGATCTATGCCGGGCAGTCGCTGGTCATTCCCGGCCAGGCGCCGGTTCATATTGTGGCTAAAGGAGAATCCCTTTATCTGATCGCCAGGTTATATAATACGACTGTTGCCGAAATCGTGTCCGGCAACAACCTGCCTGACACTTCGCTGCTTATCGGACAAGTCCTGAGGATCACAAGCGGCGGGTACGAGCGCCCGAATGCGTATATCCTGGGTTACTATACCGAGGAAGAAGACTATTTGCCGTCCTCCGCCTGGTCAGCGAGCGTCCATATGAACGACCTGTCCTATGTGGCCCCATTCTGGTTTCGGTTGAACCAGTATGATCCGACAGATCTGGAAATCGCGGGTTACTTCAATGCGTCGCAGGCCCGAAGAATAACAGCGGCGGCTCATGCGCGCAACGTGCGGGTAATACCGGTAATCCATAATTTCTTGTACCAGGATAAATCTCTGACCAAGGACCTGGTAACTAAAATGATGTCGCGCCCGGAATCGAGGAGCAGATGTATCGATAATATCATTAAGCTCATCGGGTATTACGGCTTCGACGGGATCAACATGGATTTTGAAGGCATCAGGGTGAGCGACCGGGATAACCTGTCTATTTTCTATCAAGAGTTGGGCGACCGCTTGCGCGCAAAGGGATACCTTTTTACCGCCGCCGTCCCGGCAAAATTAACCGACTGGGATAATCCCTGGGCCGCTCCGTACGATTACGCGGCCATCGGCAGGGCCGCCGACCTGGTGGTGCTGATGATGTACAATGAACACGGCTGGCCCGGGAGCGGGCCCGGACCTGTTTCATCAATCGGTTTTAACCACGCCGTGCTCAAGTACGCCGTAACGAAAATACCCAGGCACAAGATTATTGCGGCCGAACCGGTTTTCGGGTTCGATTTCAACCTGCAGACCAACCGATACGACTATCTGTCGCATGAGTTGGCTATGAAGCGGGTCTATAATCATGGCGCCGCCCCGCTGTTTGACATGACCAGTCAAACACCGCTTTTTTTGTACACCGCAAATAACCAGCGGCATGAAGTATGGTATGAAGATGCCGACAGCCTGAAAAGAAAACTGGATTTAATCGGGCAATACGACATCGCCGGGCTGGCCTTGTGGCGTCTGGGCCTGGAAGACCCGGCTGTCTGGCAGACCATACGCGAACGGGTTAATGTTGTGCCGGGCGACTAACCTGCTATATCCGTTCTTGCGCCAAAAAAAAGAATCAAACCTCCTGCAACAGTAATGTAGGAGGTTTTCTTTTAGGCGGCAAACTGATAAAGTAAGGAAAACGGGAGTCGTGCACATCGAAAACCACATGCCGGGAGATGGTGTCCAGGCACCGGACTTATAAAGTTTAGTAGTCGGCGGGTTTGCAAAAGTCAACAAGTTCGTGCCTGCTATGAATAAATTAGTGCCGGGGGGATAGGTATGCCAGTGGAGTGTCGAGGTCTCAATGAGGGTGCAACCTTTTCGGAGGAGCGGCTCGGAGCATATGCGTCTATTGTGGGAGAGAGTGAACTGGAGGAACTTTTCCGGCTTGGCGAATCGCTGCGGGGCATGAAGCTTCAGCAGATTAACTCCGCGCGTTGCGGCGGGGGCGTTGCCGAAATGTTGCGTTCCCTGATCCCCTTCGAACGGGGCCTCGGACTTGACGTAAGCTGGGATGTTATAACCGCTGAACTTGAGTTTTTTACTTATACGAAAACGTTGCACAACTTTCTACAGGGCAAGCCCAAGGTGCCTGACCTGGTCGGCACAAAATATTACTGGGATACAAACCGCGCGAATTACCGTCTCATTCACCAAGACGCGGACGCCGTGTGCATTCATGATCCTCAACCCGCGGGCCTGATAAAGTTCGTTACGGCGGAGGAAGCACAGCGGCAGAAGTGGATGTGGCGGTGCCATATCCACCTTTCCCACGAGTACCATTTCGTTCTGGATTTCATGCGCACACTTATCGAAGCCTACCACGTGGCCGTTTTTTCCACCGGAAAATTCTTGCCCCCGTGGCGTATGCCGGCCACCGTCATTCTTCCTTTTATCGACCCCCTGTCGGAAAAAAACAGAGAACTCCTACCCGAGCAGGTACACGAGATATGCTGGGAATACGGGCTGGAAGACCTGGATAAGAAACCTCTTCTCACACTGGTCTCGCGCTTCGACCCCTTTAAGGGGCACAATTACGCCATCGAAGCCTTCAAGCTGGTGCAAAAGGAAGTGCCGTGCCAGCTACTAATGGTCGGGGGTACAGCCGGCGACGACCCCGAAAACGAAGCGATTTTCGCGAAGCTGCAGGAAGAGGTCAAAAGCATTCCCGATGTCCACCTGCTGAATCTTCCACCGGACAGTTATACCGAGGTAAACGCCTTTCAGCGGGCCGCAAGCATTGTACTTCAGCCGTCCGTTAAAGAAGGGTTCGGATTGACGGTCAGCGAAGGCATGTGGAAGGAAAAGCCGGTTATCGGCGGCGACGTCGGCGGCATTCCGGGCCAGATCACTGACGGCTACAACGGGTTCCTCGTGTCTCCGAGTGAAAAGGGTATCGATGAAATGGCGCAACGTATTAAGTACTTGCTCCTCAATCCGTACTTTGCCTCTGA
>JAGUUY010000196.1 GCA_020063185.1 Bacillota bacterium
CGTTGGCGGAGAAGGCACGTCTTATCAATCGGGCTCTGGACGGTTACCTTCCCCCCGAATTAGCACCGCCGGTCGTTATCCACCAGGCAATGCGCTACAGCGTTCTTTCCGGCGGCAAACGCCTGCGCCCGGCCCTGGTAATCGGCGCGGCGGAAGCAGTCGGCGGCGGCGGTGAAGAGATAATAACCGCGGCCTGCGGGATTGAGCTGATACACTGTTATTCCCTGGTCCATGACGATTTGCCCGCGATGGACAACGACGATTTGAGGCGGGGAAGACCGACGTGCCACAAGGTTTTCGGCGAAGCGATCGCCATTCTGGTGGGAGACGCTCTGCTTACCTTTGGTTTCGAATTGTTGGCGCGGGCAGGAATGGGAAGCGGGGTCCCGCCTGAGGCCGGTCTCCGGGTTGTAGCCGAAGTCGCCGCCGCCATCGGCACCCGCGGTATGGTAGGCGGGCAGACTCTTGATGTCACAGCGGAAGGGACCGCTTTCGAACCAAAGATAATCGAGGAAATACACCGCCTAAAGACGGGAGCCCTTTTCGAGGCTTCGGTAAGGACGGGAGCAATTCTCGCCGGGGCTGTGGAAAGGCAGCTTTCGCAGCTTACTCATTATGCCCGGGAGATCGGTTTGGCCTTTCAGATAACCGATGATGTGCTTGACGTGATCGGCGAAACGTCCAAAACCGGCAAAAACGTCGGAGGTGACGCCCAGAAAAAGAAGCTCAGCTATGCCGGCGTATTCGGTGTTACCGCGGCCCGTAAAAAAGCTAAGGAGGCCGTTGACGCGGCTCTCAGGTCACTCGAAGATTTCGGCGAAAACGCCGCTTTTTTGCGTCAGGCCGCGCTATTCATCTTAACACGTGAATACTGACCATATATTTTGTAGGGATAAAAAAAATAAACCGGTGCTGGTCTTAATCCCGATGCGGCAAGGTTTGTTTTACACGAACCCGTTATGTTATCATAAAACATGATTAAGTGATTGAAAGCTTATTCTAAAATGGGTAAGTGACGCAGTATCCTAGTCAGGATCTCTCTTTCGAAGGCGGGCCTAAAAATCCGTCAAGGGCACATCGATGAAGTTCCTGGTGCTGGCTGCCGGCGCCCAGTCGGGGGTTGGTACTGGGAGTTAAGACGGGAGGGCGAGCCGCAATGGCATGCGGGCGTAGACCCTGCCGTCGCGGAGACCCAAGTGCGTGGGGTAAACCGTTACCCTATGGCTTGGGGTGAAACCTGTAACGTGGTACAAAAGCTGCGTGCAGAGTAGCCTGCCTTGAGTGGGCAGGGTGGATGCGAACAAACGCAGGTTTTGGGCATGGGGCCCGTTCCCGAAACCGGTAAGGCTGAAACCCTGACTGCAAAAGAGGCTAGGAAGAGAACGGTTCTGCAGGGGAAAACCCCTAGGCTGTCCGGGGTCCCGGGGCACCGCAGGGATTAAAGTGTGAGCTCAGTGGTAATCCAGTCCCGGTTGCGGTGACGCGCCGGGGGCGCCCTTAAAGGGAAACCGCCGGTACGGCAACGGCCGGTGGGCGCCCGGGAAATCCTACTGGACCTATGCTGCAGCGTTTACTTGTGGTGCTGTCACTTATTCATATTTTCAAGCTGATGCTGCGTGAATTGCGGGTCAGTTCGAAGTTCAGGCTAATGCTGCATGGATGCGAAGGTCGGTTCGAAGTAAGGAACTCGGAACCGTGAACTGTGAACATGAAATTTAGGACTTTTGGCCTTTCGACTCGGGACTTATTCATACGGGGTGATAATTTATTGCACCAGAATCTTCCCCGGCGACCGTTTTCAAGGCACGTGTTAAAGGTACTGATATGGACCTTTATGGCAACGGTCGCCTTCGCTTTCATATCGGAGAGCGTGGTACGGCGGATGGAGGCGATATGGTTCGCGGTCTTTTTACTAATGATAATCATATTTGTAAGCATAGCTTTTGATATTGTAGGCACCGCGGCGACAGCGGCCACGGAGGCGCCGCTCAACGCCATGGCGGCCCGCAAAATAACCGGCGCCCAGGAAGGCTTATATCTGGTTAAAAACGCCGATAAGGTGGCCAATTTTTCCAACGATGTCATCGGTGACATTGCCGGGACGGTCGCCGGCGCCCTCGGGATTACGTTAATGTCGCGGGCGCTGTTATCCTGGCCGGGGACCAGCGAGCTTTGGCTCAACATCCTGATGACTGCAAGTATCGCTTCCATAATCGTGGCCGGAAAGGCCATGGGAAAAAAGGTAGCGGTGACGCAGGCCAACCAGGTTATTTTTTTAGCGGGCCGGGTTATAGCGGCCTACCGGCGGGTAATTTACTCTCCCGTCCGCAGAAGAGGAAAAAATTCGGATAGGAAGGTGCGAGGTATTGGGCGTTCTTGAAAGGGTCAACTCACCGGAAGATTTGAGAAGTCTTAGCCAAGCCAAACTAGAAACACTCGCGCTGGAAATACGGAACCTGCTGATCGAGACGGTGGCCAAAACGGGCGGTCATCTAGCCCCCAATCTAGGGGTGGTTGAACTAACCATCGCGTTGCACAGGGTCTTTAACACACCGAAGGACAAGCTTATATGGGACGTCGGGCATCAATGTTACATCCACAAAATTATTACCGGACGGCGGGAAAGCTTTGAGACGCTCCGGCGCTTCGGCGGCATAAGCGGCTTTCCGTCGCGAGATGAAAGCATATATGACGTCTTCGGCACCGGTCACGCAAGCACGTCGATTTCCGCAGCGCTCGGTCTTGCAAAAGCGCGTGACTTAAACCAGGACAACCATGCCGTGGCAGCCGTTATCGGCGACGGCGCGCTGACCGGCGGAATGGCCCTCGAGGCTCTCAATTACGCCGGTCATATTAAAGCAAACATCATTGTTGTCTTAAACGACAACGAAATGTCCATCGCCAAAAACGTGGGCGCTCTTTCCGGATATTTGACCAGGCTGAGGACGGATCCGATGTACCACCGTTCACGGGAGGAGTTTGAAGGTCTGATCCAAAAGATTCCGGCGATAGGCCCAAAGATGTTCCGCATCCTGGACCGCCTTAAAGACAGCGTTAAATATCTGGTCGTTCCCGGCATGTTCTTTGAGGAACTCGGTTACACGTATCTGGGGCCCGTCAACGGTCACAACATTACCGCTCTGCTCAATACGCTGGGCAAAGCAAAGTCCTTAAAGGGTCCGGTGCTCGTTCACGTCGTAACAAAAAAGGGGATGGGTTACCCGCCGGCGGAAAAAGACCCGGACCTGTTTCACGGTGTCGGACCCTTCGAGATTAAGTCCGGCCGTGTCGTAGGTTCGCCTCGGATTTCCTACATGGAGGTTTTCGGTAAAACGATCGTTAAATTGGCGGAGGAAGACCCCAGGATAATTGCCATCACGGCCGCGATGACTACCGGTACAGGGCTCAGGTCTTTCGCCGAACGTTTTCCACACCGTTTTTTCGATGTCGGTATCGCGGAACAACATGCCGTGACGTTGGCGGCCGGCCTTGCTGTCGGCGGGTGGCGTCCGGTCGTGGCCGTTTACTCCACCTTCTTACAAAGGGCTTACGACCAGATTATTCACGACGTCAGCCTTCAGCGTTTGCCCGTCGTATTCGCCCTGGACCGAAGCGGGCTGGTGGGCGAGGACGGGGTCACCCATCAGGGCCTTTTTGACCTCGCTTACCTACGTTCCATACCAAACATGACGCTGATGGCCCCGCAGGACGAAAACGAGTTGCAACATATGCTGAAGACGGCAATTGCTTACAACGGACCGTGTGCGGTGAGATACCCCCGCGGCGCGGGCACCGGGTGCGAACTGGATAAAGAACCGCAGATTCTGCCTTACGGTCAAGCGCTGGTTTTGCGGGACGGGAAGGACGTCAGCCTGTTTGCCGTAGGGAATATGGTAGGTCCGGCCCTGGAAGCGGCTGAACTTCTCTCCCGCCAGGGAATTGAAGCGGCGGTGGTCAACGTTCGTTTTATTAAACCACTCGATGAAAAACTGCTTTTGCATTTTGCCAAAAATACCCAAAAGGTGGTAACGATAGAGGAAGGTATCCTCGCCGGCGGCTTTGGGAGCGCTGTGGGGGAACTCCTTTTGGACAGCGGACTCACCGGTGTTGAGCTTGTCCGGAAGGGCATAGGCGATATTTTTGTCGAGCATGGCGCACCTGATGTTTTACGTGAAAAATTCGGCCTGACCGCGGTCGAAATCGTTAAGGCGGTTACCCGGCCAAGACGGCGGCTGAAAGTAGCCTTCAAAAAAACATAACATGACTGTGAAGCGCCAGCGGTTGGATGTCTTTTTGGTTCAAAACGGCTGCTGCCCCTCAAGGGAACAAGCGCAGGCGGCGATTATGGCCGGTACCGTTTATGTAAACGGGGCCCGCGCAAAGAAGCCCGGTCAGACCGTGAGTGTTACGGACGCTATTCAACTCCGCGGTTGCAAAGCGCCATATGTATCACGGGGCGGGCTTAAACTTGAGCACGCTTTAAAAGTTTTTAAAATCGACCTTAAAGACAAAGTCGTAATCGACGCCGGCGCGTCTACAGGCGGCTTTGTAGATTGTGCTCTGGCGGACGGGGCACGGTTGGTTTATGCCGTTGACGTCGGCTACGGTCAGCTTGCCTGGAAACTCAGGACTGACCCGCGCGTGGTCGTCTTGGAGCGCACAAATGTTCGCTACCTTGAACCCGAAGCCCTTGAGGAACCCGCGGATTTCGCCACGATAGATTTAAGCTTTATATCACTTGAGAAGGTATTGCCGCAAGTAGGCCGGTTCTTGAAGCCGGAAGGGGAAGGTGTCGCGCTGGTCAAACCGCAATTCGAAGCTGGTCCGGGTAAAGTGGGTAAGAAAGGTGTGGTCCGCGATGCCGCGACCCATATAGCCGTGTGCCGGCGGATCGTGCAGTTTATCGGCGGTCTGAACTGGAAGGTCTTGAACTTCGCCTTTTCGCCCATCAAGGGACCGGAGGGCAATATAGAATTCCTTGTTTACTTCAGCAAGACTGCCGGAAACCCATGGCAAGGACATATCAATGAAATTGTGGACGCGGCCTGGGATTTTTTCGACAAGGGCAAGGATTTGCCTCGAAAATAGAGCGTAGTTAGGCTCAAAGGATGGACCGTCAGGGTCCGTTCACGTGTGACGTGCGACGTTCGAAGATACGTTTCACGGTTAGGGCTTAGATTGATTGATCTTTAGGGTCGGTTCACGGTTCGTGGTTCACGCTTTGGGGTTCCCTAACTTCGAACCGGCCCATACTTCATGCAGCATTAGCTGAAATGTGAACTTCGAACTGACCCGTAATTCGCACCGCATTAGCTTGAACCTTGAACCGAGGATTAGACTCGTGACTCGTGAAAGTACAGGGGTGGCCTGATAAGTGGAAATGAAAACGGTCGGCATGGTCCTCAACCCGACACTGGGCGATAGGGTTGCGACTGTCGCCAGGGAGTTGCTGGCTTACCTCGAACCTAAGGGAATTAAAGTCCTCTTGCTGGACGAGCATGCGCCGCTAATCGGCGCAAACGGGGTTAGTAAGCAGGTCTTGCGCAAAGTTTGCGACTGCATTTTTGCGCTGGGTGGTGACGGTACCCTGCTTTCCGCGGTCCAGATCATTGCGCCGAGCGGGATCCCGGTTTTGGGGATCAACCTGGGCGGTCTCGGCTTTTTGTCGGAATTGGGACCCGAGGAACTTTACGCGGGGCTTGAGCGGATTATGGCCGGTGGTTTTCGGATTGAGGAACGTATGCTTCTCCGTGGAAAGGTGGAACGAGGCGGTGAAACGACTAAAGAGGTGGTCTGCCTTAACGACTTCGTGGTAGGGCGGGGAGCGCTGAGTAGACCCTGCCGCCTGGAAGTGCGCGTAGACGGATACTTGGCCATGCGGTTCAACGGGGACGGTATTATTATCTCCACGCCCACGGGTTCCACTGCATATTCGTTCTCTGCCGGCGGGCCGGTAGTTGAGCCGGTCGTAACGGCGATCGTCCTCACCCCGATCTGCCCTCATTCGTTCATGGTGCGACCGATGGTGGTAAACGCCGGCGCGTTGGTACAAGTGCTTCTCGAAACAAGCGTGGCGGGGTTTAATCTTACCGTCGACGGGCAGGAAAGCATCCCGCTCTTTGCCGGGGACAAGGTATTGCTTGACTGCTATCCCCGTCAGTTGAAACTGGTAAGAGTCGCGCAGCGGAGCTTCTACTGTGTTTTGCGGGAGAAACTGAGAATAGAGGGTCTAAAGGATTTCATCTCCGATAAGGAGTGAGTTCTCTTGGTCAAGTTAACAAGACACAATCAAATTCTTCAGATAATAGGCGAACGAGTGGTGAAAAGCCAGCGCGACCTGGTCAAGTTACTGTCCGAAGCGGGTTATAAAGTTACGCAAGCCACCGTATCACGCGACATAAGAGAACTTGGGTTGATAAAAGCTTCGTCTGCGGAAGGCATCCGTTATGTTACTCCCGATACGCAATCAAAAACCGCCGGCAAGGATGACCGCCTCCGCCGCCTGGTGCGCAACGCCGTTACTCAATTGGACGACAGCCGGAATCTTGTCGTAGTCAAAACCCTGCCCGGGGCGGCGCAAGGTGTCGCTTCCGCCATCGATCAGGCGCATTGGCCGGGGGTGATCGGCACGGTAGCCGGCGACGACACGATCCTGGTAGTGGTAAAATCAAGCGCCAAGGCGGCAGCGGTACGACAACGTTTAGACACGCTGATCGCCGGCGAAAAAGGCTGACATGCTGCACACGCTGGCTATTAAAAATATTGCCCTCATCGAGGATCTAACCCTCGATTTTGAACCGGGCCTTAACGTTTTGACCGGGGAAACAGGCGCCGGCAAGTCGATAATCCTTGACGCCCTTGAGCTTGCCCTCGGCGAAAGAGCCACGGTTGACCGCATCCGGACCGGCGCCGTAAAGGCGGTTGTCGAGGCTGTTTTTACGGTACGAGAAGTGCCGGCATGCCTGAAGGCGGCCGGCATAGAAGCAGACGAAGGATGCCTCGCTTTTCGCAGGGAACTTTATCAACCCGGGAGGAGTAACTGCAGGATAAACGGGCAGGCGGTACCCCTCGCCCTTTGTAGGGAAGCGGCCGAACAGTTGGTAGACTTTTTGGTTCAGGGAGAACACCGGGAAATATACCTGTCGTCCAAGCAGGGAGAGATGCTCGACGCTTTTGCCGGACTTACCGGAGCAAGGCAAACACTGACAAAAGTCTACCGCCGCTGGGCGAAAGCTAAAGAAGACGCGGCCCGTCACGCCGAAATCCACAGCGAAAGGCTGAGGCGCGCCGATACCTTGCGTTACCAGACCGCGGAAATAGACCAGGCTGCTTTACGGGAAGGCGAAGTCGAAGAACTGCTGCTGGAACGTGAATGGCTCTTAAACGCGGCACAGATTGTGGAAAAAGCGGTTAAAGGCATGGCGTTACTGGCAGGCCGGGATAACGCGGCAGCGGACATGTTAGGGGAGGCGGCCGTGATCATGGGAGAAATCTCCCGGTATAAGGCTGAGTATAAACCCTATGCCGAAGGTATTTCGACGGCGACGCACCTGGTAAAAGAAGCGGCCCGGGAGTTGGAACGGCTGGTAGACCGAACGGAATATGAGCCGCAGCGGCTGGACGCGGTAGAAAAAAGACTGGAACTCCTTGAAAACTTACGGCGTAAGTATGGTCCTACGGTCCGGGATATTCTTGGCTACCGTGAAGTTGCGGCAAGTGAACTTTTAACTTTAGATCAACAGGAAAAAGACGCGGCCGACCTGGAAACGGAAGTGGAAAAGCTGAGGTCGGAATGGGAGGCATGCGCCGGCGAACTTCGACTGGCACGCAAGAAATCGGCCCTGCGTCTTGAGAAGGAAATAATCAGCGAACTGGGAGCTTTGGGTATGGGGAGAACCCTTTTCCGGGTGGTTTTTCGGCCTGTTAAGGACACCCCTAACCCAAACGGTTGGGATGAAGTTGAATTTCACTTTACCCCTAACCCTGGGGAACCGCTCAAACCGCTGATAAATACCGCATCGGGCGGGGAAGCGGCCCGTACGGCTTTCGCGCTTAAAGTTCTCTCCGCCGCCAATGACATGGTGGAAACGTTGTTCCTCGACGAGGTGGACACGGGAATCAGCGGTCAAACACTTGAAGCCGTTGCCGTCAGACTCAGGCACATCGCCGAACAGAGGCAGGTACTGTGTATCACCCATCAGGCGTTGATTGCCGCAAGCGCTGATAATCATCACCTGATTGTCAAGAATATGGAACGGGGCCGTTCGGTGATTAAAGTAATTCCTTTGAAGGATAAAGAGGACAGAATAAAAGAATTGGTCCGGCTGGTGGGCGGAGATCCCGAAACAGCTCGCCAGCATGCGGCGAGGCTTCTTAGAAACGAATAGTTGTCTTGGATTCGCTGCCATTTTTATTGGGGGATAAAGCCGGGTTCCACCGGGTATTTTAATTGCCCGGAGGGGAACCCTATTGTTGCATAGAATGCGCCGCCCGGCGGCATTATCTTTTCTACTCCTTTTCTTGACAACTACTTATGTTATCGCCGCGTTTCGGCCGGTGCAGCAGAGCTTCACAGTGGGGGAAATCTTAGATTTGGGAGAATCATTCCCTCATTTCTTGCGTAATTACCTTTCACTCACCGCCGACATCGCCGACCTTCCCATCAGCCGCAGCACGGAGTTTTCCTCCCAATTTCAAATGTCTGCCCCCGGCAAGTTTCGCGCGCGGGTCACTTTGAACGGCGTAGTCCCGCTGCGAACGGTAATAGTTAATATTCAACCGGTGCTTGAAGTGTACCCGGGCGGTCACGCAATCGGCGTACTTATGCACGCCCGGGGGGTTATCATCGTCGATCACATAGATGTTACAGATGAGGACGGCTCTACACGGAGCCCGGCAAAGCAAGCGGGTCTATCCGCCGGGGACGTGATAACCGTAATAAACGGCCGGCCGGCCGCCAACGAACAGGTAGTTAAAAAAATGGTGGAACAGGCCGGCAAAGAGGGAAGGTCCGTTACACTGGAGGTCAAACGAAACGAAAAAACAATGCATTTCTCAATTAAGCCGGTTTTTTGCCGGTCGGCACGTTGTTATCGTATCGGACTGCTGATACGTGACTCTACAGCCGGCGTCGGCACGCTCACCTTCTACGATCCCGCTACCCGGAAATACGGCGCACTGGGGCACATCGTTACCGACGCCGCCAACCCCGGACCGATGGAATTGTCCGAAGGCCGTATCATCGAAGCATTCATTCAAGGTATAAGACCGGGGCAGCGGGGCAGGCCGGGGGAAAAGGTCGGGGTTTTCGCGCAGTCCTCGTCGTTGTCGGGTTCGATCCAAATCAACACCCAGTACGGCATTTTCGGAAAATTGGAGAACCTGCCCAGTCATCCGCTTTGCCCGGAACCGATACCGGTGGCCCTGGCGCACCAGGTCAAGCAAGGGAACGCGGTGATGCTAACGGTAGTGGACGGGAAGAGGCTCGAGCGGTTTGAAATTGAAATTACCAGGGTTAACGCCTTGGCCGGTTCCGGGAGGAAGGACGTGATTATCAAGGTTACCGACCCGCGGTTGCTCCGAGCAACCGGGGGAATTGTTCAGGGGATGAGCGGCAGCCCTATTATTCAAAACGGCAAGCTGGCCGCGGCCGTGACCCACGTGTTCATAAGCAACCCGGAGAGGGGATACGGCATTTTCGCCGAGCGTATGTTGAGGGAATGCGGTTTATTACAAGTGCAAAAAGAAGCCAAGCTATACAGCTTAACCGGAGATGTTTCGTCAAAAGCGTGTTGTAATATCCCAAATCTAATCGTTAAAACGTAAAAAAGGGGAAGTTTACCATATTGAAAGTTTTTTAAAGGATGTAAGAAGGAAAATTTTTGGCGACGGCGAAAAGTCCTAGTTAGCAATTAGTTAAATAATCGAGGCTAAGGAAAAGGGGGGAAGTCGAGTTGATAGGTAAGACCATAAGACTACTTATTGCCGATGATAACAGGGAATTCTGTGAGTTACTAAAGGATTTCTTGAACCAACAACCTGACTTTGAACTGGTGGGTGTTGCTTATAACGGGCTTGAGGCCATTGAGGTGATTGAAGAAACCAGGCCGGACGTGGTAATTTTGGACATAATTATGCCCCACCTTGACGGCATAGGTGTATTGGAAAAGTTCGTGGGGAACACGCTCCCTTACCGCCCAAAATTTATCGTCCTCACGGCTTTGGGTCAGGAGGCAATTACGCAAAGGGCTGTAGAGTTGGGAGCCGATTACTATGTGGTGAAACCGTTCAACTTCTCTGTACTGGCGAGCAGGATCCGGCAACTCGGTGACGGTGCGTCCACGAAGACGCCCTTCATTGTACCTTCAAAACCGCGTAACCTGGACATGGCAGTTACGAATATTATTCATGAAATAGGCGTGCCCGCCCATATTAAAGGATATCATTATTTACGTGACGCCATCTTAATGGTGGTGGATGAGATCAACTTGCTGGGCGGTATAACCAAGGAGCTTTACCCGATGATCGCCCAAAAATACAACACTACGCCAAGCAGGGTGGAGCGGGCCATCAGGCACGCGATTGAATTAGCGTGGGATAGGGGCAATGTGGACGCAATTTCCAAATTTTTTGGCTATACCGTTAACATGGCTAAGGGGAAGCCCACGAATTCCGAGTTTATAGCGATGATTGCGGATAAATTGCGCCTCGAAACGAGGGTGAGTTGAAGGCCTGACCAACCGGTCAGGTCCCCTTTACTTTGCACATAATCAAGAAAACGGGGGTATAGTAATTAGCAAGTGAGCCCATGGGCAAATCGTCCTTGACTTGTTCCCGGAAATTAATATACTGGTCATGGGCAACAGTATTAAGGCGGCGATGTGATGGTTGTTAAAGGTCGGGCGCGTGTTGACCGGCGGACGAAGAAACTCATCC
>JAGUUY010000137.1 GCA_020063185.1 Bacillota bacterium
AGTTGAGAAACCCGGCACCACCGCCCCCGCCGCCCCCGGAACCTGATCCCACGCCGGTGCCTCCACCCGAACCGGACCCATCTCCTGAGCCTCCGGCCGAACCCCAAGGCACGGCTTACGTAATTCAGCCGGGGGATACTTTCTACCTGATCGCGCAAAGATTTAACATTACACTGGAAAGCTTGCTGGCGGCGAATCCGGGCGTCGATCCTTATCAACTGCAGGTCGGACAGGAGATTTTTGTTCCCGGGAGCACCACCCCGCCGCCGCCCCCTCCTCCGGAACCGCCGGTCCACCGTTACGTTTCAGGTTACTACGCGGTTGACTATTGGGGGGACAACCGATCTTATAATTCGCTTAAGACTTACGGCAAAATGATAAACGGCGTGGTCACATTCTGTTTTTTGGTCGACGGGTTCGGGAATGTCTCCGGTTCGACTCCCAAGGATGGCGTGAGTCTGGCTTTAAGCCAGGGCGCTACTCCCATAGCCTTAATACACAACTTCCGCAACGGCGGCTTTAACGCGGCTGACGCGCATACGCTTTTGACGAGCAGCGCCAACCGGCAGCGCTTGATCCAGAACGTGATCACTATTTTAAAAAGAGACGGATATAAAGGGGTAAACATTGATATCGAGAACATTCCGTACGGCGACCGCGCTTATTACACGGCTCTGGTACGGGAGTTTAAGGCAAGCCTTCAGCCCTTGGGTTACCTGACCACCGTTTCAGTGCCCGCGAAGACATGGGATGCGCCCACAGCAGCTTGGTCCGGCGCCTTTGACTATGCCGCGATCGGGATGCATGCGGACTGGGTAGGGATTATGACCTACGACGAGCACTGGGCCGGCGGAACCCCGGGCCCCATCGCCTCACTCGGCTGGGTGGAAAACGTGATAAAATATGCGATAACCGTAATCCCGAAGGAAAAAATCCTGCTGGGGATCGCCACTTACGGGTACGATTGGACGGCCACCGGTTGCCAAATGCTGACTTATCAATCGGTAAATCAGTTAATCAAAACCAATAACATTCAGCCCCAGTGGCACAGTACATACGGGGTGCCCTATTTTATCTATTATAAAAGCGGGATCAAACATGAAGTCTGGTATGAAAGTGCGGACGCCGCGCGCTTGAAATTCGACCTCGTGAACCGGTACGATTTGCTGGGCATTACGATTTGGCGCCTGGGGTTTGAGGACGGCACTTTCTGGCAGGCGGTCGCCGAGAAATTATAAGTCCATGCCTGTGACCGAACAAAAAAGACAGCCGCAAAGGGCTGTCTTTTGTTGGAACAGGGATTTCGGGCCGGCTTACAACCGGACCTGGTTTATTTCCGCCAGGTTGCTCAGGCTGTTCATTTTGACCAAGTAGTCCGATACGGTGTACAGCACGTTCCCGATGTACAGGCACCTTTTCACCGGACTGTCGGCGCCGCCTCCAGCCGTGTCCTCAAGCTGGTGCCGGACCGTGCCCTTCAGGTGTATCCCGCCGGGAGAGATGTCGAATACGTACGCTTCTTGCCGCACGCGGTAAGAAGGCTTTCTCTCTTCCGGAAGGTCGGGAAGCACGCGGTGAGGCGGGTAATCCGTGACCGGGATCGCCAGGAGATTCTTTGCCTTGCTGAAGAGCATCGCCTTGTGGTCACGCAGGGCGATAGAGTCCACGCTCTGCCCTTCGATCACGTATTTGGCTGTTTCCCTGGGTTTGGTGGGATCCTGTACGTCGAAAAGCGCAATCTTCACACCAGCCTCGCGGGTCGGGGGAGCGGGCGCTATTTCCGGAAGGATACGTGTTATCGGGTTCGCCGCCGGCTCTTCGACCACCTCCTTGCCGATGCCGATAAGATACCGGTCGTCGTAAGGATGCAGGTAATCGGAATACCCCGGAATCTTCAGCTCGCCGAGCACTTTCGGGTTCTCAGGGTCTTTAAGGTCGATCGTGAACAGCGGGTCCACGCGCCGGAAGGTAACCAGATAACAGCGGTCGCCCATAAACCTGGCCGCGTAGATGCGCTCCCCGGGCGCGAGCCCGACAAGCCTTCCCACAACCAGAAGGTTTTCGTCAAGCACGTAAACATTGTTCCGGGGCTCGGAGGGACCGGACAGCACAAATCCTTCCGAGGTGGTGGCGATCCGGAAGAACCCCTCGTGCTCGTC
>JAGUUY010000073.1 GCA_020063185.1 Bacillota bacterium
CTTTGTAAAGGAAGGAGGTAGAGTATATGGAACAAAAAAACGTACAGTGGTTTAAAAAGGGAGAAGCCCAGAAGAGGATAAAAAGGACGACCTTGCCCACCTGCAATATCGGCAGGGCTTTGTCGCTTAATATTGCGAGTTCCCAATACATTGCGCCGCCGACCAGAGTGGACATAGGTTTCGACGCCGAAAAAAGCGTTCTGGTCATTGTGGAGAACAAAGCAAAAGGTGAGGTTAAGGTCGAGGCCGTCAACAAGGGCAACAGCGGAAGAATAGTCAGCAGGCCGCTTTTCCAGTGGTTGAAAGAGAATAATATCAAGCCCAAAAAATACGAGGGAAAGTACGACCCCGTCGCCAACGCGCTGGTCTTTCAAGTAGATTCGGGTTCATAACCAAACCGAAAAAAAGAACGACAGATTTGTGGAAGTAAGGGCTTTTTCTTACTATTAACTTCTTGTTTCCTTAAGGTCGGAGGGTCCGGTTGGGGCCCTTCCTGCTTTCTTAGCACATGTTAAGCACATACCTGCCCGCGGACATCCCGGCTGAAAGTGTCAGCCGCGCCTGTTTAGTCATGGTTCGTGCGGGGCGCCGGTAAAAGCAAAGCACCCAGCGCGCCCAGGACGGAAACCGCTCCTGCCAGGATGAAGGCCCCGGCGAAGGTCTGGGTGGCGTCGGCAAGGTAACCGCCGACGGCCGGTCCGAGGGCCTGGCCGATCCCGAAGAAAAGGGTGATGAATCCCAACCCTGCAGACGCCAACCGCCTGCCGACATAATCACCGGAGGCGGCCGCCAGAATGGTTGGGATACCGGAGTAACACAACCCGAACAGAACCGCGGAAACATAAAAGGCCGGTGTCGCCTTCACCAGGGCGAACAGCGCGTATGAGGCCGCGAGCGTAAGGTATACCGCGGCCGCGCTGTGTTTCCGGCCCACAAAGTCCGAAATGCCGCCCCAGAGCACACCGCAGAAGATGTTGAGCGCCCCTACGAACGCCCAGAGAGCGCTCGCCTGAGCGGCGGTCCAGCCGATCTCATTCTTTAAATAAGCGGCGAAGAACGTCATGTAGATGACATAGGAGAACCCAAAGGAAAAGTAAATCGCCGCGAAATGCCAGACGGCTTTTTGCCTGTAAACCAGTCCCCACTTTAAGCGCCCTTCATGCGTCTCTTCGTTTGAGGCACTGCTATCGTCCTCGGGAAGTTGTCCTCCCACCGGGCGGAGACCGATGGACTCCGGCCTGGGACGTAAGAAGGCGAGACACACGATACCGATTACCAGCAGTAATGCGCCGAGACAAAACCAGGCGTAGCGCCACCCCGCCGTACCGAACACGACCAACAGATACGGGACGATAAACGCGCCGAGCATCGTGCCGATACCGGTACCGCTGGAAGTAATACCGGTCGCAAACCCGCGGTAGCGCGTTGTGAACCAGACGGAACCAAGCGCCATGGCCGGTACGTAAGCCCCGCCGTTTCCCAGTCCCGTTATAAGACGCATCGCAAACGCCCATTCAAAGGAGCGTGCAAGACCGGTTATAAACATGGTGACGCCCATCAGGACCAGGGAAAAACTGATAATATAGCGGCTGTTGAACCTTGCGGCCAGGAGCCCGCCCAGGAAAGCGGCAACCAGGTAGCCGACAAAGTTCCCGGTGCCCAGGAGGCCCGCCTGCGTGTAAGAGAGGTCCAAGCCATCCTTCATTGCCGGCAGGATTACCGTGTAGGACATGCGCCCGAACCCGTGAGCCCCCAGGGCTGTCAGCATACCCATCAGCATGATGATCCACCCGTAGTGGATGTCGCGTTTGATAACCGGACCTCCTTTGCGACAGAACATTAGTATAATTATAGCTGTTGCGCCGGTTGGTACCAGTGGAAATTTGGAACGGCGGTGGCAATCGGGGAAGCTCTTTCATATGATGAAAAACCGAGTAAAACAGGGGGCGATTGATATGTCCGTTGTACCGCCGTGTCCCGAAGGCAATCTGTACACAATTCGCCCGGGGGATACATTTTTCCGGCTGGCGCAGAGGTTTCGCGTGTCAGTCGACGACATCCGCGAGGCAAACCCCGGAGTCGACCCCAATAATCTCCAGATCGGGCAGGTGATTTGCATCCCGTTGGCCGTGCCGCCGGTTTTCTGTCCCCCGGGCACTTTTACTTACACCATCAGACCGGGGGACACCTATTTCGCACTCTCGCGGCGGTTCGGCGTCAGCATTGAGGACCTGATTGCCGTCAACCCGGGTGTTAATCCGGACGCGCTTCTTATCGGGCAGCAGATTTGCATTCCAGCCGTGGAGGGAATTCCGCCGGGGGCGTGTCCCGCCGGAACCACCCCCTATATCGTACGGCCCGGGGATACCTTCTTCAGTCTTGCCCGCCGGTTCGGCGTTACCGTTGCGGCGATCCAGCAGGCCAACCCCTTTGTGGACCCTGACAATCTTAGAATAGGCCAGTTACTGTGCATTCCCGCGGGATAGTTATTGAAAACTCCGATGCTGCGTTTTTAAAAGGTGTGTGCGAAAAGAGAACGGCGGCCAAGAGCCAAAAAGCCCTGCTCTTTTTGCTGAGGAAAACTAGACAGCAAAGTGGGGGACGAAACCATAACGTCTGTATATATCCTGGGCTTTGCGAGCTTGTATAAAGTCCAGAAATCGGACGGCGTTTGCCGGATGGGGGGCTTTTTTCAACCCTGCGATGAAATAATTGACCTGGTCCCGCTGGTCCAATTCCGCCCCCGGTTCAATTGCCGCTACCCCCAACCCCTCCTTGCAGGCGTTTAACACTTCGGTCGCCCAGACGGGGCCTACGTCGGCCGCGCCTTCCTTAATCTTTAAAGGGGTTTCCCGGTGGTGGACGGTGGTGAAGATTGTGGCGCCTTGCGCCCGTTTCTCTTCCATAATCCTTTTTACCAGAGCTTCGCCTCCGGCTTTTCTGTACATGTTGGTTATGTGGACCGTGATGTCTTCGAGCGGGCCGGGGTGAGAAATACGCACTTCCGTCCGGGCAAGGTCGCCCACGGTCCGCACGCCGGCAGGGTTTTCCTCCGGGACCATAAGCACCACCCGGTTGTGCAGGTATACGAAGTAGTCTTCGACCAGGCCTTTTGCCGCTAGTTTGATCATTGCGCTTTCGGTTACGGACGAATAAATATCGGGTGTGACGGTGATCTGTGTGTTACCGAACTTGGCGCCGCCGGCGAGGATCTGTTTCAGTTCCAGTCCGGGGGGAAGTGTCTCATAAAAGATGCGCCGTACCCCGGGGTGCTCCTTTTGAAAAACCTCAAGGAGTTCCGGCATAATCATAAACTGGTTGCCGGCCATAAAAAGCACGAGGTCGGCGTTTTCCATAAGTTCCAGGTTGTGGAGGTCGTCGCCTCGGTCAGCCGGGATTTCCGGGAGATCGTCTTTGTTTTTCACTGTATTACTCCTGCACTTTCTAATAGATTACGGCGAGGGCTTTCGGCAACAGGGTAAACTCAGCCGGCAGGAAGCCGGCGACTTCGCCGTCGGCTTCCACACATACCCGTTGTTGCGTTTCTATTAAGACGCGCGGGCTTCGCCGTACGGTCACCTTAGGGTGGTGCACGTGCGCCCCGCGGTACACGCCGAGAAGGTTGTAAACCAACTCAAGGCGCGCCATTTTCGGGACCAGTACCAGGTCAAAAAGACCGTCGTCCATTTGCGCCTGCGGCGCGACCATCATGCCGCCGGCGAAGTACCGGCCGTTGGCCACGGCCAAGATCGTCAAATCTACAGTTTCAGGCGGTGTGTTGTCGACAATGACCACCGCTTGTTTGCTCCGGTATGTTGATATAGAGACCACTGCGCCGCAGAGAAATGACAGGAATCCACCGAGTCTTTTGCCCATCCGGTTGACCCGGTCGGCGGTTTCACCCCCGAGGCCGGCATCGGCGATGTTAAGGAAAAAGCGTTCGGCACCGCCGCTGTCCGCCCCGAAAAACGCAATGCGGCAGATC
>JAGUUY010000106.1 GCA_020063185.1 Bacillota bacterium
CTCTTGTTCCTGGACCGCATCCCGGCGTCAGCGGCCTGTAATGAAGCCGTGAACCTTGGTAAGCGATTCGCTTCGCAGCGGGTGGCGGGATTGATCAACGGCGTATTACGCCAAATCGCCCGTGAGCAACACAACATAGTTTACCCCGACCTGACCGCGAACCCTGTCGCTCATATCTCGTTAAAACACTCTCACCCGCCGTGGCTCGTTAAGCTGTGGCTGGAGGAATTCGGGCTGGAAGAAACAGTCCGCACCTGCACGGCCGCCAACGAAACACCCGCCGTTACCATCCGGGCCAACCTGTTAAAAACGGACCGGGAGGAACTCTTAGGCCTTCTGGGGCGCGAACTTGATGTGCTGCCGGCGCGTTACGCCCGCGAAGGCATTATGGTACGGAACTTGAGAGATGTGGAATCCTCCGCACTCTTCCGTGACGGTTACTTCTATGTTCAGGGTGAAAGCTCAATGTTGGCGGCCCAGGCGGTTGGTGCGACAAAAGGGGCATTTATCGTTGATTTATGCGGCGCACCCGGCGGCAAAGCCACGCACCTGGCCGAAATTATGGGCGATAGCGGCCGCATCGTCGTTGTCGACATCCATCCGCACCGTTTGTCCATGGTGCGTTCAAATTGCACCCGGCTTGGTGTCAAAAGCGTCGATACCCTTGCGGGCGATGCGCGCAAGCTCGAGGGGGTATTCCGGGAGTCCGCCGATTACGTTCTGGTGGACGCCCCGTGTTCAGGTCTCGGGTTGCTCAATCACAAGCCGGACATTAAATGGCGCAGGAAAGCGTCGGCAATAGCGGAGTTGGCGGAGCTCCAAAGAGAGATTCTAACGAGCGCGGCCCGTTGTGTACGTCCCGGCGGGTATCTCGTTTACTGTACGTGCACCATATCGCGCAAAGAAAACCTGCGGCAAATAGAACGTTTTTTGACCGCCGACGACCGTTTCGCGCTTGAGGATCTGCGGCCTTTCCTGCCGCAGCAATTGGATTTAAAAGGGACGCTCCCCGCCGGGTACGTTCAACTTATGCCTTATCAGGGGCTTGAAGGGTTTTTCATCGCCCGGATGCGCCGCCGTAATTAGTCCCTACGCAAATCGAAATACCCGCACTTCGACGCTTAAACGTTGAATGGTTCCCAAAGGTCTACCAGTCCAGGCTTGCACGTCGAACGCTGTACTTCTTTTAAAACCTTTCAATCGGTCTTTGACAGCCGGCCCAAAGACGGTAAAATGAGAGAGATGAATGTAAAATCGCTTTCTATTGACGAAATAGAATCCTTTTTATCCGATCTGGGAGAACCGCGCTTCCGGGCGCGACAGGTGGTTCATTGGCTTTTTGTTAATGGCGCCGAGACCTTCGATCAAATGACAAATCTGCCTCTCAAGCTTCGTTCCCGGCTGGCTGAACTCTTAACCATATCCGTACCTTCAATCGTCTCTAAAAGGTCGATGGACGGCGGTTTGACGGTTAAATACCTGTTCGAATTTGCCGGCGGCGACGAAGTGGAAACTGTGCTGATGCACCGTCCCTGGGGCCGCACCGTATGCGTTTCCTCGCAAGTCGGTTGCCGCATGGGGTGTCGTTTTTGCGCTTCCGGAAAGGGCGGCCTGATTCGCAACCTTTCACCTGGAGAAATGTATGACCAGGTATTGTTCATGAAGAAGGACACGGGTTTGCGGCCCAGTCATGTCGTCCTTATGGGCACCGGAGAACCGTTTGACAATCTAAAAAACACTTTGCGTTTTCTAAAGACCGTAACTCACCCGGCAACTCTGGGTATAGGGGCGCGGCATATCACCGTCTCAACGTGCGGCGTGGTTCCAGGTATCAAGGCTTTGGCCGAAATTGGGCTTCAAGTCGGGCTGGCTGTTTCCATCCATGCGCCGAATGATCGTTTGCGTGACCGTCTTGTACCCGTTAACAGGCGGTATCCCCTCCACAGCCTGATAGAAGCCTGCCGCGAGTTTTACGCTAAGACCGGCAGGCGGATAACCTTCGAGTACACCCTTATCGCAGGTGAGAACGACGGTGCAGGTGAAGCGCGGGGACTCGCCGAACTTTTAAAGGGTCTCCCGTGCCACATCAATTTAATTCCTTTGAACCGTGTGACGGACAGGCCCTTTGAAGCAACCCCGCCGGACAGGGTGCAGCGCTTTAAAAAGATTCTTGAGCAGGAAGGTCTCGTTGTCACCAGCCGCCGCGAAGTCGGGGGAGAAATTACGGCCGCCTGCGGCCAACTAAGGAGCAATTACCGGGAGCCTTACCGTATGATTACTAAATCAGATTTTGCGAAGCAAGTATGATACGCGCTTGCTTTAAAGCGATATACAGCGATATGAATTAAAGCGGAGTGACCCCTTGCAACTCGGGGCCTGAGGAAAATAATGTACTGGACAGCGATCAGCGACAAAGGATTGGCGCGGGAAAAGAACGAGGATGCTTTACTCGCGAACTCGGCGACTGGTCTGTTCGCGGTGGCCGACGGCATGGGAGGACACCTCGCAGGAGAAATAGCGAGTAAATTGGCGCTAAAGGTGCTGCAGGAGGAGCTAGGCGTCCAGAGCTATGTAGACCCTCTTCCGGCCTTAATGGCCGCCACTGAACAAGCCAACCGCCAAGTCTATTCCTTGGCGGTCGAAAAAGAAGAATACGGCGGTATGGGAACGACATTGACCGCATGTTTAATTCAAGGCCCAACTCTTTATTGGACGCATGTCGGGGACAGCAGGGGGTACCTTGTAAGAGACGGTAAAATATCACAATTCACCAGGGACCATTCTCTTGTCTGGGACTATGTACGAGAGGGTAGAATCACTCCCGAAGAAGCGGAAACGCATCCTTATCGAAACGTTTTGAGCCGGGCGCTCGGCACGGAACCGACCGTCCTGGCGGACACCGGCAAGATGCCGCTGCAAACCGGTGACCTGCTGGTGATTTGTACCGACGGATTGACCCTTCATCTTGCCGACGCCGAGATTTTGGAATTGGTCACGGAAGGAACGCTGGTCAGCCAGGCAAATAAATTGCTGGATCTGGTTTTGGAACGCGGTGGGAAAGATAACGTCACCTGTATTCTTATTCAAATAGATGACGCTTAGCGGCCCTATCAAAAACGAAGCGCGTGGAAAGGGGTAAGCCTGGTAATACATGATTGACCGGGTCGTAGGAAACCGATACAAAATATTAGAGGAACTGGGCAGCGGCGGCATGGCAGTTGTTTACAAAGGCCAGGACTCGCTGTTAAACCGGTTTGTCACCATTAAGGTTTTACGCGAAGAGTACACTAAAGACGAGGATTTCGTCCGCCGCTTCCGGCAGGAAGCGAGATCCGTAGCCAGCTTATCGCACCCGAACATTGTGAGCGTATACGATGTCGGCTGCGATAACGGCGTCTATTATCTGGTCATGGAATACGTTGAGGGTCAAAATCTCAAGTCCTTGATACACCAAGGAAACATAAGCCCGTCCCTCGTTCTCAAAATAGCCAGAGATATTTGTGACGCGCTTGAACACGCCCACAGCCGCGGCATCGTTCACCGGGACGTTAAACCGCACAATATTCTGGTAACGGCGGCAGGAAGGGCCAAGTTAACGGACTTCGGGATCGCCCGCGCCGTGGGTGGCACCACCCTGGCGGCAACAAAGGCTTTCCTAGGTTCCGTACAGTATATTTCTCCCGAACAGGCCAGAGGGGAACCCGCGGACGCAAAGTCGGATATTTACTCACTCGGGGCCGTACTGTACGAGATGATTACCGGAAAACCGCCTTTTACGGGTGACAACCCCGTAGCCGTGGCCATAAAACATATCCAGGAGGAACCGCCGCCGATCAGCACAGTCAAGCCCGGACTTCCGCGGCCTCTTGTAGCCTTGGTGGAAAAGGCCATGGCGAAAAACCCGAGCCTGCGTTATCACTCGGTAGTAGCCATGGGGAGCGACGTCAGCAAGCTGCAGGATGAATTGCCGTTTGAAGATTTCGGCGAAAGGTTGAGTGATATTATAAAAACAAAAAGACGGTTGAAACCGTTGGGGTATGCGGCACTGGGTCTGGTTTTCATTTTCTTCGTGATCGGTTGTTGGTGGGGCATCAAATGGTACGTTTATGTTCCTGAAGTTATGGTGCCTGACGTGCAGGGATTAAGCGTTGCCGCGGCGCAAAAAACTTTGACCGAGCATGGTTTACGCTCACAGGTTCAGGAGATAAACAGCGCTTCGGTGGAGAAGGGCAAGGTTTACCGGCAGGACATTGAGGCGGGGAACCGCGTGAAAAGGGGTCGACTTGTCACTTTGCTGGTTAGTCTTGGACCTCAAATGAGCACCGTTCCCGACGTCCGGGACAGGCTCATTCAGGACGCTGAGATGATTCTTGTCAATGAAGGCTTTTTGGTAGGTCCCCGGAAAGAGGTTTTCAGCAACAAAGTACCCGGCGGCATTATTACGGATCAGGACCCGGTTCC
Source organism: Bacillota bacterium (assembly GCA_020063185.1). Lineage (GTDB taxonomy): Bacteria > Bacillota > Desulfotomaculia > Desulfotomaculales > Ammonificaceae > SURF-55. The sequence goes on from JAGUUY010000106.1 coordinate 4,462, forward strand.
GGGTGTTATGCGCCCGAAAGACACCCCGGTTACGCTCTTTGTCAGCAAGGGTCCCGCTCCGGTGCTAAAACCCGTGCCCAACATTGTGGGTTTTACGCTCGACGCGGCTAGAGAAAAGCTTATCACAGCCGGATTTATTCTCGGAGACGGCATAAAACAAGAATCGAGCGTCGAATATCTCACCGGTTACGTTCTCGCTCAAGACCCCGCCTCAGGCGCCAACCTTGAGTCCGGAAAGCCGGTTGAGGTAACGGTCAGCAAGGGGCCGGGGCCAATACCTAAAGAGGCCAGCGTTTACCTGCAGATTCCCGACGACGGCCAGGTACACAACGTTAAAATTACCATCAAGGATGCCCGGGGGATGACGGAGGCGTATAACGCCGACCGCGCTTCTGGTGAGCGTGTGGTTGAGCCCGTTACGTACTTCGGCCAAGCCACGATTGCTGTATATCTCGACGGCAAGCTGGTACGTGAGCAAAGCCTTTGAAATTAGACGTTCGACGTGCAAGCTAAGACGGATAGACCTTTGGGGTCGGTTCACGGTTCACGGTTCGGGCTTAGGTTGATGGACCTTTTAGGTCGGTTCACAGTTCACAGTTCACGTTTCCCAAACTTCGAACTTCGAACCGACCTTAAAGTCAGTCCTTTTGAGCCTAACTGCGAACTATTTTTGAGGGAGGTAAGCTTTGGTTCTCGGGCAAGTGGTAAGGCTGCACGGCGGTTTTTATTTCACCAGGGAGCTGACGACCGGCGCGGTCCATGAATGTTCGCGCAGAGGGCGCCTGGCGAAGCAGCGTATTTACGTGGGAGACCGCGTGTTGCTCGAGGAGGCGCCGGACGGCAAATTCGTTATTAAAGAAGTGTTGCCGCGAAAAACGGTGTTGATGCGCCCACCGGTAGCAAACGTTCAACAGTCGGCAATTATTATGTCGGTTAAAGAACCGGAACCTGAATTCAGACTACTTGACCTCTTTTTGTTGATAAGCATTACCGGCAATATACATCCCGCCATCTGCTTGAATAAAATAGATCTTACCCCTGCGGATCCGTACTTCCAGGAGTTAGAGGCTTATAGAAATATCGGCTTTCGGGTTTTTTTAACCAGTGCCAAAACAGGAGAAGGGGTTGAGGATTTCCGCCAGTGGCTTATCGGGTCGGTTTCGGTCCTGGCCGGGCCTTCCGGTGTGGGAAAATCAAGCCTGTTGAACGCCGTCCACCCCGGCCTGCGCTTAAGAACCGCCCAGGTCAATCCCAAGACCAAACGCGGCCGGCATGTCACAAGGACTGTAGAGTTGACCCCTCTTGTGGACGGAGGGTTTGTGGTTGATACTCCCGGTTTTACGAACATTCAGACCCCTGACATCTCCCTCTCGGTGCTGGCGGACTGCTATCCCGAAATCGCCGCGCAGAGAGGAAAATGCCGGTTCAATAACTGCTCGCATACGACCGAACCTGACTGTATGGTGCAAAAAGCCGTGGCGGAAGGGACGATTCCCGCTTTCCGCTACAGCCATTACGTCGGCTTCGCTTCCGAAATAGCCAAAAGGGAAAGGACGAGATACTGATGATTAAAATAGCCCCTTCCATACTCGCCGGAGATTTCGCCCGCCTCGCCGACGAAATTAAAAAAGTAGAAGCGGCGGGAGCGCCCTATCTTCATATTGACGTTATGGACGGTCATTTTGTGCCAAATATAACCATAGGTCCACCGGTTGTGGCGGCGATACGTTCGTGTACCGCCCTGACGCTGGATGTGCACCTTATGATAGCTGCACCCGAACGTTATCTCAGCGATTTTGTCCGTGCCGGGGCAGACGTTTTGACCGTACACGTCGAGGCTTGTACGCACCTCCACCGCACGTTAAGCGCCATAAAGGAGTCAGGTATAAAGGCCGGGGTCGCCCTGAATCCCGCTACACCGCCACAGACAATCGAATACGTGCTGGATTTGCTTGATATTGTTCTGGTAATGACGGTCAATCCGGGTTTCGGCGGTCAGCGATTCATATCGGCAATGCTGCCTAAAATCGCGTATTTCCGTGATCTACTGGAGCGCATTAATTTGCAGGCCGAAATTGAAGTCGACGGCGGCATTAACCCAGAGACGGCTGCCGCGGCGGTAAGGTACGGCGCAAACATTCTGGTAGCCGGGTCGGCTGTGTTCGCCTCTGTTGACCCCGTAACAGCCATTCAGGATCTGCTTAAGCTGTCCCGCAAGTGATAATTTTCTCAAAGCAATTGACACTCAAATCCTCTCTCCGGTATAATAATTCCGCAGAATGCCCCCTTTTTGCTAGACTTGAGAAGTTGTCATTTAAAATAAGACTGCCTGATCAGGAATTATAAGTGAAAAAGAGTGCTTTTTACTCCATAGTTTTCTAGCTTAAAGGAATCGGCAAGGGTACCGATTAGTATGACAGCGATTGACTTTCGACTTCTGACGTCCGACATCCGATGTCCGACATGCGAAAAAGGAGGCACCGTGATTTGAAGGTAATGCGTGTTCCGGAAGCCACAGTAAGCAGGCTGTCCGTCTATTCACGCTTCCTTGACCGTCTTGATAAGGTCGGGATCATTACCGTCTCCTCCGGTGAAATCGCCAAGGGCGTGGGTGTAAGCCCGGCGCAGGTGCGCAAGGATCTTGCTTATTTCGGTGAGTTCGGTACCCGCGGTGTCGGCTACAACGTTAAGGAACTTTCCCATTACATTTTAAAAATACTCGGGCTGACCCAGCAGTGGCCTGTGGTGCTGGTAGGAGCAGGCAACCTGGGGACGGCGCTGTGCGCTTACCGCGGCTTCAAAGACAGGGGTTTTAACATCGTTGGTGTTTTCGACAACGACCTTTTAAAAATCGGTAAACGTATACAGGAGCTGGAAGTACTACCCCTCGAGAGGATACCTGAAGTGGTTGAGGAAAACAACGTCCGGCTGGGAATAATAGCCGTGCCTCAATTCGCCACCCAGGACGTTGCGGACGTGCTTGTAAAAAGCGGTGTTGAAGCTTTGCTCACCTTCGGGCCTGCCGTAATCCACATACCCGAAAGTGTAATCGTTAGAAACGTTGATCTGTCGATCAAACTTGAAATCCTTACTTTCAACCTCGGCTTCCGCGAACTTCAACGATCCTACTGGTTGGAACCCAAGGTTTAAACGTGAACCGCCCTGACTGCTACATTGCCGTGGTCGGCTCTTCGGTATGCAATGAAGAGACCGCCAAGCGCGCATACGACGTCGGTTATGAACTGGCGCGGCGCAAGGCAATCGTAATTTGCGGCGGCAAAGGCGGGGTTATGGCTGCCGCGGCCCATGGCGCCCGCGACGGCGGTGGTACTTCCGTAGGCATCCTGCCGGGTAGTGACCGTAACGACGCGTCCAAGTACCTCAGCCTGGCGCTTTCGACGGGGCTTGGGGAAGCCCGCAACGCGGTAATTGCTAGCGCCGCTGATGCCGTTATCGCCATCAGCGGCGGGTTCGGCACCCTTTCCGAAGTGGCGCTGGCCTTAAAAAAAGGAAAGCCCGTGGTAGGACTTCTTTTTTCATTTGAGGATATATCCGGATTGCATCACGCAAAGACACCCCAAGAGGCAGTCGATTTGGCCCTTAGAAGTATCCTGCGCTCAACCCGTTAGCCTTCCATTGCCCATCAACGCATCAAGATTAGTCATTTTGATATCCTCCTGTTTCCGTTGTAAGGACCGGGGACTTTCGACCGAGGACTAAACTCATGGGCTTCCGTGGCTGTAATGTTACGCGTTTATTAAAAAATCGGCTTCATCTCTGTGCTCTCTTTGTCTCCGTGGTGAATTTGTCCCCGATTTAAGCGTCACCATTTTCAAAAAGGACCTGCTGACCGGTGTCGCGTAATCGTTGCCAAACCACCACCTGATTTTTACCCATTATCTTCGCCTGGTACATCGCCTCATCGGCCCGCTGAATGATTTCCTCCACGCTCAAATTCGAGCCGGGGGGATAACTTGCCACTCCCAGGCTGGCCGTCAGGAAAATGGTTTCGCCCGATTCAATTTCAATTGGCGTTGAAGCCATGGTTTGTCTTATCTTTTCAGCCACAGTTATGCCGCCTTCAAGGTCGGTGCCCGGTAAAACGATGATAAATTCTTCACCGCCGTAGCGGACCATAAGGTCGACCTGACGCAGCGAGTTTCTGATCGTGCGGGCAACAGCGGCCAGCGCTTTGTCGCCCAATTCGTGTCCGTACGTGTCATTAACGATCTTAAACTGGTCAATATCCAGAAAAACCACGACAAAAGGTTCTTGCCGGCGGTTTGCCTCGGCGACCTGACGGTTGTAGTACTCTTCCAGAAACCGCCTGTTGTATAGTTTGGTAAGTGGGTCCGTCAGCGACAGCAGCTTGTTTAATTCGCTGAGTCTGAGGTTGGCGACTACCGCCGCGGTTATGGAAACGTAGCCCTCGATTGATTTTCTGACTTCCGAATCGAAGTAGTTAGCGGCGGTACTTGATACCTTAACCCAACCCAGGGACCGTCCGCCTATAGACAGCGGATAGCAAATGTAGCTCCGCATTTCGGGATGGACGATACAGACATTTCTGCAGCCCAAATCGGATGTCATATCGTTAACAATACAGGGGCTCAGGGTCCTTACCGCCTGGCAATGCTCGACATCCTTAAGGCAAGTGAAGTTATAGCGGCCGACGGTCTCACTGTAATATTCTTCTTCATGCGTGGGACGGCAATAGTATGCCGCCACCCTGCTCCTGCGGTGCCCCTCTTCGCAGAGGGCAATGATGGTTTCGTCGATACCCAGACGCTTTAAATAATGTACGAGCAATTTGTAGGACTCATCTTCCCTGATCACCGAAACGGCGCGCATGCCGAAACTTGACAGGTCATTCAGACGGTAAAACGTACTCTTGATATCCGACCGCATCTTTTCGGCCGCTTCGACTATGCCTTCAAATTCAACGTACCGGGCCGGCGCCAACGGCCGGTCGTAGTCACCAAGGGCGATGCCCCTGAGGATTCTGCTGATACTGGACAGGGGGCTGAACCACTTCGTAAAGGCAACGCTTATCAATACGGCCAAAGCGGTAAGGAGGAACAGCACCACCACCACTTTACTCCACATCAGGTTGCGGA
>JAGUUY010000164.1 GCA_020063185.1 Bacillota bacterium
CGACCGGACCTGCATCGTGGTGATCAACATCGACAACCAGGCGGTGGGGCTGATCGTGGACCGGGTTTCCGAGGTTCTCGACATCCCCAAGAGCGACGTTGAGCCCCCGCCGAGGGTCAGCAAGGGCGCCGGCAGCCGCTTTATCCAGGGCATGGGCAAGGTCGGCGATGAGGTAAAAATCCTGTTAAACGCAGACAAATTACTTTTTAGTGAGGAGGGTCATTAGATGAAAGTCAACACGGATAGTGAAAAGGATTTCTCGGTACTGGATACCTTAATAGCTGAAACTATTATGTTAACTGAAGCGATAGAAGAAGGACGGTTTCAGATCCGGGCTGACGTGAACAAGTTTAGCGAGGATTATGCCAAGATCGTTAATGGAGTTAACCAGATCATTGATACTCTGGTAGGCCATATTGACGCGATCCCCGCGCCGGTTATGATCATCGACAAGGATTTCAGTATTCGCTTCATGAACAAAGCGGGGGCCGCCGTGATTGGTATAACCCAGGAGCAACTTATCGGTAAGAAGTGCTACGACCACTTCAAAACTTCGGATTGCCATACCGCAAAGTGTGCCTGTGCCAGAGCGATGAGTAGCGGTAATGTAGAGCAAAGCGAGACGGATGCTCACCCAGGGGGTCAGGATCTATTTATTTCTTACACCGGAGCGCCCGTCAGAGACCAATCCGGCAGAATTATCGGGGCCGTGGAGATTGTCACGGATAAAACCGAGTTCAGGAAGGCGATGGATGATGCCAATGAAAAGGTAGAGTTTCTTAACAAAATTCCTACTCCGGTTATGGTTGTGGACAAGGATATGAACGTCAGGTTCATGAACCTTGCCGGGGCTGCGGCTGTCGGTAAAACACCCGAGGCCTGCATCGGTGAAAAATGCTTCGCACTATTTAATACCGGCCACTGCAACACCATTAACTGCCAGGTGCAAAAGGCCATGCGGGAAAACGGTATCTTTACCAGCGAAACCGTAGCCAAATTGCCTTCCGGTGAACTTCCCATCCGCTATACTGGAGCGCCTATCGTTGATGAAAGCGGTAAAATTGTCGGGGCCCTGGAATACGCCGTTGAAATTTCCGAAGAGCACCAAGCGGTTTTGGAAGTGGGATACCTCGTGCAGGCGGCTCTCGCCGGTGAATTAACCGCAAGGGGTAATCCCGACAATTATCGGATTAAAGGATTCAGGGATGTGGTTCAAGGAATTAACGCAACCTTGGACGCCGTACTCAAGCCGATCAACGAAGCGGTTGGATGCCTGCAGGAGATGGCCAAGGGCAACCTTGACGTAGCGGTGACTGGTGACTACCAGGGGGATCACGCCATCATCAAGAACGCCCTCAACACTACCATCGACTCGGTCAATGAAATCCTGAGCCAGGTTGCCGTCGCGGTGGACCAGGTAGCCAACGGCTCACGGCAGATCTCGGATTCCAGCCAGGCTCTTTCGCAGGGCGCGAGCGAGTCGGCGAGTTCTATGGAGGAGATCACCTCATCCATGCAGGAAGTCACAGCGCAGACCAAGCAGAATGCGGAGAACGCAACCCAGGCCAACCAGTTGGCCACTCAGGCTCGAACCAACGCCGAGACAGGTAACGCTCAAATGGCCCAGATGGTCAACGCTATGAACGAGATTAACGAGTCCGCGGCGAACATATCCAAGATCATCAAGGCGATCGACGAAATTGCTTTCCAGACCAACCTTCTGGCGCTGAACGCGGCGGTGGAAGCGGCGCGCGCAGGCAAACACGGCAAGGGGTTCGCGGTGGTGGCCGAGGAGGTGCGGAACCTGGCGGAGCGCAGCGCCAAGGCGGCGAAGGAGACCGCGGAAATGATTGAGGGTTCCATAAAGAAGACCGAAGCGGGAACGAATATCGTGGCAGAAACCTCCAAAGCACTCGAGGAAATAGTAATAAGCGCTACCAAAGTAACAGACCTGATCGGAGAGATAGCTTCGGCATCGAAAGAACAGGCCCAGGGGATCGGGCAGATAAACCAGGGGCTGGGTCAGGTTGACCAGGTGACCCAGCAAAACACGGCCAGCGCCGAAGAACTCGCGGCCTCGAGTGAGGAATTGTCCAGCCAGGCGCTGCAGCTAAAGCAGATGCTGGGCAAGTTCAGACTGCGGCAGGCCCAGCAGGCCTATCAAGCGAAGGCCGCAGGACAGTCTTATAGGGCTGCCGGGCAGACCTGGGGCGGCGCCATGGAGGCTGCGGCCGCGTCCCAAAAGAGCGGCGGCAGGCCTGAAGAAGTCATCGCGCTGGACGATAAAGAGTTCGGGAAGTTCTAAACGGTTCGGCTTAAGGGGCGCAGGAACTGACACGTACCCGGCGCCCCTTAAGTTTGTGGAGTTACATCAGAGGGGTGCGCTCAACGCATGCAGAATGCGCTTCACCTTAGCGATGAGGAATTCAAGCTGATCAGCGGGTTGGTATACGACCGCTTTGGTATTAACCTCGGCGAGCATAAGCGGGCCCTGGTGATGGCGCGGCTGCACAAAGTCCTTCACAAGGGAGGATTCTCCAACTTTAAGGAGTACTATGAATACGTGGTCCGGGACACGAGCGGCCATGCGCTCTTGACCCTGATTGACCGGATCTCCACGAACCACACCTTCTTTTTCCGCGAGCAGGAGCACTTTGATTTTTTCAAAGAAGTGGCTCTTGCACAGATAGTGGAAGCACTGCGAAAAAGCGGAAAGTCCGACCTGAGAATATGGTGCGCAGGGTGTGCATCGGGCGAGGAACCCTATACCCTGGCGATGATCCTGAGCAATTACTTCAATGACGACTTCAGCGATCTTGATATCGGCATTTTGGCTACCGACATATCGGTGACCGCCCTCAACAAAGCCGCGGACGGCGTATATAAGGCGGATAAGCTGAGGGAGGTGCCTTCCTGGTACAAACAACGGTACTTTATCCCTTTAAAAGACGGGCATTTAGCTGTTAAACAAGAAATTAAGGAGATAATTTTATTCCGGCGCTTAAATTTGGTGCGTAACGAGTATCCGTTTAAAGGACAGTTTCATACTATCTTTTGCCGTAACGTGATGATTTACTTCGATAACGCCACCCGACAGGCGCTGGTGGAGCGTTTTCACCGGTATCTAGCGCCGGACGGGTATCTGATTATCGGGCACTCGGAGTCGATAGACCGGTCACTGGGGTATTTCAAGCGGGTCAGACCTTCTATTTACCAAAAAACTTGAGTAATTAGGAGCAGGTAGTGAAAAAGATCAGAGTGCTAGTTATAGACGATTCGGCTCTGGTGCGGGACATTCTGTCCCAGGGGCTTGCGATGGATCCGGCGATCGAAGTGGTGGGTACCGCCTCGGACCCGTACGCGGCGAGGGACAAGATAGTAAAGCTAATACCGGACGTGCTCACCCTGGACATCGAGATGCCGAGAATGGACGGGGTGGAGTTTCTGCGCAAACTGATGCCGCAGTACCCGCTGCCGGTGGTGGTGGTCAGCGCGCTTACCAAAAGAGGGGCGTCGGTTACCCTGGCGGCGTTGGAAGCCGGGGCTGTGGATGTGGTTACCAAGCCGAGTGTGGACGTGGCGCGCGGCTTGTCGGCAATGCTCGCCGACCTGCGGGAGAAAGTGAAAATCGCCGCGGCGACGAACGTGAGCGCCCGGAGGATCAGCCAGCAGGCTTACCCTGAACCTCTTAGAGCGGATAGCAAGGCCCTTGCCGAGTCGACGGACAAAGTGATCGCGATCGGAGCGTCTACCGGGGGAACACAGGCGATCCGTCGTATATTGCAGGCCTTTCCCTCCACCATGCCGGGGGTGGTGATTGTCCAGCACATGCCCCCGGGGTTCACCCGGCATTTTGCCGACAGTTTAGACGAGATCTGCGCTATGGAAGTGAAGGAAGCCCGGACAGGGGATAGGGTAATGCCGGGACAGGTGCTGATCGCTCCAGGCGACCGTCACATGGCGGTGCGCCGTTCGGGGGGCATTTACCTTGTGGAATGCCGCTACGGCGCCAATGTCTGCGGGCATTGTCCTTCGGTGGAGATTCTTTTGCAGTCCGTGGCAAAGCACGTTGGCGCAAACGCCGTCGGGGTAATGCTCACCGGTATGGGCAGTGACGGCGCGGAAGGGATGGCGGCGATGCGCCGGGCAGGGGCCAGAACTGTAGCGCAGGACGAGGCCACGTCCGTGGTCTTCGGCATGCCGAAGGCGGCTTACGAGCGCGGGGGAGTGGAGTTGCTGGTCCCGTTAGACATGATTCCCGCGGTAGTGTCGAAAATACTGGCCGGGAATAGTAAGTAAAACGGAAAACGGCCGATAAAAGCGCTAGGATAATAAAAGGCTCAATGGTAAAAACCTGCGCGTAGATGGTGCGTAGCTGGATGAAATATGAACATTTTTATTAAATAACAATTTAAGAATGTCGATAATTATGTTAGTTTTTTATATGGCGGTGGTGAGGTGATGCTAAAGACAGATCGGTGGCGCGCAGCCTTACTCGGGAGAAGTTCCCCTACCTGCTTTTTTCTTGGGATAATGATATTAAACCTTAACAAATAATTCTGTCATTATAGTAAGGGGGAATTACCTTGGACGTTAAAATGTACCTACCTTTTGTTGAAGCTTTTTTCGAGGTACTACCCAACTTTGGTTTTACTGAAATCAAACGGGGGGATTTATCCCTTAAGGATAAGTTGGTTGCCGGAATGGATGTAACCGCTTTAATCGGCCTGTCTAAAGACCTGCGAGGGAATGTCGCTTACGGTATGGATCAGACAACTGCTCAGAACATAGCCTCGATGATGATGATGGGTACTCCGGTAGAAGAACTGGACGGTATGGCGCAAAGCGCAATTGCCGAAATGGCCAATATTCTGGCGTCCAATGCCGTGATCGCCCTGGAGCGGGAGGGATTATCGGTGAATATTTCTCCTCCGGCTTTAATAACCGGGGACAAGGTGGTTGTGGTAAGCCGGGTAAAAACGCTGGCGATATTTATCCGGACCGAAGCCGGGCCGATAGAAGCGAACATTGGCCTCGAAATGCTGTGACTAAAGCTTTATAGAGGGCGGCTGTGTCGTGGCGGGTGTGAATATTTAATGACTGCCGGGGCATATTTATAGTGGCGAAAATCAAAGATTATGGGTAGAATCGGTTTATTGAGGTGAGTTCATTGGAGCACCCGGTTGAAGCTTTAATGAAGACCGCGATGGAAAGCATCAGAGGCATCGTAGATGTGAATACCGTCATCGGCGACCCCGTTGAAACGCCCGACGGTACGGTAATTATACCCGTATCCCGTGTGGCCTGCGGGTTTGCCGCGGGCGGGAGCGCTTTCGGCGCCGAACCAAAAGATGCCGGCGGGGAACAGCCTTTCGGGGGCGGCAGCGGCGCCGGAGTGTCCGTCCAGCCTGTAGGCTTTCTGGTGGTAAGCGGCGATAACGTGCGGCTTATTCCCGTGGACGGGAACCACCTGGCGGAACGCATGTTAGACCTGGCTCCCCAGATAATGGAGAAAATCGAGGAAATCAGGCGGAAACAGTAAGATTCCAGCCTGTTAACCTAAAGTTCGAAAGGTCTTCCATAGATGAAGACCTTTTTTTAGTTTCCTCACAGAACCCAACGGGGTTTTGACACTCACACTCGTATTACGGTCCCATAATACAAATTATAAAGCCTCTTCTATACCGTACCCGCCAAAATAAGCTTTTACTAGGAGGCGGGTAGAATGGTTAACGTCTTATGGCTTTTCCTAATGCTCTCGGGGATCGTGGTCGCCGCATATCACGGGAAGGTTGACGCTGTGACCAAGGCGGTTCTTGAAGGCGCCAAGTTCGGGGTGGAGACTTCTCTCGGCCTGATCGCCATCATTACTTTCTGGCTGGGGGTTATGCGGGTCGCGCAGGAAGCGGGGCTGGTAAAAGTGGTGACCTGGTTCGTGCGGCCGCTGGTCAGATGCTTGTTCCGGGGGGTGCCGCCGGACCACCCGGCGACAGGCGCCATAATTCTTAACCTGAGCGCCAATATCCTGGGCCTGGGAAATGCGGCAACGCCCGCAGGGTTAATAGCGATGCGCGAGTTGCAAAAACTGAATCCTAATGCCGAGGAGGCGACCCCCGCCATGTGCACTTTTTTGGCCCTTAACACCGCTTGCATAACACTTGTGCCCACCACCGTCATCGGTATCAGGGCGCTTTACGGTTCACGGGAGCCGGCGTCGATTATCGGCACTACGATCCTGGCCACGGCGATCGGTATGACCGTGGCGATCGCGGGTGACGCGTTACTCCGGTGGTGGCATACTCGCCGGCGGGGTGCTAAATGGTAACCGAGTTGGCGAAATGGGTAATTCCCGGCCTGCTGTTCGTGATCCTTGCGGCGGGGTTCTACCGTAAAATCCCGGTATATGAGGTCTTTATCAGCGGCGCGCAGGAAGGGTTCGAGGTCGCTGTCAAAACAATCCCGTACCTGGTGGCGATGCTGGTGGCGATCAACGTTTTTCGGAGTTCAGGAGCGATGGCCGAAATGGTGGGCATCCTGCAACCGGTTCTTTCGCCGCTCGGGGTTCCGCCTGAAGTCCTGCCGCACGCGTTGATGCGGCCGCTTTCGGGGGGCGCGGCTCTGGGCATCGCGTCGGATATCATCCACACCCACGGGCCGGACAGCATGATTGGATTGTTGGTCTCGACGATGCAGGGGACCAGCGACACCACCTTTTACGTCCTCTCGGTTTATTTCGGGGCGGTAGGTATAAAACGTTACCGGTACGCGCCGATAACAGGCCTTTTGGCAGACATTACGACTTTTATATCTTCGGTGATAATCGTGGGGCTGGTGTTTGGCTAACACTTCTTGTGCGGTTATAATATTCCTCGGAGGCCGTTGCAAAACTACTTACAGGTAATTTTTGTTTTGCAATACTATAGGTGAAGGCTTTGGCTGATGAAAGAATCCAAAAATTTTTAGCCCGGGCGGGAATTGCGTCACGCCGCCGGGTAGAAGAAATAATCCGCGCCGGACGGGTAAAAGTAAACGGAAAACTGGTTGACAGGCTCGGACTCAAGGTTGACCCTGCGCGTAACAGGATCGAGGTCGACGGGCAACCGGTGAATGCCGGGGAGGAAAAGCTTTACCTGGCGTTCTACAAACCAGCCGGCGTGTTGACCACACTTTCCGACCCGCATGGTCGTCCCAAGTTGGCCGACTTTTTACACGCCGTGGCCGGGAGGGTATTTCCGGCGGGGCGCCTGGACTTCGACAGCGAAGGCCTGCTCTTGATCACCAACGACGGTGAACTTGCGTACCGAATAACCCACCCGCGTTACAAAGTAGCGAAAGTATATAAAGTATGGGTTTCCGGCAGTATCGCTGCGGAGGCTGTCGCAAGGCTGGCCGGCGGCGTCGTCCTCAAAGACGGACCGGTACAGCCCGCCGCCGTTAAGGTCCTCCGTAAGGAACCCGGGCGCACCTTGCTGGAAATCACCATCAAAGAGGGGAAAAAACGACAGGTTAAGCGTATGTGCGCGGCCGTCGGGTACCCGGTGGTGCGTCTGAAAAGGGAGGCGATCGGGCCTTTGCGGCTGGGAGAAATGAAGCCGGGAGAGTACAGGTGTTTGACGAAACAGGAGGTTAAGCGGCTGAAACAGCAGGTCGGGCTTTAAGGCGGTAAAAGGAGGATTTTGATTGCCCGGCGCGAATTGTTGTTACATTCCTGGCGTGAGGGGGGTCACACCTTGGTCAAAGGCTTGACTGGCGGCGAATTGGTAGATAAAGGCATCAGCGCGCGGGTCCGTTTAGATTATCGTGGGGTTGCCAGACCAGGTAGGCTGCTCTTTGGCGGCAAGACGACCGAAAAGGCCGCGGAAGAAGCGCGGGAACAATCGGCCGCTGTTTTCAGGAACGTACCGCTGCAGGGTGTAAAAGTTGAAGACATAAACATGGCACACGAAGTTTATGCGGTTGTCGACGACGGCACAGGAGCTGAGGTCGCGTATGCGCCTCTGGAGTTGACGGTGGTCGCGGACGGTATAGATGATTTGATTCGTTTAATTTTCCGGGAAGAGTTCAGAAGGATAGAAATTCTTAATCTGGACAGCATGGTACTTGGTCGTTACGAGATCGAAAGGCTGTTCTACCGCATCGGCGAAGAATTACAGCGTTACCATCAGAATTTGGAGCGAAAGTACAGCGGCAGATAGCTAAGATTAAAAGCTGGAGAGGTGTTACCAATTCAGGTCAGGGGAATAAGAGGCGCCATCACCGTTCGTGAGAATACGGCCGAGAGTATTATGTCTGCGGTGAAAGAGCTTCTATCAGCCGTTGTGCGGGAAAATCAAATCAAGCTTGAGGATATAGCAAGCGTATTTATTACCGCTACCGAAGACCTGAACGCCGAATTTCCGGCCCTGGCTGCGAGGGAAATGGGATGGCGGCACGTTCCGCTCCTGTGTGCCCGCGAAATAAACGTGCCCGGCGCCATGGCCAGGGTAATAAGGGTTCTGTTGCATGTAAACACTGACAGGTCGCCGAACGAACTTAAACACTTGTACCTGCGTGAAGCGGCGGGATTACGTCCAGACCTCGGTAAAACGAACTAGTTTCACATTCGTCGTCTGCAACTCTAACGCCGGCTTTCGGTTTCTTTGGCCCTCGAAGCGCTGCATACGACCCTAAACGTCCGCGTATATTCTGTAGTCGATGTCCGGAAAGATGTTGTGGCGGCTCTCCAGTTCCTCTATCCACCCGTCTTCAAGGCGGCACTCCGTAATCTGCTGGTAAATGCCTTTAAAATTGGACAGGTGCGTTTTAAAGCGGCGGACGGCGTAATCAACCATGGTGCCGGTGGCCATAATAAAGGGCCAATCGCTGGACTGGGCTAAAAGAAGTTCGCGCGCCGCCTGGTTCAGCGCCCGTCGCAGCATGCCCGTACCTTCGGGAAAGCGCTGCGCCAGTTCCACCATCCGGTCTGCGCCCCAATGCAGATGCCTGTAAATCCAGTCGTTGGGCCCGCACAGCCAGACTTCGTGATACCCCTTATTCCCCCAACTCGAAGCGCAGGGCGTCACCACCTGGTTGCAAGGGTGCCGGCGCAGATAATCGGAAGGCGTAATCAATTCTATTGTATCCTGGTCGTAGGCGATTTTTCTAATCAGGAACTCCAGCCAATGAGGTCCTTCGAACCACCAGTGACCGAAAAGCTCGGCATCGTAGGGGGCCACAATCAGAGGCGGCCGGTCCATGAAACGACAGAGGTAGTGAATCTGGTGTTCCCGGTTGAACATAAAATTGCCGGCGTGGGTGGCCGCTTTTTCCATTGCCCACCCGGGAACGTAAGGCTCTTTATGCTCGTTCCTCCCCGTAATGCGGTAGTACTTTAGACCTGTATTAACCCGAATTCCGTCCGGATGGATGTAATCACGAATGTAATTGTAATCGGTATCAAACCCAATATCGCGGTAGTACTCACGGTAGTCGAAATCGCCGGGATAGCCCTCCTTGGCACTCCACACTTGTCGTGAGGACTCAATGTCCCTGCCGAACGCGGCGACCCCCGCACGGCAAAAGACGGGCGCGTAAATGCCGAAACGGGGCCGGTGCGAGGCGAACAGCACGCCGTGCGTATCCAGGAAAAAATACTTGATTCCCGACGCTTTTAAGTGCCGGTCTATTTCCGGGCTGTAAGCGCATTCGGGCAACCAAAGTCCGGGCGGATTGTGCCCAAAAAACTGCCGGTAAAAGTCCACCGCCGTTGAAATTTGAACCCTTACGGCGGCAGGGTTGACGGCAAGAAGCGGCAGATAACCGTGGGTGGCGGCACTAGTGATGATTTCAAGGCGCCCTGCTTCCTGAAACCCCTTGAAGGCGTTGATCAGGTTGCGGCCGTAAGAGGTAAATGTATTGTGCACGCGGCGGAAACGGTCTTGATACATCCGTGCCGGGGTATGGAAAGGAGTTTCCGCGTTGCGGTGCACCTCCTTATCCGCCAGTTCCACCAGTTTATTGATGTAGTTCAGGCAACGTTCCTGAAGGAGACCGTCGTTAAACATGGTTAAAAGAGGCGGAGACAGGGATAAGGTTAACCGGAACTTGACGTCGTCGTGCAGTAATTTCTCAAAAATCCATATCAACGGGATGTAACATTCAGTGATTGCTTCATAGAGCCATTTTTCTTCAAGCGAGTACTGGTGCTCCGGGTGCCGCACAAACGGAAGGTGGGCATGGAGCACCAGCGCAAGGTATCCTTTTGCCATTCTTAGACTCCCTTCTCTGACGCTGGTGACAGGAACTCGGGGGAGGAAATGCCTATGGGCGAAGAAATACCCAGCGGGATGAACTCCCTGCCCTTGCGCGCGGATATTTCTTCTATAAGCAACGGCGAACTTAAGCCGAATTGATAACGTAAGAGCGATTGATAAATGCCTTCAAGCCACATCCATTCTTCGTCGCAACACTCCGAGAGGGAGGCGCTCGGCGTCTGGGCGAAATTGGAACGCAGGAGTGTGACGAACTGGCCGGTTGTCAGCACGCGGCCGAGGTCCACGCAAAAAGTGCGGTTGGGTTCTCCCACTTCTATGTACCAATTATCGACCTGGTCATTTACGGCAATGTCTACGTAGATGTTGGCGTTGTTCCCCGCGAAATCAATTCCGGTCACGTCGTATACTCTTAGAATGGGGCGGGAAGCCTGCCATGCTTCGGGGCCGTATTGCGAACTGAATTCCTCTTGTTTGGTGGCGCTCACTTCCCAGTATGCGAAAAGCCAGTATGGGTCGCGGGCCAGCAGTGTCATACGGTCTTTACCGTACCGCCGCGGCAAGTCGGGTTCGGATATTTGAGGCGCTGCCGACGGTAGTTGAAAGTCCGGGATAAACTCCGCCCCGAATTCCACATCCACTTCCGGGGGCGGTACGGTGGCCATTTTCTTAACCGGTCGACGCAAAGACCATAAGAATACAACCGCCACTAAGGCCAGGACGACCAGGCTAATTATCAGCCAGGTGAAAATTACCATTTACTTACCCCCTCAAAACATCTTGACTTCAGGCTGAGAATATCTTTCGTGCCTGTGAAAAAACCTAATAACAATAACTTCAGCTAAAGGCTTTTCTTATTATTGCCGTGGGTATCGGGCTTTATAAAGATAAATATTTCACGCTCAGGCAGCAATAAGACGGCGCGGGAAATAGTTTACGGGACGGCTCAGTTATGGTCATTTTTGATAAATTTAGCGCCCATTACTTATCGACTTGCCCTGCCGTAAAATTCTTTTAAAAGCGTGATTAGTGTCTAAAAGTACAGTCTGAGTCTTTACTTAAAAGAATCGTTCTATGCAGCCCAATTGGTTTCGGCGCCGGATGATCCTGCCTTCGTGAAGGAAATCGTATGAAATTGGTA
The DNA here is from genome assembly GCA_020063185.1 of Bacillota bacterium. GTDB lineage: Bacteria > Bacillota > Desulfotomaculia > Desulfotomaculales > Ammonificaceae > SURF-55. The sequence continues at coordinate 11,392 of JAGUUY010000164.1, forward strand.
GAACTGATAGTAGGGATTTTAGTGCTTTGATAACCCGCCGGAGAAGTCTCGAGGGTCTTTTCGACGCCGGTTTACCCGAAATGAGTTACCGATACAGGTGATGATTAGTGCTAAAGAGAGAGACCGGCAGCTTCCGGTCACACTCGTGAATATCGTTCTTATTGAGCCCGAAATCCCGGCTAATACGGGCAACATTGCCCGGACGTGCGCGGCTACGGGTACCGTGC
>JAGUUY010000070.1 GCA_020063185.1 Bacillota bacterium
CCCCGGCGCCCGCGACAACTGCCGCGCCGATCCCGGCGCCGAGGGTCCAGGCAGGAACCTTTTGCTTGAATTTTACTCTTCCTTTTAACAACAGGTCGTAGAGCTTGTGCAGGCCGACAACGACAACCAGCCCGAGAAAAACCCAAAACCAGGCCGAGTCGTACCTTTTGGCCGACGCTTCGTTGATAAACTTGAGCACCACCAGAAGGCCGGGGATACCTACCGCCGCCGCGTGGAGGAAAAGCGGCGCCCGTTTACTCTTCGGCGCACCCAATAGTAACAAAGGCGCAATCACGGCCAATGTAAGAATACCCCCGTTTGATTTGGCGCCCCAGAAAACCACGGCGATAAAGTAGTTTCCGATCACATACAGGTATGAAACCAGGTTCAAACGGTTAAGCCAGGAAGGCATCGCCGGCCAAATCTGTTTCAGGTTGCCGACACCTTGCTCCAGAGCGCGTGACCACAAATATAATCCGAGGACGAGAACGCACAGCAGGTAGTTAGCTAAAGCATTAGGGTACTGGAAACTTGAGTAGATGCGGCCGCCCATGAAGCCGTCGCGAATAAAGATGATTTCTGTTGCCGTGGCGAGACCGGCCAGGGATACAAAGATACCGCTGGCCCAGATCACAGTCAACAACCGGTGCACTGTCTCTTCCCCCGTAACCAAACGGGACACAGCCCAGAAGACCGTGAAGTACAGGGCGGTTTTAACGATCTCGTTGACGGCCAGGCCCTGGTTAACAGCCACGAGGGAGCTGATTATGTAAACCGCCGGCAGGGCCATAACCATCCAGTCCAGCGGACTCTCGTGCAACCTGGGGCGCTGCCTCGCCCATTGCCCCAAATAAACGAGCCAAAACGCAAGCGCGGCTATAATGAGCGCCCGCTCTTGCTCCATCGGAAAAAACAGCCCGCGGAAAAAGGGCGTAAAAAACAAAAGGCCCGCTACCGCCCAAAAAGCTACGACGTGTGAGAACGGGAGCGGCAATTCTTTACCGGCAACACCCGCCGTTCCTCTGACCTGCGCTTTCGCCACTTTTCACAACCACCTTATTAAAAAGACGCCTATTCGGCGCCTATCTGTGATTTCTATCATCTTAATTTGGACATGTCCGAACTGTCAATGGTTAGCTTTTACTACCCAAATGTTGAAGCCGCTCTTGCGGGGTAATGATATTCGTGATTTGGACACCGAAATTTTCGTTGACAACCACTACTTCCCCCCTGGCTACAAGCGTCCCGTTGACCAGTACCTCCACCGGTTCGTCGGCCAATGTCGCAAGTTCTACGATATTGCCGGGACTGAGGGAAAGGATGTCTTTAATGGGTCGTTTTGCTCTACCCAATACGACAGTGACCTTTAACGGGATGTCCAGGATAAGGTCTAACTTTGCCTGATCGACGCCGTCCGGCAAGGCAGGCCGCTCGAAAGCCGCAGCGGCGACCGGGAACTCATAGCCGGCGGCCTCAGCGGGTGGAGAAGGCGCTTGGCGTTCATCGTGTTCTCCGTGTTCTCCGTGTTCCCCGTGTTCCCCGCGCACCTCGGGTTCCGGCTCCGGCGCCGTTTGCACTTCCGGGGTGACCGCTTGCCATAGAAGGGCAACCTCCTCTTTTACGGTTTCAATCCCCTTGACTAATAGGAACTCGGAGTCCACCAGATCGCCGATTGTTAACTGGAACGTAACTATACCCACCGGTTGCTCCAAACCAAGCCCCGCCGGGCCGGAACGTTCATCCTGACTTATAATTGTAACCTCCGGCGGCGCAACAAGGACTTTGCGGTTGAAAACATTCGCCATGGCGGTCGCCGCCGCGCCCATCATTTGGTTCATCGCTTCGGCGCCCGCGCTCAGTTCAAGTTCCCCCAATTGAGCCGGCGGGTTCTGGCCGTTTCCTCCCATCATTATATCGCATACCACGGCCATATCGCTGGTTTTAATCAACAGTAGGCAGCAACCCTGCAGACCTTCAGTGTAACGAACAACAATAAGTATATAAGGATCGACAAGGCTCGTAAAAAGTTCCCCGACCAGACCGACGCGTACCTGTGGGCTTGTTATGGCAACCTTTTGGTTAAGTATCTCAGAAAGGGAAGTCGCCGCAGAACCCATGGAGATATTACCGATCTCCCCCAGGGCATCCACCTCTTTATCGGACAAGGTCCCCGGTGCGGATGACTCGTCGTGCTCTCCACCGGATGTGCCGGCGGCATCCTGTTTTAGGCTCAACAACGCGTCTATTTCTTCCTGCATTAATAGCTTATCAACCAATCAGCTCGCCTCCATCTACCAGAGAAGTTATCTGGGCTCCCAGGTGGCGCCCGACCAATCCCGCCTGAGCCTTGTAGCGTAGCAGTCCCCCGACGTAAACCTCCATATCCTGATTAATGCCGCGGTTAAGAGGCAGAACGTCCCGGGCCTGAAGGTTGAGGAATTCTCTGACGGTGACCTCCGTTTCCCCGACTAAAACGGCCACGTCTACCGGTACCTGATTCACCCAGTAAACAAGTTCCTGCTCTGCAGTACCTTCCGTAAAGCCTACAGGGCGGACATGGTAGTAGCTGGCAAGCTGCGCCAGGACTGGTTCGAGGGCGACGTGCGGCAGGCAGAGGTTTATCAGTCCCCGCGCACCGGTGCCTACTATGGTCGTAAAAGCAATTACGGCCACCACTTCACTGGGGGAAATCACCTGTTGGAACCGGGGGTTAGTTTCCACCGCTTCTATTTCCGGTGTCACGGTAAAAACGTCCGACCAGGCAAAACTCAAGTTTTCCAGTATTTTGACGTTAAGTTTTTTAGCTACGGATATTTCGATATCCGTTAGTTCCCTTATTTTCTTAGGCATGTCTCCCGGTCCGCCGAACATCAAGTCCATCACCGGTAAAAGGAAGTGCGGGTTGGTTTCCATTACCGCAATCCCCTTCAGGGGTTTCAGCGTAAAAACAGTAATCAGCGTCGGCATCGGCAGGGAACGGGAAAAGTCATCGAAAGTAAACTGTTCAACGGAGCTGACCGTAATGGTTATATTGGTCCTAAGAAAACCTGAAAGGAAACCGGACAGAAGTCTGGCAAAGTTTTCGTGTAGCACGTGAAGCGTGCGCAACTGGTCCTTTGAGAATTTGTTCGGGCGGCGAAAATCGTATTTTTTAAGCGGCGGAACCAGCGACACGGTGTGCGCCTCTTCGGGTTTGAGCTGCCCGGTGGACAGCGCCGTCAGTAACGTATCGATCTCTTCCTGGGATAGAATCTCCGCCACGTTTCATCCCCTCTTCAGCTTCATTCAGCCCTGGCCAACACCCGTTCCATCGCTTGTAAAATACGCTCCTGTTGAAAGGGCTTGACGATAAAATCCTTTGCTCCCGCCTGGATTGCTTCCATTACCATCGCCTGCTGTCCCATCGCACTTACCATGATGATGTTGACTTTCGGGTCTATGGATCTTAAGGCTTTCACACCCGAGATGCCGTCCATTTCAGGCATGGTAATGTCCATGGTTACCAGGTCGGGCTTCAGTTCCTTATAAAGGTCAACCGCAATTCCCGCGTTTTCCGCTTCACCGACGACCTCGTAGCCGCTTTTGGTGATAATGTTCTTAATCATCATACGCATGAAAGCGGCGTCGTCAACAATTAAAACTTTTTTTCCCAAGAATTATCCCTCCTTTTTGCTACAGTCCCAGTTTGGTCAAAAGGGTTGCCAATGAACCGATATCAAAAAAGAAGGCAAAGTCCCCCGAAACCAAACACTCTTCAGCAAAGATTTCCGTTTCGATCAACAAGACTTTGTCCTCCACCATCCCCGTACACAAAAGGGAGCTGCTTATAATTGAACCCAGCATATCGAAGGTAAACATTGGAACCGCCGGGATGAAAGTAAGTCGGGTCATACCGCCGATGGCGGTTAGAAAACAACCGGTGAGAATATTGCCGACCTCCATCAACACCGACTGACCCATTTCGTCGATCTCCGTAATCGATCCGGGCGGCGCCTCTAAAAGGCGGGTTACCATTTCCAGCGCGTTTTGCTCCGGGAATAAAAACATCATTGTACCGGATAGGTTACCTTCTACCCGTTGTACCACTGCGGCTGCAGGCGCTTCAACGTCTCCGATCACGTCGAAGATGCCTTCGATCGGCACGAACGAAGCCTGGGGGACGGTAATGCTCACTTTAATATTAAGGAATTGGGCAAGCGCAGTGACGGCGTTACCAATGCCGATATTGCCGATTTCCCTTAACGCGTCAACGTACTGCTCCAACAGTGGATCCCCCTTTACTTAGGCCGCCTTCCGTTTTTCGATAAAAACACGGATAACTTCTTTCAAAACAGAGTTCCCGGTAATTTAGAATCGTTTCGCTGGAACCGACAAACAGATAGCCGCCGGGACTTAACGCCTGATTGAACAACCGGTTGATTCTGTCTTGCGCATCCCTTGTAAAATATATCTGCACATTCCGGCAGATAATTAAGTCATAACCCTTGCCGTATGGGTCTTTTAGTAAGTCGTGAAGCTTAAAGGCAACCCGTTTCTTTAGTTGTTCTCTGAAGGTGTAGCAGCCGTTAACTTCGTGAAAGTGCCTGGCGCGCCGCGCTTGGGAAACGTTCCGCAGCAAATCCGCCGTATAAACGCCTTTAACAGCAAATTGGAGTATTTTTTCGTCGATATCCGTGGCTTCAATATGGTGGCGGCGCCCTGGAGTTAAGTCCTCAAGGATCATGGCCACGGAATATGGTTCGGCGCCGTTTGAGCAGGCCGCACTCCATATCTTCAGCACCATTCGGTTACGTAAAAGCTCCGGGAATACTTTTTCCTCCAGAA
>JAGUUY010000237.1 GCA_020063185.1 Bacillota bacterium
CCGTGGCCCGTTCCAGGTCGTTTTGCGCCCCGGTGCTGATCTCCTTCAGGGCGAGATCCTCCGCCACCCGGCCGCCCAGTAACATTGTTATCTGATCCAAGAGCTGCGACCGCGTCATGTAGTAGCGGTCCTCTTTCGGCAGCAGGAGGGTGTACCCTCCCGCACGGCCTCTCGGAATAATGGAGATTTTATGTACCGGGTCGCAATACGGCAGCAGGTAGCTCACGATGCCGTGGCCGGCCTCGTGGTAAGACACCAGCCACTTCTCCCGCTCGCTTATCACCCGCGATTTTTTCTCCGGCCCGGCGATCACCCGCTCCGCCGCGCGCTCCAGGTCGACCATTAAGACCTTTTTCCTGTCGTCCCGCGCCGCCAGAAGCGCCGCTTCGTTGACCAGGTTCGCAAGGTCCGCGCCGCTGAAGCCGGGGGTCCGCCGCGCCACCACTTCCAGGTCGACGTCGTCCGCCAGCGGCTTGCCGCGGGCATGGACTTTTAAAATCGCCGTCCGGCCGTTGATATCCGGCATATCCACGATAACCTGCCGGTCGAACCGGCCCGGCCGCAAAAGCGCCGGGTCAAGAATGTCCGGACGGTTGGTTGCCGCCACTACGATGATGCCGTCGTTGGGGTTGAACCCGTCCATTTCCACCAGCAACTGGTTGAGGGTCTGTTCCCGCTCGTCGTGGCCGCCTCCCAGGCCGGCGCCCCGCTGCCGTCCTACGGCATCAATCTCGTCAATGAAAACAATACAGGGCGCGTTTTTCTTCGCCTGTTCGAAGAGGTCGCGCACCCGGGCAGCCCCTACACCAACAAACATTTCCACAAAATCCGAGCCGCTGATGCTGAAAAATGGAACCCCGGCCTCACCCGCAACCGCCCGCGCGAGGAGCGTCTTTCCGGTACCCGGAGCGCCGAAAAGCAATACGCCTCTGGGTATCCGGGCCCCCAGTTCGGTGAACTTGCGGGGACTCTTCAGGAAGTCGACGACCTCCTGGAGTTCCTCCTTGACCTCGTCAATACCCGCGACATCGGCGAAGGTGACCTTTTTTCGATCGTCGGCGTGCAGCCGCGCGCGGCTCTTACCGAACGACATCACCCGGCTGCCGCCCCCCTGGGTCTGTTGGATCATGAAAAAGAACAGTCCCACGATCAGCAAGACCGGCAGCATGGCGAAAATAAGGTTGGTCCACCACGCGGGTTGCGGCGGCGGCTGCTGCTCCATCTGCACCCGTTTTTCCCTCAAAAGGGGAATGAGAGTATCGTCCATCACCGGACCTTTGGTCTCAAACTTCGCGCCGTCTTTCAAAGTCCCGGTGATAGAGTTGGTGTCGTTTTCCGTGCGAATGACGACCTGAGATACCTCGCCCTGCTCCAAATGCTGCCGGAACTGGTCGTACCGGAGCGTCTTTACGTTGGTATTGTTCTCCGGAGCGTACCTGATGAGCATGACGATGACCATAACGATGAGCAGGTAAATACCCAGGTTTTTAAAGCGCTGCAAAAAACTCTCCTCCTGCTAAGCAACGCAAGCTCTTAGAATTTTAACCAATAAATTATATCACATGGCGGTCCGTTTTAAAAGTCAACGTTTTAATTTAGTACACGGCAGCCGATATAGAGACATACCGGTTCAAAATCTCCTGCGGAAACCGGTAGGGAAGACTTCGCTGCCTCCTTGCCGTTATCCTTCGTAAAAAAACGCATTCTGCCCGTTTTAACGCGGTTTGGTTAGGCACGGTTAACATTATATAAGTTCTGGTCCCTTTTGTAGAACTGGAGCAAGGCGGAGGCGCAGACACCGCCGCGTATCCGGTGTTGCCGCAACCCGGGCGCTCACGCGTAAGCCGGCCACCCAAATGATGCCCAGAGTATCCTCTACCAGGGGAAGCCTGTCCCGCCGGTGCCGGGGGATCTTCTGGCCGATAAGGAAATCCTTGAGTTTCACCGTCGCGGGAAAGCCGAAAGGATGAAACACGTCTCCGGGCCGGCGCTTTCTCACGACGGCGGGTGGCTCCACCCGGTCAAAATCCATAAGGGCCTCCGCGGCGGGCAAGCCCGCCGGGTCTGTATAGTCTTCATTGATACTCGCTTCCAATACCATGTTAAGCTCCGGTATGAAGGTCGCTCCGGGAATACGGACCGGCCGCTGGTATTCCGGAACCGGTTCGGTCCGGCGGGGGAAAAACCAAATCGCGTCGGGGGACCGCACCGCTTTGGCGCCGCCGGGCAGGACCGCCTCCCGGCCGGCGTCCATGGTAAGAAGGTGGCGGACCTTTTCCGTATGTAGAAAATCCAACTCGCTTACGCCTCCCGCCGCGTTTCTCCAGGCGAGCCTTATCACCCGCCGCGCGAGCGCCGGGGGGAGACATGCCAGTAAATCGGATTTCAAACCGAGCGCCGCGTCCGACGGCGCCGTTAGTCTAGCCAGAGCCTTTTCTGTTTCGTCCGTCATGAACCGGTCTTCCTCGCGGGTTATATCCGCCAGCCGGCAAAGCGCCGGCACGATTTCCGGGTTATACTCCCGCTGTAAATACGGGATCAACTCACAGCGGATGCGGTTGCGCAAAAATACGGCCTGGAGGTTGGAGTTGTCAAGGCGGGGCCTCAGCCCGCGGAAAGCGCAGTAGGCTTCGATCGCCGCCCTTCTGATTTCGATCAACGGCCTCACATAAGGGGCCCTTACCGGGGGGATGCCTCTCAGCCCGGTCAAACCCGCCCCTCTGATAAAGTTCAAAAGGACGGTTTCCGCCTGGTCGTCGGCATGGTGCCCCAGCGCCGTTCGCGTAGCACCGGTCCTGCTCATTATTGTCTCGAAAAAGCGGTAACGAATTTTCCGGGCTGCGACTTCTATAGAGAGTTTTCGCGCGGCGGCATACGACGGCACGTCGCGCTTTCCCACCGTCACCCCCAGGTCGTACGCGGCGGCAAGTCCCCGAACGAACTCCGCCTCTTCGGCCGCCTCTTCACGCAAACAGTGGTCCAGGTGCGCCGTGTGGAGCGAGACTTGCAGGTGTTCCCGCAAGCGCCACAGGAGGTCAAGGAGCGCCACCGAATCCGGACCGCCGGAAACGCCGACGACGACCTTATCTCCCGGCCGTAACATCTGAAAACGCTTGATTGTGTCCTGTACTTGCGGCAGAATGTCCAAAAGCTACCACCGGTGTTAGTTTTCCACGCCCTTCGTCCGTTTCCTCTTCGCATTTCCCTTTTAAAAAGACTGAAGCCTCGTTTGCCTGTTTTGCAACGTTATCCTAAACCGCCGGCCTCAAGCGTATATTTTAAAAAATTATCTGGACCACAGCCGGTTTCGACTTTAATTGACAAAACAACATAAATTCAAACAAAGGAATTTCAATGTCAACGGCGAAGGGGTCTATGCTCAATATTCGGCCCAATAGGCTAAATAATTAGTTGAAATGCATTCATATGACGTTTCTACATGGAGAAACAGGGCCAATTTCAGGCAAGCTCGCGTATAATTGGTATTTTAAAATATGTGTATCCAAGCGGGTTCCCCGTAAAATCCATCTATCCGTTTTTGGTGGGTGAAGACTTGAGTCGAGCCCGGCGGGAAGGAGGTGACACAATTAATGAAGGGAAAACCATACCTTATCAGCGCAATGACTATATTATGTGTCTTTACTTTTGCGACATCGGCCTTTGCCTGGACCCACGGGCAGTTTAACGCGACCACCGACGCCTGCGCGGGCTGCCACGTCGCCCACGCCGCCCAGGCTCCCAAACTGCTCAAAACAGGACCGACGCAGACCGAGTTCTGCTTCCTCTGCCACGGCGACGGCGGCACGAGCGCTCCGTACGACGTCAAGGACG
>JAGUUY010000041.1 GCA_020063185.1 Bacillota bacterium
ACATGGGAAGTGTTCGCATAATGCTAAGGGCGGCCTTAGGTCATGAAATGTGGCTTTTGCCGGACGATACGCACAAGGCCGGAGGCGAAGAAATTCACTTACGGGTTTTTTACGGACATGCCATGCATCCGGACGGATTGGCTAAAGGCGTTAGGATCTCAGCCCGGGCGATAACCCCCGGCGGCGAAAGCGTCAAACTTAAGTTACTGGCAAACAAGGACTGTTATAAACTGCGGCTTGTTCCGGAACAGGAAGGGCTTTGGGCGGTAGGCGTGGAGAATGACATCGGACCCATCGTCGTGACCAGGGGAGGGCTTTACAAACCGGGCTCCCGTAAAGAGTTCAGGGATGCCAGGGAGGCATCTTACTACTACCAGTGCGCCAAGACGTACTTTGTTACCGGACATTTTTGTGCTGCCTGCGGCGATTTATTCAAACAAGTCGATTTAAGGTCCTTGGGGCACGAAATCGAACTGATTGTTTCACCCGGTAACTATCAGGTAGGGGACGAGGTGATGGTTCAGGTGCGCTACCAGGGCGCGCCCCTGCCGGAAACTATGATCGCGGCGACCTGGAGCGGTTGGCACAAACCGGATTGGGCGCAACGGTTTGTTTCCAACGGTAAAGGCCAGGTGAGGGTTGCTCTGTCCACTCCCGGAAACTGGCTTTTCTATGTGCGCCACGTCGATCGGAACCGCGGCGTGCCGGGAGAATACGACGTCCGGGTTGTAAGCGCCACGCTGTGCCTTCCCGGCGTGGGAAGGGGTTAAATCAATGGTTGCTGAGAGCATCGACTTGAAGCGGCTTTCAGAACCCGGGTTTTGGGCCGAAGTCTGGCGGGAAGCCCAGGCGGAAGCTCGTCCGCGCCAAGCTTCGCAGGCAAACGGCCGAGACTATTGGGACAGTCTGGCGTCTGCCTACGGAAAGCGCCGCAGCCTTCCGGAAGGTGATCGATTGACGCAGGTGACAGAAATCCTTAAGGCAAAAGGCGCGCTGCACGATAGGGCCGGCGTGCTGGACATCGGCAGTGGGCCTGGGGTGTATACACTTCTTTTTGCCCCTCTTGTCCGAGAAATTACCGCTTTGGACAGCGCGCCGAAAATGTGTTCCGTTTTGGAGGAACTGGCGGAAGCGGAGGGGTTGCGTAATATAGTAACCGTAAACAAGGACTGGCGTGTGGTAAATCTTATTGAACAAGGATGGAAAAAAAAATATGACCTCGTTTTTGCGTCCTTAACTCCTGCGGTTCGAGACACGGAAAACCTGGCGAAAATGGTGGCGGCCTCACGCGGGTTCTGCTGTCTGGTGGATTTTGCGCGCGGATACCGCAACCCTGTGGTTGCGGAAATCTGGGAGACGGTTGTCGGTACGCCCTTCCCCGGCAGCCGTTTTGACGCGGGTTATGCGTGGAATTACCTTTACGCGTCCGGTTATCTCCCGGATATTCATTTCATTCGTGATTACTGGGAGGAAGAATTGCCCTTAAATGAGGGTATCGAACGGTATTCCTGTTCGCTCGGACGTTTTTTGCACATTACCCCGGAAATCAAACAAAAAGTGCGTGATTATTTGACTGCGCGGAGCGTGGAGGGAACAGTTCGTTTGAACCGCCGGGGGTACCTGGCCGTCCTGTTTTGGCGCGCTGACTTAGAAACGTGAACTTTGAACGTTGAATCTTACACATTATACGGAAGGTGATCAACAAAGATGAAGGAACCCGTTTTCCCGCAACATCTTACCGCCTGTTATCGCGAGATGGAGAAGATATGTCTTCCCGAAACGGCAGTATTTGCGGACAAGGACGCGCTGGAAGCCTGGGACGGAGGGAAGCCCCTGGTGCAATATGCGCCGCCGTTGATCGACGTCGACAAATTCACCGAGGTTGCCGGTCGGGTTTTTGAACTATTATTACGGTATCTGCCCGTGATGGAAGCTGATTTGCGGTTGTTGCTTGCCAGTTTGCCCGAGAGCCCCGAAGACCGCAATGCGCTTGTGGAGGGCCTTCTCAAACAGAACGGTTCGGCAGCAGTGCTATTGGCCAAGGACGGCAGGCAAGTTCCCCCAGACGTTTTCGGTTTTGGGTTTAGCCACGTGTTAAGGCTGTTTCTCACCGCGTACGCCCGCCGTTTGGAGGGGAAGGTGAATTTAAGTGTTTGGGACCGGGGTGAATGCCCTGTATGCGGCAGCAACCCTAATTTCGCAAGGATCGACACCGGCGGACGCCGCTACTTGCATTGCGGCCTCTGCGGCACGGACTGGCGTTTCGCGCGGGTCGCATGCCCTTTCTGCAGCGTTACGGCGCCGGAGACACTAAGTTTTTACGAGTTTGAGAACGGACTCTATCGTATTTATGTTTGCACCTGCTGTAAGGGTTATATCAAGACCGTTATCGAAAGCGAAAGCGCTCCTGGGCCCGACTTGTTCTGGGAAGACATTAAGACCGTAGCATTAGACATCACGGCTATGCGGCTTGGTTTTATCAACAAAACCTTCGGTATGCCCCCGACGGCCGAATAGAATAGGGAGGCAGCGTCCTCCCCCATTTCCCTAACCCGGACAAGCCGGAACTAAAATAGTTCACCACAGAGGCACAGAGTTTACAGAGAACAGAAATGTCAAAATTAAATTTAGCGTAAGATAATTATAACAAATATTCGGTCTTTTCCTCTCCGTGTGCTCTGTGTCTCTGTGGTTAATGTTTCTTACCATTTCTCGCAGATTTTCGCCTCAAAGGTCCTAATCCTTTTATTAAGTTACTTAAAAAGAAGCATACTCGTCACGCTGGAGCTTAAGGGCTGTTTCCCGCACCTTTATGAAGTAAAGGGCAAACGGTCTGTAAACGGCGTGCGCCCATTTCGCAAACAACGCCCCCACGACGAATAAAGTAACGATGAAGGCAAGGTGTAGAGCGAACGAGTAGTAAGTCGCCAGAGCGTAATCGAGATTTCTGAATATATGGGTAAGCAACCCGGTGAAAATGGTGCCTCCCACCAGGAACAGAAACGTCCAGTCGGTGGAATGCGAGTCCTGGTGCAGAGGTTCTCTCTTAGCGATTCGACCGATGAATGACTCGATAACCACATAGAGAACTGCGGCTGTTGCTGCGTATTCCAGCAGTCTGATGGGGTGGAAAGCGGGGAACAGGGCATGCGGGGCGCCGGTGACGAAGGCGACCTTGAGCCCGTTAATGAGTCCGCCGTGTAGCGACTCCTGGACTACTTCGATGATCACGAAAAGCCCTGCGTAGAATGCGAATACCAGAAAGCTAAAAACCAGCAGGAAGTGCTTAATGTACCTGCCCCTGTTTGTGCACTGGCTGAACTTATTTTGGCTGACAAAGTGATACAGGAAGGTTCCCAGTTCCTTGATATAAACCGATACGGGGATTTTCACGTACTGATTAGGCTGGCCGCCTGTTATGAACTTTTGCATCCGGCAAATGTTGAAGAGCACTAACCCGGCGAGCCCGGCGCCGAAGAGCATCCCTCCCACGATAATGTAAGAGCGCGGGATGAACTTTTGGAGTTCCGTATGGTCGAGCGGAGCGTTACCCTGTAAGAGGAGCACCAGAATGAGGGTGGCCAAAAATAACCCCGCTGCAACCATATACTCGAAAGATTTTGAGGTGTAGACTTTCAGTGAAAGACCGGTCCAGTCATAAAGGGAGGTAAGGTACCGCCTCATGGACATCATGACCTCGCCCGGGTTCGCCTGCCTTGGGCAGAGTCTGGAACAGTCGCCGCAAAAATAACAGAGCCACGGTTCCACGGAGTGCTTTAGTTTTTCTTCCATGCCCAACTGGGTGTACCGCATAAACCGCCGCGGGAACTGGTTGTCGTCGGTGGAGAGGGGGCAGACGACTGTGCAGTTGCCGCAGTGAAAGCAATGGGTGGCGGTTTTGGCCCCAAACTTCTGCAGCGTCCTTGCAAGGTTGGGGTTAACTCTAATTGTCACTCCATCTTCCCTCCTAAGAGTGCAATATTCTTAAGTGAAACCTCTATCTACAGGCCGGGTGGGGAGCCCGCGCCGCATGGACGCGAGTCCCCGTCCGGCCCATCCTCAGTTTAAATATATTCGTCCCTAAGCTCGGCATTACGCTTAGAAGCCTTTGTACGGATTGGGGCCGACTTCTTCGATATTCGCCGCGAACTCGTTAATAATCTGCGGGAGCCGGTCAAAGTCCATGATCCCGACCGTTTCGAACTTGACGCGGGTGGACTCAAGCGCCAACCGGTCAAGGGTTTCCTTGATCTTGGAGAGCCGGACGTTGCACAACTCGCTTCCTTTGACGAAGTGACACTGGTAATCGTCGTCGTGCCTGCAACCAAGGAGCAACACACCGTCGATGCCTTTCGCCAGCGCGTCGGCCACCCAGATCAGGTTCATGGAGCCCATGCACCGTAACGGAATAATTCTGATCCAGGGGCTGATGGTTTGTTCGCGCTTGATACCCACCATGTCCAGGGCCGGGTAAGCGTCGTTCTCACAGCAAAACACAACGATTCTCGGCTTTTCTTCGTCTTCGTCGGGCACATCGATATTCTTAAGCATTTTGCCGAGCTGATTGACGTTGTAATTCTTAAACGAAATGATCCGCTGCGGGCAGGCGCCCATGCAGGTGCCGCAGCGGCGGCAGCGCGTCGG
>JAGUUY010000095.1 GCA_020063185.1 Bacillota bacterium
AATTTTCGCCACGCTGGTTGCCGCCACATCCATTAACTTCAGGACGGCGTGACAAAGCTCCGCTATACCGCAGTTATTCTTTTCTATTACGCCGAGTATGTCGCCCAGTATACGTTCTTCAAAAGCCTGGTTGTACTCTTTCCAGGCGCTTTCGCGATGTTCTTCGGGGAGGTCTTGGGTGACGGACAGGTATGCGTTCAGACTCCCCTGGATCGTAAGAAAGAGCTTGTGAATAAAAAGCTGAGTCAGCGGTTTTAGGTCGTGCATTCTGTCACTATCATCCCTTTTCCGGTGGAGCGGAGAACTTATGCCCCACCTGTCGAAACCGTTTGTCAACGTGGAGGACGGTCCGCACGTCTTACAAACCGACAAAAGCACTTCGCCCCTCAGTCCTGAAACCCGCAGTGTCGCAGTGATTAGCGCGTGTTAGGTCATTAAACCCCGCTTTTCCATGCTCGGTATCTCTTTACTAATTTATATGTATTTACCTGCCAGTTCGTTAACCGTTGATTGATACTTCGGCCTTAGCGCTTCTATTTTGATTTTTTCCGCCTTGTCCGGACCCCGGGATATTGAGTTGTAACCGTAGCGTGTGGTATTCTCGTCTTAAGTTTCCACACCGCCGCGACAGTCCAAAAGCATCCCGGCTTCAGGAAGCCTCCACGACAATAAACTTATATGGGCTTTTTGAGGAGGTCAAAACCATGGTCGCGTCTAAGGATGAGCTCCACCGTTTAGTGGACGCCCTGCCGGACAAAGAAACCCAGTCCGCACAAAGGTTTCTTGAGTTCCTCTTACATGAGGGCGGCAGGGAACTGACCCCCAAGCAGATAGCGCAAAGAATGAACGTTACACCCAAAAAAATCAGGAGACTTTTGCGGGAAGGAAAATTACCCGGGCGGAAAGTCGGACGGGAATGGCTGGTTAAAGAGCGTGACCTGGAGGCGGTGCTGGACCCCGGCGCTTACTTCGACGCAACACTATTTGGGTCCGGTCCCAAAACATAATGCGTTTTTCAGGCGCCGACATCCTCGCCCTCAGAAGGACCTTGGACGACGGGGAGCACAATCTTTACTCTCGCCCCTTTACCGGGGGAAGAATCAATATGCAGCGCCCCTTGAACCAGTTCCACCCTTTCGCGCATACCTTCGAGGCCAAAGCCGCTTTGCAGCTTATCTTCGGCTGTTTTTTTCCTGACGCTGTCAGGGTCAAAGCCTTTGCCGTCGTCGACCACCAGCAAAGAAACTTTTTCCGGTCCGATTTCCAGGTTGACCTCCACACTCGTTGCTCCCGCATGCTTGCGGATGTTGGTGCAGGCCTCCGTAATAACACGATAAAGGGTGGCAATTAAATAGTATTGCAGTCCCCCGTCCTCGCCGGTATGCAGGAATTTAACCTTAATACCCGTCTCTTTGGAAAAGACAGCGAAATGCGTCTCAAGCGCTTTCAAGAGACCTGCTTCCAGGGGAGAAGGCCTCAGGTCGTAAATTATTTTACGAATATCCCTCGCCATTGTTAAGATGCTGTCGTTAAGTTCGTCCATCGCTTTGCCCAGCGCGTCGTACATGCTGCGCTGCAAATACTTTCTGAAAATTTCAACCTTCAATGCGCAACTTGACATCAGTTGCGCCGGGCCGTCGTGGATGTCCCTGGCGATCCGCCTCCTCTCTTCCTCATGCGCCTTTAAGATCCTTTCACTGAGTTCCCGGAGACGTTCGTTTTGAATGCGGTACTGCTCCAGTAGTTCCTCCATATCCCTGTACAGCAGGCTGTTTTCAAGAGCAACGGCTGCCTGTCCCGCCAGGGAATTGATAACCATCTCGTCCCTTGGTTCGAACGGTACTACCCTGTCCCGGCGTTTCTTGTTGATCAGTTGAATAACGCCCAGCACCCGGTCCTGGTGATCTTTCATCGGCGCCGTGAGGACGGACCTGGTCCTGTAGCCGGTTATTTTGTCAAATTGAGGGTTAAAGCTGCAGCCTACCTGAACAGGTATATCATACGCGTCGTCGATCCTTATCGACAGCCCGGTGATGACGGCGTATCCCGACAGGCTTTCCCGCGAAATGGGCAGCGTTAATTCCTCCATGTCAATATTTATACTCCTGTTCCTGGCAATCACAAATTTCAACAACTTGCTCCCGGCATCCCCCTCACGGAACGTCGACCACTTATCGTCGGGGCCGTTAACCACAAGGTAAATGGTACCGCCGTCTGCAGAGGTTATATCGATACAGGCGTTAATGATTGTTTCCAGAAGGGCTTTGGTGTCTTTTTCCGCGGAAAGAGTCTTACCGATGGTGTAAAACTCCCGCACTTCCGATTCCAACGCCTGTAAACGCAACCGGCAGGCGACATCCTTTTTAAGTCTTTTCAGGAACCGCTGTATGTTGATGGCGCCGCCGCAGGTTAATACGTCAAATACCTGGGGCCCGACGTGCAGCAGGGCGGTTGACTCTTGGGCCAGAACAATCCAGAGAATATTTTCCTGATCGTAATACGGCAGATTAGGAGTAATCCGGTCAAGGAGACGGTGGTCGATAAATACGGCGGCCACGTCGTCCTCGCCGAGGCCCGTCAGTACTGTGTGCAACGCGCCGAAGTCAGTTAAAGTCATAGCGCCGGGGTATTTCGTCTTGAGGATTGCCAAAAATGTAGTGTACTCTTTAAACGAACCGGAATACATGATTGCCTTGAGATTACCCATGCGGCATTTCCCTCCCCAGTTACCAAGAGCCTGCACTAATTCCGGCGCTGCCTATCACCGTCCAACAAACTTCGTAAGGCCTCGTCCAGTTTGACCGCATGGTAGATATACTCCCCTGCCGGCTTGAAGGGTTCTGATGGAGCGAGGGCGGCAACATGTAAAAACCCTTTGGCGCATTCCGCCGCCTCGATAAGCGGCCCGAAATAATCCACCACCGCACCCGCCGTAGCCAACATTGTCTGTTTATTCGCCTCCGGCAGGGCGTCGAAAGAAACCTTCGTCGTGGCCTGGGTTTCCCACCCGTAGTGTTCGGCTGCGGCCTCGTAACGTTCGTGCATCAGCGGAGCCAGCCGATGCGCGATATCCCGGCGCTTGTTATCGGACATAGAACCCACCTCTGGGAGACCGTTGCAACTGCACCCGGCTAAATTGGAGGTGAGAGGCAGAAAGATACAACGCTCTTCTAGAAATAACATCGGCTGCTTTGCGCAGTACTATACTACCCACGGGCGAAGTTGTGGTAAATCGAATAAAGAAGGCCTATTTACAACGTAATCAAAAGAGCTTGCTGTCCAGGTAGGCAGCCGTGAGGTCGTCGGCGGGCAGGCGGACGGATACTCCCCGGGTTTCCAGGACCCTAAATAAGGGCCGGCCGAAAATGAACAACTCGTGCTCCCGCTTAAGTCCCAGTTCAGACACGGCGTACAAACGTATCGCCAGGTCTCTGCGTATACGTTTCGCCAGCGTTGCCGAGGCCGTTGTTTCCGCGGGTTCCGCGCTCGGGCCTTCTACGACGTGGTAGGAGCACTGCCGCTCGTGCATTTCGATAAACTCAACAATAGGATCTTCCCGATTAATAATGTCCGTACGGACGATGGTGTCTTTGCCCACAACGGACAAGAGTTCCGCCGGGTCCCAGCACTTAAGCAGGCGGCACTCCAGCAAGCGGTGCTCATAAATGCCGCACGAAGAGTTTTGTTCATCCAAAAAGCAGCAGGACCAGACGTTTCCTTTTCCGCGCACTTTGACCAATTCCCGTTCCACCGGTCTTAACCCGCCGGCGGCGGGGTCATACGCCAACTCACCCTTCCTGACGGTCACCAGGTGGGCATATGTTATGTGTCCCGCCAAAAGAATCGCCTTGTCCTCGTGGTGCAGCGTCGGTCCGCCTTTTACACAGCATTCTCCGCACCGTATACAGCTTGTTCTGTCGCCGTCGGACAATTCTTATTCCCCCCAAGTAATTCATCATTTCGCCGGCCGGCCCCGTTTTCCTGCGCTTTTAAAATAGTGCGAAGTCAGGCTCAAAAGGACCGCCTTTAAGGTCAGGTCGAAGTTAAAATGCGCGGTACATGGACACCGATACGGTCTAACCGTAACAAGACCATTTTCATTCTCTGTCGGTGACGCCGCAAACGTCATGTGGAACTCCCTCGAAACCCTGGAGAACCGGCCGCCGCATCCTGATCTTAAAAAACAAAACCCCCGCAAATAAGGGGTATCCAAACCATCCGCGAAATTAGAAGTACCTTGTAGGCGATTGTAGAGGTGGCCTTCAAAGACCCGGAACGAAAACGCGAATACTCCGGAAGTACATGAAAGAGCGGCGAAGTCGTTAAACCCAAACCGGAGCGTTAAACCTTGAAGTTGCTCCACAAAACTCCATTCCCGATGTGCAAAAATGTACTTCCGATGAACCGGTTAATTTCTACAGCGATTATCCGGAGAACCGTAATGGAACAAGTTGTAAAGAAGAGGGTAGTGAGCAGGTTGCAAGGCTGGCAAAATAGATGCTCGGTTATTTTAAGTAGTGATTTCTCTCATTGCGGCAATAAAAGCGGCTAGAACCCTTGCCGGTATATTCGTGCGCTCAGCCAGAAGATTTACAAGCGGGTCGGAAAGCATGTGATCGTATATTATTTTTACCTGAACCTTCGGTGGGCATCCCAAACCCGCCAGCTCATCTAGAGAGACTCCAAAAAGCCGTGCATATTGTACAAGTATGTTCAGACTGGGCTGTTTAGCGCCGCGCTCCCAATTGGCTAAAGTCGATCTTTCCACGTTGATTAACTTCGCCAATTCTCCTTGCGTCAGCTTCCTGTCTTTGCGCAATTTCTTCAACGTTTCCCCTATATTCTCCATTTATACCTCATTAAATATGTTTCTTATAGAAACGTATTTTGTAAACTCAGTATTGACAAGTGTTTATATGGCACATAATATGTTTCTATATGGCACTTTTTAAATTGGAGTGTTATTAATGCAACCTGAATTGAACAGCGTCCGCAGGCAGTTGGGTTTCACCCAGGAAGAACTGGCCCGGCTTACGGGGTTGTCGCTCCTATACGTCAACATCAAAAATGGCGGCAAGAATCCCTCCATCGTAAGCGCCTTTCGAATAGCACACGTCTTGAAAAAACCGATGGAAAAACTTTTTGGAAACTTAATAGCGACCGAAAGGGGGTGATCTGTTTTAAATTATGCCCGGAGAGAAGGAAGATATGAGCTTTTCTTTTGGTGAAGAATAACCGGAGCTTCGCTGTTTGCTTGCCTTTTCCAGAAAGGGGAATCGATACAGCTACAGGCGAAGGGAGCCCTTCCCCAAAAAGAGATAAGGCGGTGTCCGTGAACCCAAAAGAATGGGGGTGATTTTTTTGGACAAGTTTAAAATCGCTACGCAAATGTTAATTGTAACATTACAGCAAAACAGACTGAAAATTTCGCATAAATATTCGCTGGAAGAGTACAACAAAAAGTTGGCCGAAACGGTTGGCGAGATGTTTAAAATCATCTATCAATCGGTGAATACCTGCGACGAAAATGAATCTGACGAATCAGACCAAAAGTTAACTCCGGAAGAATTAACCCAAATAGGAGCTAGGCTACACCGCTGTTAAAAAAGTTTAGCGGGATATTCAAAAAAAACGGCCTTGTATGCTGTCTGCAAGACGGGAGCCCGATGATGAATGAGTCTTTCGGCTCTTACTTCAAAACCATTGCAAAGAAGGCCGACCTTGATATTTCTTTCCATACCCTGCGCCATAGCCACGCCAGTTTCTTGGTGAACATGAATGAGAATCTTAAGACCATCAGCGCCAGGCTGGGGCACTCCGGTATAGGAATCACTGCCGATATATACGCCCATTTGAGTCCAGATGCCCAAAAAGAAGCGGCCGGAAAAATCGGTGAAGTTCTGGCCGGCAAACTCTAATCCGAAAGCATTTTCTCAAATTTTTCTCAATTTGGTTCATTAAAGAACTAAACGGCGAAGGCCTCGATTGCGGAAACCCTTGCCGTTACTGTCTTTCCTGGAGCTGGTGGTCGGATTTGAACCGACGGCCTGCGCATTACGAG
>JAGUUY010000128.1 GCA_020063185.1 Bacillota bacterium
GCTGCGCGGGGTGCGGAAGCGCATACCAAGCGCAGCCCGCGGCCGCCGCGGTCGCGCGGAAAGCGCCGCCGGGCGTTAGCGCTTTGGACATTTAGATAAAGGATGACGGATAAGGGATGAAGGCTGAAAATTTCTGCCTTAAACCTTGAACGTAGAACGGACCCCGAAGGTCCATCCTGCAAGCTGAAAAGGAGGTGATCCAACTTGCCGCGCATGAGGTTCAATAAGAAGATCCTGGGCGGCGGCGGCATCGCGCTGGTAAACAACTACGCGGACCGGCAGAACCCGTTTTGGACCCGGACGGTCGACCAAAGGCCGGTCACCAACAGCGAGCTGGTGAGCGCCGCGGTGATCCTGACGGACCTGCTCTTCGCCGAGAAGATGATGGGCGCTAACGCCGAGATCATGGACGGCGCTGTTGCGGGCGCCACGTACCGGCTCGCCGAGGCGCTGCTCGCGCCGGCCCCGGAGGTCCCGGAGCCCACCAGCTACCCGGTCAGTTACCCGTATCAGCCGCCCGCGCGCTACGAAGCGCCGCCGCCCGCGCCGGCTAGCGTCAGCGTTCCGTCCGGGCCGCGAGGCCAGGGCGTAAGCGTCCTGGAAATTTGAAAGTCGTAGGATGGGCTGCGCCCACCGAACCCTGGCAACCTTCGCCAGCAAACCAAACCGTGTGGAGGTTAAAAGAAAATGAGCAAAGCAAGAAGGGAAATGCAAATTCTAGGCGACTTCCGGCACACAGGCGCACAGGCGGCCGGCACGTGGTGGAGACCCACCGCGGCGTCCGGTAACGGCGAGCTCCCCAGCAACGAAGTCGCGGAAATCGTTTACGTCGAGGTTGTACCGCCGGTCACCGGCGCCGGCGCGGTTGAGGACCTGCGCCGGATCCAACTGAACCTGGACGGCAAGCTCGAACAGTACAACCTGATCCCCGGTACGGACACTTACCTGGTCACCGCACCGCGGATCAACATGCGGGCGGGCCGGTTCCTGGCTTTCGGCAAGCCGGTATGGAACTCCGCGCCCGGGCTGCAGGGGGCGCTGCAGGCCACCTGCCCCAAGTATCGCGACGCCGTTACCGTTGAGGCGTACGCCGGCGGCGCCATCACCGCCGACTACCGGATCCGGCTGTGGGGTTACCGGTACCGCGCGGTGGAGCTGCCCGACGTGGCGCCGATCATCGGCGGGTCGGACGTTATTTTCGATCCCGTCACGGGCCGTGTTTCCGATCTCGTCAACAAGGCGGCGCTGCAGCCGCTTTACGACACCTGGACGCAACTGCCGGGCGGGCTGGACCAGTCGGTGCCGAACATCCACCATTTCCTCCGGCTCGCGCTCAACGCGAACGCCACCACCGCCAACATCCCGTACGAGCTGCGTTTCGATATCGCAAACGTCGGGTCGCGCGAAGAGGATCTGTTATTCAGCTTTGATACGCTCAAGAAGATCGCGCTCATCAAGGGCCTGGGCGTGCGCGCCCCTGCCAACTTGCTGCAGACCTGGGTGGATATCGGCGGGGACGAGCGGCCGTACTCGCGGTGGCGGACCACACAGGGCTTGAACCCACTGCATTTCGGCAACGCCGCGGCGTTCGTCGGTCCGGTGACGGAATACATCACCGTACCGCTGCTTGACGACCCCATCGTGATTTCGAACGAAAAAGCGGTCGTCAGAGTGGTCGACGACGGCACGTCCATCGCCGCGAACCAGATCGCCGTCGTGGCGAACGGCGTTCTGATCGAGCTGACTTAAGCTAATTTAGCTAACTTAGCTAAAGATAAAGAAGGAGGGATAGCGTAAAATGCCAGCGACACACGAAATCAAGTTTGTGCCCGGCGCCGTACTGGCGGGCGCAAACATAAACCTGCCGTCCGGCGCGCCCGCGATTGACGCGGTGATCAGCGCCTACATTATAAGGCCGACAAGCCAGGTCACCGTCGCGAATCACGCGGCGGCGGACGTGGCGGCGGCCGTGGGAGATCACGCTGCGGCGGCCGTGGCGGCGGCGATCGCC
>JAGUUY010000132.1 GCA_020063185.1 Bacillota bacterium
AAAAGGTCAATGAGATGTATGCGAAGCTGGGTCCGATCACCAAACAGGAAATCTTCGTCATCCTTGTCGTGGCATCGGTGATCACAGTGCTGGCGATTCAGAATTTTATTCCCGCGCTCCAGGAACTCAACAGGTCGGTGCCGCTGCTTCTGGCGGGCATACTGTTCTTTTTAACCCGGATATTTACCGTGGAAGACCTTGAGAAACGGATCCCCTGGAACATTGTGCTGCTGTTCAGCGGGGCGATGAGCATCGGCTTCTGTCTGTGGAAAACCGGGGCCGCCCAGTGGATGGCGGTAAAGTGGCTGGCGATGTTCCAGGACGCCCACTGGATCTTTTTCGTCCTCGCGATAGCGTTGTTGGTTTTGTTAATGACCAACTTTATCATGAATGTGGCGGCGATCGCCTGTGTACTGCCGGTCGCCCTCGTCATCGCGGACTACCTGCATGTCAACCCGCAACTCGTCCTTTGGGTTTCGCTGGCCATGGCCGGTCTGCCGTTCCTGCTCCTTGTCGGCGCGGCGCCGAACGCCATCGCCTACCAGTCGAAGCAGTTTTCCACGGCGGAATTCTTCGTTGCCGGTATTATACCAAGCATCATCGTGATACTGATGACGGCGCTCTTCGCCGTTACCGTGTGGCCGCTCCTCGGTATCCCTGCACTTGTTAAATAACGAAAAAGGGGGGAGGTACGCCTTCTCCCTTTTATCCTAGTCTGAGGAGGGAAGAAAATGCCCACAGAGAAAAAAGTGCGGGATGTGATGATTCCGGTAACGGAATGCGCCGTGGTAGGGGAAGAAGCAACGGTTAAAGAAGCCGTTGCGGCTTTGGGCAAATCACTTCACAAACTGGAATCGGGGGAATTCGTCGGCCACCGCTCCGTACTGGTGCTCGACAAAGAACAAAGGCCCGTTGGTCTCCTTACCTACCGGGGTCTTATTAAAGCTATCGAACCCAGGCTCATCGACCCCGGCAAAATTCCCGGTCAAACCCTCCCCTGGCAGGAAGGCGCAGCCGCCATCTCCTGGGAAGGCTTTTTCACGCAGCGCATCCACCAGGAGGCCAGGAAGAAAGTGAAAGAAATAATGAAGCCGCTCAGGCTTATCACCGTTGAGGCCGGCGCCCCGTTGATGGAGGCTGTGCATCTGATGATCCGTAACGATGTCGGGTTGTTGCCTGTGGTCGAAAGAGGAGCTGTCGTGGGCATGGTGAGAATTAATGAGCTCTTTATGGAAATCGCCAACACAGTTACCGGGGAGGGATGAGACTTGCTCAGATATAACCCGCCGACTTCCTGGAACCAAAAACCGGTGTTGCCCGGCGTGGCGCCCGATGCCTGCGTTGACCCTACGGCTGTGGTCATCGGGCCGGTTACCCTCGGACCCCGGGTTATCGTTTGCCCGGGAGCGGTATTGAGGGGCGATGAAGGGAACCCGATTGTTATCGGTCCCGAGACAAATATTCAAGACGGCGTTATTATCCACGCCCTTAAGGATTCGAACGTGGAAGTAGGGTCACGGTGCAGCATCGCACACGGCGCTATTGTTCACGGCCCCTGCACCATTGGTCCGGGGACCTTTATCGGCTTCAGGGCCGTCCTTTTGAAAACGAATATCGGGGACGGGTGCTTTATCGGCCACGGGGCAATGGTCCTGGGTGTGGATATCCCGAAAGACCGGTACGTGCCGCCTGGAGCCACCATCACCACGGAATCTGAAATGCGACAGTTGGCCCCTGTACCCGACAGCCTGCGGGAATTCATGCACGAGGTGCTGGAAGTGAACGCGGAACTGGTTAAGGGGTACAGAGAGGTCAAGATGGATGGAGGCCCCTGATGCCGCCCGAAAAAAAGGTAAGGGACCTTATGCTTCCACTGGCGGAATGCCCCATGGTGGCCCTTGACGATACGGTACAGGACGCGGTCAATGTTTTGCGTCAAAGCGCCCCTTCCGGCCACCAGTGTATTCTCGTTGTGGACGACCGGCGGCAGCCGGTCGGGATGGTGAGTTCCAGAAATCTGCTTACAGCCCTGAACCCGAATTTTCTGGTTATTGAAAACTGGAGCCTCCCTATCTTCTGGCAGGGTTTCTTACCCGACAGGTGCCGGGAACAGGCAAAAAAGAAAGTGCGTGAGCTCATGCGCTCACTCGAACTTATGACCGTCGAAGCGGACGACCCGCTGACCAAGGCGGTACATATCATGGTGGACCACAACGTCGGGACTTTACCGGTCATGAACAAGGGGGCGGTTGTGGGGCTTATCCGGATAACCGAGGTTTTCAACGAGATAAGTTCCTTGATCATCAGTGAGGGTCAGGATTAACGAGAACCGCCCGTACCCTGTAAGAGCTTGTAAAGTGGCAGGGCCGCCGTCCCAGGGCCGGCCCTGCCTGCTACATTCAAGAAAAAAAATAGGTTTGATTTTTTTTGTTGACATTGGTAATTTGCCAAAGTAAAATTCTCTGCAGATATTTGTGATTGTTATACTTATCCCATAGTAATGACAAGAAATATATTGCATATGCTCTAATTCTGAGAAACAATGTAATATCATGTAAGGACAACTTTTCCTCAGTTTGTGCTACCATAATTTATAAATTTTTTTTCTTCCGTGATTTGATAAAATGATAGTTATGGCCGGGTGTTTTCATTACCAGAAATAGTCGGAGTGGGGAGTAATAAATGAGCTTTTTGCTGACAGCGCTGATCATGTTTTCCTTTTGG
>JAGUUY010000134.1 GCA_020063185.1 Bacillota bacterium
AGAAATTCTCGCCATGGCCAGCTTTCCGGTTTACGACCCCGCCGTTTTCACCAGGGACCTAACCCCGCAAGAGGTGCAAACGGTTTTCGGGGCGCCGGATAAGCCTTTTCTTAACCGGGCCTTGAGGGCTTACCCGCCGGGTTCAACCTATAAGATGATAACGGCGATGGCCGCGCTGGAGGCAGGCAAGATAACCCCGAAATATGCCATTAACGACCCCGGTGTGTTCGTTCTGGGGAGGACCTGGAATGACTGGCTCGCCGGCGGTCACGGGCGCGTTGACCTGTTGAAAGCCATTAAGGTTTCGTGTAACGTGTATTTCTGGACCATCGGCAACATGGCGGGCATAGATGAAATGGCCCGGGTCTCGGAAGAATTCGGGCTGGGAAGGAAAACGGAGCTTGGTTTACCGGGTGAAGCGGCCGGGGTCGTCCCCACACCGGACTACAAATACAAGACGGTGAAAGCTTACCTCGACTCGGTTTTCGGGCCGCAGTTCGAGGCGGTGGAAAAAGAGTACAGGGACCTCCTGGCGCAGGCAAAGAACGCCGAAGAAAAGCGGAAACTTGAAAAACAGAGGGATGCACAAAAGGCACGGGTTCAGGCGGAGTACGACCGTTACGCCTGGGACCTGAAATGGCGTTCCTACGACACTTTAAACACCGCCACAGGCCAGGGTTACAATCTTTATACGTCATTGCAACTGGTCAACTACGCCGCTATTATCGCCGGTGACGGCGCCGAATACCGGCCTTATCTCGTCAAAAAAATTGTCGGGCCGAAGGGCGAGACGGTAGCGGAGTTTAACCCGCAACTGATCAGGCAGGCGAAAATAAAGCCGGAGAACATAAAGGTTATGCAAGAGGGAATGTCCCTGGTGACCAAGCCGGGCGGTACCGCCTACGGGGCTTTTTACGATTTGCCGGTACCGGTGGCGGCAAAAACGGGCTCCGCGGAAAACCCCGGCCAGGGCACCCACGCGCTGTTTGTCGCTTACGCGCCGGCGGATAAGCCGGAGGTGGCGATCGCGGTCGTAGTAGAGAATTCCGGCCACGGCGGTTCGGTGGCGGCGCCGGTGGCGCGTGACGTTCTGGCGGCATACTTCGGTTTTCCCCTCCGGATGCAGGACGAAATCCAAAAAGTGGGTGCGGGAGATTGATGACATACGGCGCCCGTTAGTTAAGGACGATATTACCGGCGAACCTTGCCGTTTCCGCCGAGGGTGATTGGAATATGGGTACTCAATAGCCTAAATTCAGTAAATTTTCTCGCCTCAATTCTTTATCTTTGCATCCCACAGACCTTTCTCTCTACCACCAGGGCGAGCTTATTGGCGCCATTGCCTGATTCTTTCGGGAGTCATGCATATAGTGGCCAAAATCAAAGGTTTTTGTCACAATATTGGAAAAAAAGCTTTTAAATCGCCGGATTTTTTAGGCGCGTTTAGCAGGATTTGGTTTGAGCGCGGCGAATAGTTGAGCAAAGAGGAGGGATTCGTATGACGTCGGAACCCGGGCGGATTAAGGTTGGCTCCCGGGTTATTAAACCGGAGGATGACCAAACGGTTTTAGTGGAGCGGACGTTAAGGTCGGGGCAAAGTGTTTTTTATGCCGGGAACGTTGTTATTCTGGGCGACGTGAATCCGGGGGCCCAGGTTACGGCTACAGGCGATGTTATTGTGGTGGGGTCGCTCAGGGGTACTGTGCATGCCGGTGCGGGCGGCAGCGAAAAGGCAATGGTGGTGGCTTTTCGGTTTGAACCGACTCAGCTCAGGATCGCCGATCACATTGCAAGACCTCCGGAGGGAATGATTTCAACCGGGCAACCCGAAGTCGCGCGGATTAAAGACGGTCTGGTTACGATTGAAGCGTATTCGACGACAGGCGATCGGCAGGCCGGCGGTGCGAAAGTCACGCGAAAGTTAGCAGGCGCTCTTATTGAGAACAGCGACTAAGCTTACGAATGGAGCAACTCCTTTGGCGGTCAGCGATTTCCCTTTCGAATTGTCAATAAAATGGCAGACCTCGTTACAGTCAGGCGAGGTTTTTGAACTGTTTTCCTACGGGTAAAAATTAGGTGGGGGAGGACAAATGATGGGAGAGGTCATCGTTATTACATCTGGCAAGGGAGGAGTCGGTAAAACCAC
>JAGUUY010000026.1 GCA_020063185.1 Bacillota bacterium
CGTTGGTGTCGGAGCGGGCGCCGGTGGTGCCGGCGGTGGTGCCGGCGTTGGTGTCGGTGCCGGCGGCGGTGTCGGGGTTGGTGCCGGCGCAGGTGTCTGTCTGGTGGTATAATAATAACGATACTGCGCAAGTTTATTATAATAATCTGAAGAACTGGTAAAGTAAAGTTTTAATCCCGTTCCAGTTCCAGCACTCCCGACAGTAGTGCCTTGTACCGCTGTGTTAACTCCCGCCGGTGCAGTATCCTTGCAACCACCCGAGTTCACAGTCACAATTTGGCTCCAAGAGCAGTCTCCAGTAGCGGCGGCGGCCTGGGCGGTCACCAGTGTTGTAACGGCTGCAACGACAAACACTAGCACAAATAGAGCAGGTAAACATCTGGGTATTCTTACCATAATATGACCTCCCCTTATTTTTTGTAGCGTGAACCGACCTGGTAGGGTACATTTTACCCGCCCTTGTCAGTTCGGGTCAAAAACGGAATATTCGCTATAATTCGATAATAATATCCATGGTACGCTTCTATCGCTATTGTTAAAGAGATGGGTAAAATGGCTGCCATAAGCTTTCAAGGAAACAGTAATACCATTTTTATGCCAATAGGTGCAATTAAAAAAGCCGGGGGACTTGTTCCCCTGAAACAAAGCCTTTATCGTACCTCAAGACAGTGCCATTATTGAAATTAAGCGCTCTTTGAAGTCCGGTTATGTCAGGTAGGGATATACCGGCGCATAATGACTTAGAGCCCCTTTTTAATTAAAATTTGAAGGGATTTTTAATTCTAAGCAGAAAAAATTAGAACGAGGTGAAAAATAAGGTGGTGATATTCATTTGCGAAGTATGACCGGCTATGGTTACGGAGAAACGGTCACCTCTACGGGAAAGGTTGTTGTTGAAGTTAAAGGCGTGAACCATCGTTTTTCGGACGTGGTGATCCGGGTTCCACGCTCCTTTAACTGTTATGAAGACACGTTGAGGCGGCTGGTGCAGGCATCAAGCACCAGAGGTCGCGTCGAAGTCTATCTCTCGGTTGAAGATTCGGGAAATAAAAATTTTACGGTAAAAGTTGACAAGGAACTAGGAATGGCATATTATAAGGCTCTGGAAGAATTGCGCGGTCATCTGGGCATTGTTGCGCCCATTTCTTTGGATAACGTTGTTATGCAGAACGGTGTTCTCGCTTTGTCCGAAATTCAGGGCGAGGTCTCAGAAATGGGACCATTTATTGAAGCTGCTGCAAAAGCTGCCTTAACGGAGTTCCTGAAAGCCCGAGAAGACGAAGGAATCAATCTCGCTAAAGACATCTGCGAGCGGGTTCAGCGGTTGAAGGAAATTTCTAAATTCATAGCCGTCGAAGCACCTCGTGTTGTGACCTTCTATAGGGAAAAAGTCACAGAACGTTTAAAAGAGTTTTCAGATATTATCGAACCCCTGCGCCTTACGAGCGAGGTGGCGCTACTGGCGGAAAGGGCCGACATTACCGAAGAACTGGTGCGCATCAACAGCCATCTCGACCGTGCCGAAGAAGTGTTTAAACATCAGGAACCGGCGGGCCGGCGTCTGGATTTTTTATTGCAGGAGATATTCCGTGAAATAAACACTATCGGCGCCAAAGCCCAGAATTTAAACATCAGCAGACTCGTAGTCGATGCCAAGGTTGAAATTGAAAAGTTAAGAGAGCAGGTTCAGAATCTCGAATAAACCAAGGGGGTATTCTTTTGGACATCAGGCTGATTAATATCGGTTTTGGGAACATTGTCTCCGCAAACCGGATCATCGCTATTGTAAGTCCCGAGTCGGCGCCCATAAAGAGAATCATTACTGAGGCGCGCGACAGGGGGATGCTGATCGACGCCACTTATGGAAGGCGCACACGCGCGGTCATTATAACAGACTCCGACCACGTTATCCTGTCCGCCGTTCAACCCGAAACTGTCGCGCACAGGCTGACACCAAAAGGCGAAGGGGACGGGGGAGTCTAGCTGAGCGTGAATGCGGCTCTTCTTCTTGTGATTTCCGGGCCGTCAGGGGTCGGGAAGGGAACCATCTGCCGCGAACTAAGAAAGCTGGATCCGACAATCTGCCTCTCGGTCTCCGTTACGACCCGCCCGCCACGCGAGGGGGAGACAGAGGGGAATGATTACTGTTTTGTTTCTGAGACGTATTTTCGTGAACTGATTGCGCGGGGAGAACTGCTCGAATGGGCCCAGGTTTATGATTACTATTACGGGACGCCGAAAGAAGCGGTTAACAAAGCCCTTAGCAGCGGTAGCGACGTTCTTCTGGAAATCGACGTCCAGGGAGGCCTAAAGGTACGTGAGAACCGCCCTGAGAGCGTTTTATTGTTCATTTTGCCGCCAACCCTTGAAGAGCTTGCTGTTCGTCTAAGACGCAGAGGAACCGACACCAGCAAGTCCATAGATACACGCCTCCGCTGGGCGGCGTCTGAACTGCCCTACTATAAAAGATACGATTATGTTATCGTAAACGACACTCTAGCGGAAGCCATAGCTAAAATCAGCGCCATAAGAATTGCTGAAAAATGCCGGCCACAGTACCGGCAGTTAGCTTGGCCTATTACCTGAATTCTAAAGAGCACGTACGGCAGGGGGGCAATTATAAGGATTATGCCCATGAATAAACCACCGCTTGACGACCTGCTTAAAGTATCAAGTAATCGCTACGTACTGGCTATTGTAGCCGCAAAGTACGCTCGCGTATTGACGGATAAAGCCATCGCCGGGCTACTGGAAGATACTGTTAAGCCTGTTTCCAAAGCCCTGGAGGAGATAGCGACGCGAAAGATATCGCACCTACCACCAGGCCGAAGCGCGGGTAAATGAATACCGGCATGGGGTAAGGAAATTAAGAACGGGTGAATGCAGTGCTTGTCAAAAAGCGTATCCTTGTCGGCGTTACAGGAGGCATAGCAGCATACAAAGCAGCTGAGCTTGTTTCGCTGTTGTGCGCAAGCGGCGCAACGGTAACCGTTGTTTTGACGGAAGCGGCGTGTCAATTTATACGGCCGCTCACTTTTAAGGCCTTGTCAGGCAATGAGGTTTATACTGGATTGTTTGAGGGCCATGACCCTTTGCCGCATATAACTGCTGCCAAAGAGAACGACCTCTTGGTCGTCTACCCGGCCACGGCTAATTTCATCGGTCATACGGCCGCCGGTCTGGCGACGGATTTGCTTACCACCACTGTCCTGGGGTTTAAAGGACCAGTCGTTATCAGTCCATCCATGAACAGCCGGATGTTCGACAACGCCGCCGTTCAACAAAACCTCGCCCGCCTTCAAGAATACGGCTACGTGATTATTCCCCCGGAAAGCGGCCGTTTGGCGTGCGGAGAAGTCGGGCAGGGACGACTGCCGTCACCGGGAGCCGTTTTGGAGGTGATTCGGGGGGCGCTCGTCCCCAAAGACCTGAAGGGCTTAAAATTCCTGGTTACCGCCGGACCGACCAGGGAGCCTCTGGACCCGGTACGTTATGTCAGCAACCGGAGTTCAGGTAAAATGGGCTACGCTCTTGCCAGGGCGGCCCGGGATCGGGGCGCCCAGGTCGTTTTAATCAATGGGCCGACGTCACTCGATAAGCCCCCAGGCGTGTCTTGCGTCGGCGTCAGAACCGCGCTGGAGATGCGCGATGCTGCCCTGGAGTATTTCGAAGCCGCTGACGTAGTGATAATGTGCGCGGCAGTAAGCGATTACCGGGCGAAGTTTCCGTCCCCGAACAAAGTCAAAAAAGGATCAGAAGAAATAGTTCTGGAATTTATAAAAAATCCCGACATACTGGAGGAGTTGGGTAGGCTTAAGCGACACCAACTACTCGTCGGTTTCGCGGCGGAAGACGACAACATTTTAGAGCACGCCCGCCGGAAACTGGAAGCCAAAAACCTCGACATGGTGGTAGCAAACCTCATCGCACAAGAAGGCGCCGGTTTCGAAGCCGACACCAATATCGTAAAAGTATTGTTTCGGGACGGCAGATTCCTGGAATTGCCCCGCATGGATAAATATGAGGTAGCGCAGCGTTTGATGGATATGGTGCTGGATATGAGACGGGTATAGGACGCACCGTTTAACAACCGAACCCGGACAAGCCGGAACCAAAATTAATAGTTCACCACAGGGATACAGAGTTTAAAGAGAATATAAATATCAAGATTAAATTACAAGTATTTGTTTAGGGTCAGACACTTCTGAATTCAGATCCGAAATCCATGCCTAAATAGATAAAATATTCCGTCTTTTCCCTCCGTGTGCTCTGTGTCTCTGTGGTTACTATCTGAGCTTTTCGGCTAACGGGAGCGGTCCATGAGCGAATTTACAGTCGCGCAGGTGCTTGTTAACCGGCCTCTTTCCGGCGGAAACGGCGTTTTTACTTACCTGGTTCCCGACGAACTGCGAGCGAAAACAGCGCCCGGGGTGCGTGTCACCGTTCCTTTCGGGCGTCAAAAAATCACCGGCTTCGTAATCGACATCGGCGAAGCTGACCAGACAGCGTATCCGCTTAGGGAGATCATAGCGGTAATCGACCCGGATCCGCCGGTTACACCGGCACTCATTAAACTGGCCGCCTGGATGGCGGTAAAGTACTTGTGCGGAACGCGCGCGGCGTTATGCGCCATTTACGGTCCGGCCGGTAAAAAGGGTAGAATTCCGCAACGGTGTTTTTGGCCCACGGAAGCCAAAGCAGGGATCTCCTCTACCGCAAACGTTTTTAAAGCACCTGCTCAACAACGGGCCTTAATGGTTATTATGACACAACCCGGAATCGCGCTGCCGGCGCTGTTGCGTGAAGCAGTCGTAGACAGAAAGGCCGTCCGGGCGCTTATCGAAAAAGGTCTCGTCTTTGAGACTACCGGCGAGCAACGGCGCGCCTTCAATGCGGAAGACGCCGTCATTGAAAAACCCCCGGTATTAAATCGAGAGCAAAAAGCGGCGGCCTCGGCGATCAGCGAGGCCCTGATGAACGAAAAAAAACAAGTTTTCCTCTTACACGGCGTCACCGCCGGCGGAAAAACAGAAGTTTATCAAAACGCGGCAAAAGTCGCCCTCCAAATGGGCCGTCAGGTAATTGTTCTCGTTCCCGAGATCGCGCTAGCCCACCAAATGGTCCTCCAATTTAAAAGCCGGTTCGGCAGCCGGATTGCTGTAACCCACAGCGCGCTGTCCCAAGGTGTCCGGAACGATGAGTGGCGGCGCGTACGTATGGGTGAGGCAGACATAATACTTGGACCGCGTTCCGCCGTTTTTGCGCCTACGTCTAACTTGGGCTTGATTGTGGTGGACGAGGAACATGAGCCGGCTTATAAACAAGAACATGTACCACGTTACCACGCGCGGGATGTGGCACTCGCCCGCGCCGCCCACGAGGGTGCGGTGGTGGTACTGGGAAGCGCCACTCCGTCATTGGAGTCTTTCGCCCGGCATCTAACCGGAAAATGCGTGTACCTTCAACTCACGGAGAGGATCGACGGCCGACCGGCGCCTACAGTTGAGGTGGTCGACCTGCGTGAAGAATTCAGGTCTGGCACATCCGGCGTTTTAAGCAATGCGCTCGTAGATAGAATAGCCCAAAAACTGCGGCGAAAAGAACAGGTCTTGCTCTTTCTCAACCGCCGGGGCTTCGCTTCTTTCACCCTCTGCCACGCGTGCGGCGACGTTAAGCGTTGTCCAAACTGCGATATCGCTTTGACCTTCCATCAACCGGATGTCCTGCTTTGTCATTATTGCCACTTTAAGACTCCATACCGGCCGTACTGTACAAAATGCGGGCACCCTGTCCAAAGCCACGGTGCGGGAACCCAACGCGTCGAAGAAGAGGCCAGAAACCTTTTCCCGGACGCGCGCATAATGAGAATGGACGCCGAGACTACCATGCGGCGGGGCAGCCACGCCAAAATCCTGGACGCCTTCATGGCGGGCGATGTGGACGTGTTGATCGGCACGCAAATGGTGGCCAAAGGTTTGGATATACCCGGAGTTACGCTGGTCGGCGTGGTCAATGCCGACAGCACCCTGCTGCTGCCGGATTTTCGGGCGGCGGAGAGAACCTTCCAGTTGCTTTGCCAGGTTGCCGGCCGTGCGGGAAGGGGTTCTGTGCCGGGAGAGGTGATTCTACAATCTCATTGCCCTGAGCACTATGCCGTGCAGTTGAGCGCGCGGCAGAATTTCTCGTTGTTCGCCGGTCGGGAATTGGCGTTCCGAAAGCGTTTCGGCTACCCCCCCTATAAGTTGCTGCTCAGGATAATCCTTTCCAGTAAAAATGAAGAAAGCGTTTCAAACAGGGCTAGAGCTCTGTCTGTAGAAATAAATAATACCGCGGGGGGAAACGTAGAGGTGCTCGGACCGGCGCCGTGTCCCTTCGGTAAATTAAAGGGCAGGTACCGGTGGCATATTATTTTGAAAGGAAAACACGGACCTGCCCTTAGGGATGCTTGCCGTGACGCTGTCAACCGTTTAACATTCCGTCAAACCGATGTTAAGGT
Organism: Bacillota bacterium; assembly: GCA_020063185.1. Lineage (GTDB taxonomy): Bacteria > Bacillota > Desulfotomaculia > Desulfotomaculales > Ammonificaceae > SURF-55. The sequence goes on from JAGUUY010000026.1 coordinate 6,497, forward strand.
AGCGATTGACGTGGACCCTCAGGATTTACTGTGACATGTGTATGTTGCGTTTTTGGAACACGTCGAAAAGGGCTGCCTCTTGAGAAGAGTCTTGCGGTCCTTTCAGGGAGAGGTTATGGATGGCTGTTTTTAAAGTCGTGGAAATTGGTGACCCGGTGCTCCGGGAAAAGGCTAAAAAAATCACTAAAATTACGGATGCCCTGCAGCAACTTCTGGATGATATGGCGGAAACGATGTATGCCGCCAACGGCGTCGGACTGGCCGCACCACAAGTGGGATTGTCCAAACGCGTTATCGTGGTCGATGCCGGAGAGGGCCTGTACCAGCTTATTAACCCGGAAATCATCGAAGCCAGGGGAAACCAGATGGACCGGGAAGGGTGCCTTAGCATTCCCGGCATCTGGGGAGAAGTAATAAGGGCCGCCGAAATAAAGGTCCGTGCCCAAAACCGGGACGGGAAGACCATTGTGATCGAAGCAGCGGAACTTTTTGCACGCGTTTTGCAGCACGAAATCGACCACCTGGACGGCATCTTATTCGTAGACAAGGCGCTGAAAATTGCCCGAATCGAGGGATGATTGTTGCGCGTTGTTTTCATGGGTACGCCGCAATTCGCGGTACCCACGCTCGAAGCGTTGATCGCAAGCGGGCACGGCGTGGCGCTTGCGGTAACGCAGCCTGACAGACCCAGGGACCGGCGGCGGCTGCTCGCCTCACCGCCGGTAAAGGACGCGGCCCTGCTTCACGGGATAGCGGTGGCGCAACCCCCTAATTTAAGAGACCCCGCATTTCTGGCGCTGCTGCGTTCCTTGGCGCCGGAAGCGATTGTTGTCGCCGCGTACGGCAGAATCCTCCCCGGGGATATCTTGAGCTTGCCCAAATATGGATGCATTAATCTCCACGCGTCGCTGCTCCCAAAATTCCGCGGCGCGGCGCCGATACAACGGGCCTTAATGGACGGGGAAGAAGAGACCGGCGTTACGACAATATTAATGGATAAAGGCATGGATACCGGTGATATCCTCCTCCAGAAGAGAACCTCGGTAGGTGCGGAAGAAAACTTCGGCTCCCTTTACGCAAGACTCGCCTTACTGGGGGCTGAACTTATCGTGGAGACTTTGCTTTTCCTGAGTAAAGGTACACTGGGGCGACAGCCCCAGGACCATGCTCAAGCTACCTTGGCGCCGCAACTGACAGCGGAAGACGAAACGATTGACTGGCAGCGTACGGCGGCGGCGATCAGAAACCAGGTGCGGGCCCTGGACCCGTGGCCGGGAGCGAGGACAAGCGCACAGGGTAAACTGCTGAAAATATGGCGCGCAAGCGTAAAACCAGGCGATGTACCCGGTGTGCCAGGGGAGGTCCTGACATGTGGGGCTGAAGGGGTTGACGTCAGGACGGGTGGGGGTATTTTAAGAATTGAAGAACTGCAGATCGCCGGCGGCGTCCGGCTGCCGGCTCGGGAGTACTTGAGGGGGCATCGCTTGCCTGAGGGGACGGTTCTGGGTGCGCATGAAATATAGGATTATCCGAACCCGTGCAGATAATGGACATTGATAAGCAGACTGCCGGCGGCGACAACCCGAGGGATAAACCGGCCAAACATTCGGCGCGGGAACTTGCGTTAAGAGTGCTTCATGACGTAGATGTCAACGGCGCTTACGCTAATATCTCGCTGGGGACGATTATGGAGCGGTACCGGCCCCAAGGACCGGACCGCGGTTTGTTAACGGAGTTATGCTACGGCACGCTCAGGCGTTTGAACACGCTCGACTGGATTCTCGACGGATTCATGACTAAACCCATCGCAAGGCAAAGCCCGTGGGTGCGCAACATTTTGAGGCTGGGTGTTTACCAACTCTTGTTCCTGGA
>JAGUUY010000084.1 GCA_020063185.1 Bacillota bacterium
GGCTTTCGGTGGTCAATCCTAGAAAGGGTCCCGGAGGCCATTTGAGAAGTGAGATGTGAGACGCAGTTTTGCAGCGGCCTCTTAGACCTTGAACCGGAACTGAATCACGTCTCCTTCCTGGACGAGATAGTCCCTGCCTTCAAGCCGGAACAGCCCCGCCTCCCGGACTTTGGCGGGGGTGCCGAGCCGCAATAAATCGTCGCAACGAAACACTTCCGCCCGGATGAAACCCCGCTCCATGTCGGAGTGAACCTTACCGGCGGCCTTTTTTGCATTGGTCCCGGCCCTTATCGCCCACCCCCTGACCTCGTCACCCACCACGGTATAAAACGTTATCAGCCCGAGGGAGCGTTGTGCCGCCGCCGCCAGACGGGTAATTCCCGGTTCCTCGATCCCTAGATCCCTCAAGAACTCGGCCCGTTCTTCAGACGGCAGGGCCGCTATTTCCGCCTCGATCAGCGCCGCCATTTCGACCACGGGCATGCCCTTTCCGGACGCATAATTCAGGATTAAATCCCGTTGGGGGTAGTCGCCGGTTCTTAAGCTTTGCTCGTCCAGATTAATTGCCAGAACGACAGGCTTATCTGTAAGAAAACCATAGCTGCTGAACAGACTTTTTTCTTCCGCGGTCTTGGCCGTTTCCCTTACCGGCTGTTCTTCGTTGAGGGCTTCTAGGCAGCGTTTCAGGAAAGCAATTTCCGCCCCTGCTTCCTTTGAGATTTTACTGCCGGTGCGGATGTGCTCCAGCCGTTTTTCTACCAGCATTATGTCCGCCAGCAGCAGTTCCGCGCGGACCTCAAGCAGTTCTTTATAAGGCGCAACCGCATCGAAATAGGCGGGTGTTTCGGCGCCGGCAAACGCCCGTACCACATAACACAGCGCATCGGCGCCTCTTACCTCGGCGAGGAAGCGGACGTTGGCCGCTCGGTCGCCCCGCCGGGGATCCAACCCCGGTATGTCTTTGAAGTTTACCCGTGCGCTGGTAACCTTTTTCGGCAGGTAGACGGCTGCAAGGAAATCAAGACGCCTGTCAGGAACAGGCGCCGTTCCCTTATGAACCCTGGTATCTCCGGTAACGCCGGTTGGAACCGCCGTTCCGGTCAGTAAATTAAAAACGGTGGTCTTACCCACCTGCGGCAATCCGACAAGGCCTATCTCCAAATCTCCTTCTCCTCCCCTGCGGGAAGTCCTCAGTCGGCTACCCGCAACTGTTGCGCTCAGTTATTCCCATTCAATGACCACAACGTCGCCGTCTTTTATTTTCTCGGTGTAACGCGCGGGCCGGTCGTTTAACAGCACCTTGATCCTTCCCTGCGGCTGATCCAGACTCAGGTCAACGTAACGCAAAACATCAAGAAACAGGGGATTGTCCAGTCCCGTCATGATTATTTCCTGCCCGTTGACCGTAACACGTAAGCCGTTAGGGTTTATCCCGGCTTCCGGTCCGCCGGTCCCGCCGTTTCGGCTGTCGTCCGCGGCCTGGGCGGGTTGGCGCTTATCCGCCGGCACAAGCGTATCGCCCGGTTTAAGTATGTAATCCGGGTCTACCTTAACGCCGCCGATGGAAACATCAACGTTACCGGGATCCAGACCGCTGAGGGCCAGCACCTGCCCCACCGTGTACCGCGCTTCAATTCTCAACCTGTCTCCCTCTCGGATCTGGGTCTCGAAATCAACCGGGGCATCGTTCAGAAGACACACCGGCGGCAGGGATATCTCCCGGCCGCCTACATATACTTGCAGGGGTATGGCGCCGGCAAAGTAGTCGCCGGCCTTTGCAACCGCGTCCCGGCCGTTTACCGCAGGGATGACTTCAATCCGGCACCCGTCTTCCACCGGCGCCTGCAGATGGGCCTCCCCGCCGTTAACCAGTATGACCGCGGGGCGGGCTAATTCCCCGTAAACTACTGTTTCCTGCCCGTTTACATAAAACCGCAAGTCTTTACCGTCTGTTCCGAACAGGGTGCGCGGATCGTGGTCCAGTAGCGCAAGGCAGTCTACCACGCGCAGGTCGCCCGGGTTAAAAATACGGTAGTCCCGCCCGTTAACCTGCACCCCGATCAGGTTCAAGCCTTTTCGTTTCAACGCCGCTTGAGCGATTCCAGCGACTGTAATACCCTCAGGGCCGTTAAGCACATCCTCCTCCGGAGCAATAATGCCGGAGAGTTGAGACCGCTTCCGCATCCCGACCCGGTTCTCAGGCAAACCTAGGCTGTGAGCGAGTTTTGAGAGGAAGGTGGGAGTCTGTGCGCCGCCGCCGATACATATAACTGATTTAGGGGTCTGCCCGCCGTTGAGCGCCAGGACCGCTTCCGAAACTGCCGAGGCCAGGTGGTCGACCGCCGGCCCGATCGCCTCCAGCACTTCTCTACACGGGATGGTTACCGAACTTTGCAGGACGTCTCTAAAGGTAAGGCTCTCCGAGGCGCTCATTGACCGCTTTATGTCTTCCGCGGTGCGAAAGTCAACAACGCAGGTCTCCGCCACAGCTTCGGTTATTTCGTCACCGGCAACCGGAACCATACCGTAACCAACTATTGTACCGTCCCTGGTAATGGCGATATCGGAGGTGCCTGCCCCTACATCTACCAGGACGAGGTTTAACAGCCTCATCTCCTCAGGGATGGTTACCTCAAGCGCGGCTATAGGCTCGAGTGTGATGTAGGAGGGTTCGAGACCCACCCGGCGCAAAACGCTGAAAAGACTGTTGACTACTGATGCCGGCAGAAAAGTAGCTATCGCCTCCGTGGCGATGACTCTGCCGCGGTGGCCTATCAGGCTGGTCAGCTCCAGCCCGTCAAGTCTGTAGCCGATCACCCCGTGTCCGACGCAGTAAAAGTCACCGGCGCCCTGGTCCTGCTGCTTTATCTCCTCCCGGGCATGCCGCAGCGCCTCAAACTCCAGTGCGCGTACCGCATCCTCGGTAATCTCCCGCAGCGGGTTTACTTCCATGGCCGCCTCACAGCGCCTGGTCTTGAGTGCCCGGCCGGCGGCGGCGATAGCGGCCTCCGCAAACCTTCCCCCCGTCCGTTCCTCCAGCGCATGTTTGACCTGGGCCACGGCCCGGGCTACACGGGGGATATCGTGGATCTGACCGTCGTACATGGCCCGCCCCTGGTGCTCGACCATCTCCTGGGCGATAATTTCAAGGCGGCCCTCTCCACCGGCTGCTACGACGCCTATTACCGTCCGCGTGCCGATGTCGATCGCTAAGACCTTATCCGGCTTGTTATTGCTCATGATTCTTTTTTCGACATACAGAAAGGAAATCCTGCCAGCAAAGAATCAGTTAACGGCAGCCTCAGGAGAAAACATAATACTGTGAAAACAAGTCCCGAGTCAAAAGTCGAAAGTCCCAGGTCCGAGAAGAGTGTTGCAAAACAAATAAATTCGGTAGAAAAAACCACCTAGCGGCTTTCGGCAGGTGTAAATAAGTAAGTGCCCCGGAGGCCATTTGAGAAGTGAGATGTGAGATGTCGGAAGTTAGAATCAGCGGGTGGAATTCGCCTGGCGAATTCCTACAAAAAGTCTCACCTCTAAC
>JAGUUY010000104.1 GCA_020063185.1 Bacillota bacterium
AACACGGGCATTTGCGGCGCAACGGTTGAGACCATCGTAGCGCGCAACTTCGGACGGATGATTGCTGCCGGAGCGTCTGCCCACTCGGACCACGCGCGGGAAGTTGTGTTCACTTTTCTTGCGGCGGCGCGCGGCGAGGCGCCCGGGTTTGAAATCCGGGACGAAGAAAAGCTCCACGCTGTGGCCGAGGATTTGGGAATAGACCCGAAGAGCAAAAAGAAAGAAAAGCTTGCGGAAGAGGTCGGGCTGAAATTATTGGCCGAATTCGGGCAGCAAACCGGCGAACTCAGCTTCATCCAACGCGCGCCGGTAAAGCGCCGGGAGGTCTGGCAGCGCCTGGACGTAGTGCCGCGGGGTATTGACCGCGAAATCGTGGAGATGATGCACCGGACTTCAGTCGGAGCGGATCAGGAGTACAAACATTTGCTCAGGCACGGTATGCGCACCGCCATGGCGGACGGCTGGGGCGGCTCAATGATCGCCACTGAGCTCCAGGACATCCTTTTCGGTACACCGGTGCCCATTAGGGCCAAGGTTAATCTGGGGGTGCTCAAGTCCGACCAGGTGAATATCATCATCCACGGCCACGAACCGCTCCTCCCCGAACTGATCGTGGCGGCGGCCAGGGACGAAGAGTTACTCAACCAGGCGCGGGCTGTAGGCGCGAAGGGCATCAACCTGGCGGGTATCTGCTGTTCCGCGAACGAGATTTTGATGCGTAAAGGGGTCCCTGTGGCCGGCAGCGTGCTGCAACAGGAGTTGGCTATAGCCACCGGGGCGGTGGAAGCGATGGTAGTCGACATACAGTGCGTAATGCAGGGGCTTGGTGTGGTCGCCCGCTGCTATCATACCGATCTTTTTACCACTTCCTCCAGGGCCGCAATTCCTGGAGCGATTCACATGGAGTTTCATCACGATAGCGGGATGGAAACGGCACGGGAAATAATTCGGCGGGCCATCGCCAATTTTCCGAAACGGCGCGTGGTGGAAATCCCGACCGACGAAATGGACCTAGTTGCCGGCTTCAGCCATGAAACGATCAATTACATGCTGGGCGGCCGTTTTCGGTCTTCTTACCGGCCGCTTAATGACAACATAATCAACGGGCGCATTCGCGGGGTAGCCGCCGTGGTCGGCTGTTCAAACCCCCGGGTGCGCTTCGGCGACCTTCACGCGACGGTGGTACGCGAACTAATCGCCAATAACGTGCTCGTCCTGGTGACAGGCTGTGCGGCCATCAACTGTGCCAAGGAAGGCCTCTTGACGCCCGAAGCGGCCAATATGGCCGGCTCGGGATTGAAAGAGGTTTGCGAGGCCGTGGGGATGCCGCCGGTACTGCACTGCGGTTCGTGTGTCGACAACAGCCGCCTGCTCGTGGCCGCTTCGGCGGTAGTCAAAGAAGGCGGTTTGGGAGAGGACGTCTCGGAAGTTCCGGTTTGCGGATGTGCCCCGGAATGGATGAGCGAAAAGGCGGTCGCCATCGGGCAGTACTTTGTCACCAGCGGTGTAACCGTCGGGTTCGGGGTCGCTTTCCCAACCGCGGGAAGTTCCGTACTTTCGGATTACGTATTCGGCGGGATGAAGGAACATGTCGGCGCTAACTGGTTCTACGAGCCGGACCCGATGACCATGGCGCAGGAGATTATCTCGCACATTGACGCCAAACGTAAGAATCTGGGGATTGAATCGGCGAAGGAACGGGTGCTTTACGACATGGAAATGAGGAGGAAGCTCGAAATTGTCTAAGATTATTGCTTCGGCCGCCATAAGAGGCGCCCATAAAATTATGGCGCGGGCCGAGGAAGCATTCAAAGAAGCGGTCGCGGCGCATGGAAGCGATGCACCGGTAGCCTTCCCCAACACCGGTTACTATCTCCCCGTTATACACGGCATCACTGGCATGGTTGTCGAGAAGCTGGGGGACCTGAAACCGGTACTGGATAAGGCCAAAAGCCTTCTGTCGCCGGTACCGACCGAGAAGGTATGGCTTCCTTACCTTGGCCCGGCGTTGGACGCGGGAATGGCGACGCTTTTTGCCGATGAGGTAATCGAAGCCACTAAATACGTGGAGAAACCGCCGTATACCATGACTTCTTCCCCGACGAACGGCAACCTGTGGCTTGGTGCGGCGGACGACGTGATCATGCGCAAGCGGGGCATCGAGTTTGTGGACGGGACGGCGCCGGGTTTTGCGGCCATCGTGGGGGCGGCGCCGACGAACGAAATCGCGGTTAAAATCGCCCGTGAACTCCAGGAGAAAAACCTGTACGTGTTCATGTCGGCGGCAAGCGACGGACGGAACATTGCGGAGCAGTTGGCCGAAGAGGGCGTTGAACTCGGCTGGGAAACCAGACTGGTATCTTTCGGGAAGGACATTACCGCCACCGTCTTTTCCCTGGGGTTCGCCGCGCGCGCCGCCATGTCTTTCGGCGGCGTGAAGCCGGGGGATTTCCGGCGGCTCCTGCTCTATAATAAGAACCGGATTTTCGCTTTCGTCCTTGCCCTGGGGGAAGTCGACGACGAGAAGTACGCACAGGCTGCGGGGGCGATCAATTTCGGGTTCCCGACCATCGCCGACACAGATATCCCTGAAATCCTCCCGACAGGCGTGTGTACATACGAACACGTTGTTTCAAGGGTGCCGCACGACAAGATCGTAAACAGGGCGATTGAAGTGCGCGGCCTGAAGATAACGGTGACCAAGGTCCCGATTCCGGTGTCCTTCGGTCCGGCCTTTGAAGGGGAGACCGTGCGCAAGGGCGACATGCAGGTGGAGTTCGGCGGTCAGAAAACGCCGGCCTTCGAGCTGGTGCGGATGCGGGAAGCGGATGCGGTTGAGGACGGCCGGGTTGAGCTTGTCGGGCCTGATGTGGACACGATACCGGAAGGCGGCAGGCTTCCGCTCGGTATGGTGGTGGACGTTTACGGCCGGAAGATGCAGGAAGACTTCGAACCGGTCATTGAGCGGCGGGTCCACTATTTTATCAATTATGCCCAGGGGATCTGGCACATGGGACAGCGTGACCTTTCCTGGGTGCGCATCTCAAAGGCGGCCTTTAAACAGGGTTTTCGGATGCGCCACTTCGGCGACATCCTGTACGCCAAGATAAAGTCCGAGTTCGCAAACATTGTCGACCGAGTCCAGGTTACCATTTACACCGACGAAGCAAAGGTAATCGAGATGCGGGAGAATTCCCGGCAAATATACGCCCGGCGGGATGCTCGGCTCAAGGCGCTGAACGACGACACTGTCGACACGTTCTATTCCTGCACTTTATGCCAATCTTTCGCGCCGACACACGTGTGTGTGGTTCTGCCCGAGCGCGTTGGGTTGTGCGGTTCGGTAAGCTGGCTTGACGCCAAGGCCGCTTTCGAAATCAACCCGCATGGTTGCAACCAGCCCATCCCGAAAAAAGACGTAGTCGATCTTGCAAAGGGTCAGTGGAAATCATGTAATGACTATATTTCGCAGAATTCGCGGGGTACAATAGAACAGGTAAACTTTTACACGATTATGGAGTCGCCGCTCACGTCCTGCGGCTGCTTCGAGGCGATTATGGTCATGCTCCCGGAGTGCAACGGGTTTATGATCGTAAACCGCGAGCATGCCGGAATGACCCCTTCCGGAATGTCCTTCTCGACCCTTGCCGGGACCATCGGCGGCGGGGTACAGACGCCGGGTTTCATGGGGATCGGCAAGGCCTACCTTGCGTCGAAGAAATTTGTGGTCGGCGACGGCGGCATCGGGAGGGTCGTCTGGATGCCGAAAGAATTCAAGGAACAAATGCGCTGGATCCTCGAAGAACAGGCGGAATGGTTCGGCCTGGGAAGCGACTTTGTGGACAAGATAGCGGATGAAACAATCGGGGTGACGGCGGAAGAGATATTGCCCTTCCTCGAGGAAAAGGGGCATCCCGCGCTGACGATGGACCCGCTGTTTTAAAAGTTCTGAGTTAAACAGTTTAAGAGTTCTAATTTGTGACGATAATGTTGCCACCGGGGATGAAAATAGGGACCCGTAAGCGTGTTACTTAAATGCAGTAGTGTAACCTAAGCGAAACGCGGTGAGAAGCGAGCAATATAAGGAAGGCGCAGACGGACGGGCCGGAGCGTATACGGA
>JAGUUY010000163.1 GCA_020063185.1 Bacillota bacterium
AAAACAAAACGGCAAGGATTAATAACCCTTGCCGTTTTCAATCTTTGAATGGTGGGCCATGAGGGACTCGAACCCCCAACCAGACGATTAAGAGTCGCCTGCTCTACCAATTGAGCTAATGGCCCTCATTTCGGAAGTCGGTCATCAGACGTCGGAAGTCAGACCTCATGGGAAATTGCCAGAAGCAATTTACTTTATTTCCAAATCAAGCATGGACGTCAGTTCTTTTTCGGGAAATTTGCACAGCAAATTCCTACTTTTTCTGACGACTGACAGCTGACCGCTGACGACTGTTTATGGTGGAGGGGGCTGGATTCGAACCAGCGAAGGCGTCGCCAGCAGATTTACAGTCTGCCCCCTTTGGCCACTCGGGTACCCCTCCGTTTTAGATGTTGGAAGTCGGACGTCAGACGTCGGAACTTTGTACGAAACCGCCTGCGGCGCTTTCCTTTTTTATCAAGTATCGGATGTCGAGTATTGAAGTCTGGATATTATCTTGATTTATCTGACGACTGACATCTGACTACTGACGACCGATCTGGTCGGGATGGGGGGATTTGAACCCCCGACCTCGTGCTCCCAAGGCACGCGCGCTCACCAAGCTGCGCCACATCCCGGGATTTGGCCGTACACTATATTATAGCCAACGGACGACAGCGCGTCAAGGTAAAAAAGCCGCCGCCTCCAGGTACTGCGGTCATTTGAGTATTGGTTGTTTCTGGGCTGCGCTGTTTTTCTATTTAAAAAAGGAAGGGCGGAAAGCAAAAGTATATTTTTTAAAAAAAAGTCCAGCGGATACCGCTGGATGGGGAGAGATAGAGTTTTTTAGCGGAGCTATTCTAATTATCACCGGGCAACGGCGCATTTATACATTAATTTTGACCGCAATATTGAAGTTTCTTGTGTGGCCGGTCCGTGCAAAAAGGTCCCTGCGCTGTGGTATACTTGAAGTGAAACGCGTAGGAAGGGGGGACGGCAGTGATTGAAATCTTGAGAAAGGTAGTCCTGGTAGGGATCGGGGCGCTTTCACTGACCAAGGAGAAGGCCGAACAGTTGGTGAAGGAACTTGCCGACAAGGGGCACGTAACCACAGACGAAGCCCGCACCTTTGTAGGTGAGCTTTTGGAGCGGGGCCAGAGGGAGCGTGAAAGCATTCGGAAAACGGTCGGGGAAGAGATAGAAGGGTTGCGTGACAAATGGGGTCTGGTTACCAAGAAGGATTTAAACGAATTGCTGCGGCGTCTGGCGGTTATCGAGGAACATCTGCTGGGAAAAAGGCCGGAACCGGGGAACACCGGACCGGTGGGTGAAGCTCCGAAGGTCGAAACGAAGGAATAGCAAGACGGAGCCCAAAGTACTAAAAAACGGCCGTTCGCGAGAGCGGCCTTGGTCTTCTTTATGTTTTGCGACTTCCTAAAAAGTTTCACCTCGAACCTCCGTCTTCACACTCCCTAATTGTAGGCACCGTTTTTAAAGCTTCCCTTAAGGAAGGTCGCCAACCGTTGATATCTCCTTGCCCTACCTCCGCTTGCCGGTGAAAAAGTTTGGTCCGCCAAAATTTTACCGGTCATTTTCCTTTTTGTACCCTCCGAAGGTTAAATATGGCCGTTTGGTAAGAAGTTGTTTACACCGCCCGGACCTGTAACTTAATATTGGCTAACAACGGCGATTTTAGTTCACTCTAGAGTTAAAGAAGGGATTAGAGCGCGCAGTATTCAAAACGGACGGGTAGGTTGAAGTTGAGAGGAATTAGAATCGCCGTTTCCGGGAAAGGCGGCGCAGGCAAGACCACATTGGCAGCAGCGCTTATTCGCGCTTACGCTGTGACCCACAGGCGTGTTTACGCCGTGGATGCCGACCCTGATGCGTCGCTGGCGCCGGCGCTGGGTATTTCACCTGAGGAATCGTCCGCAATCCGTCCGGTGGTTGAGCTTAAGGAGCGCATCCAGGACGTGATGGGGGGAGAAGGGGGATTTTTTAGTTTAAACCCACGGCTGGCTGAAATTCTTTCAGACTTCTGCACTCATATCGGCAATATCCTGTTCATCCGGATGGGGGGAATCAAGAAAGCGGGCGGCAACTGCTACTGCCGGGAAAACGCGTTCCTGAACGCCGTACTTACCGCCCTGCTTTTGGAACAGGACGAAGTGGTGGTAATGGATATGCCGGCCGGTATTGAACACCTTTCGCGCGGGACGGCGCGCGGGGTCGACATTTTACTGGTGGTGGTGGAACCTAACCCGCGGAGCGTGCACACCGGGCAGCTTGTGGAAAAACTGGCCCAGGATATTGACGTCCCGCGGGTGGCGGTAGTCGGAAACAAAATCGCATCAGTGGAAGACGCCGTGGCAATCGAAACGGCGTTTCCAGGTAGAGTGTTAGGGTTGTTGTCTTTCGACCACGCCTCTTACAAAGGGGAAGGCGACCCGGGCCCCGGTTTTCTGGCCCGGGTTGCGCAGATAAAAGAATCATTGGATAAAGGGAGAGCGGCCACATAATGAACAACATAGCGGAACGGGTCCGGGAGATAGTGGGCGGGTACAAGAACCAAGACGGGGTCTTGGTCCAGGTCTTTGAGGATATCCAGGACGAATTCGGTTACCTGCCGGAGGATGCTCTAAGGGTGATTTCGACCGAACTGGGGGTATCTCTGGCGGAGATTTACGGAGTTGCTTCCTTCTACGCCCGCTTCTACTTCACCCCGCGTGGCAAGAACATTGTCCGGGTCTGCACGGGCACGGCCTGCTACGTACGGGGCGCGGCCAGAATCCTTACGGGTTTCGAAGACGGACTAGGGTTGAAAGACGGTGAGACGTCTCCCGACTTAAAGTATACGCTTGAGACGGTTAGCTGTGTAGGCTGCTGTGCACTGGCGCCGGTGGTAGTGGTCAACGATAAAACGCAGCGGGTCCTCGATTCAAGTAAGCTTTTATCCTTTTTGAAGAGGAGTGAGAATGTTGGCTAGCATAAAAAGCCCGCAAGCATTGGCGGCTTTGGTGAAGAAACTTGCCGCGAAGCGGGCCCGGATTAAGAATAAAGTCAAAGTCTGCATGGGTACCGGCTGTGTAGGTGGCGGCGCGGAAGATATCTACAATGGTTTTAAGGCGGAAACTAAACGCCAAGGCGTTGAGGCTAAGGTAATGCCGGTCGGCTGTCAGGGGTTCTGCCAGGGGGGGCCGATAGTGTCTATCGACCCGTACGAGCATTTTCTGACCAGAGTTACGGCCGTCGACGTACCGAAGATTGTGGATATAGCAGTGAAGCGGGGCGGTGAACTGGTGCAGCACTTTTGGACCGACCCGGACACGGGAGCCGTCTGCCGCCGCAAAATGGACCTGCCCTTCTATGCGCACCAGACACGCATCGCTATGAAGGATCTGGGGCAAATCGACCCAACTGATATTGAGGACTACATTGCGGTGGGCGGCTACCTCGCGCTGTCAAAGGCGCTAACTGAAATGAGTCCGGAAGCCGTAATTGAGGAAGTCAAAAAGTCGGGACTGAGGGGGCGGGGAGGTGCCGGCTTTCCGGCCGGGAGGAAGTGGGAATCGGCACGCCGGTCACCGGGCGCCAAAAAATACGTAATCTGCAACGGCGACGAGGGAGACCCCGGCGCCTTTATGGACCGGTCGATGATGGAAGGGAACCCCCACGCGGTACTGGAAGGAATGCTGATTTGCGCCTACGCCGTGGGTTCCGACGAAGGATACATATACGTACGGGCCGAGTATCCGCTGGCCGTAAACCGCTTGATCCTCGCGATTGAACAGGCGCGGGAGCGCGGTCTTTTAGGGGAGAGAATACTCGGAACCCGGTTCGGCTTCGACGTCCATGTGAAAAAGGGGGCGGGGGCTTTTATTTGCGGCGAATCAACCACGTTGATGATCGCCATTGAGGGCAAACGGCCCGCTCCCCGTCAGACGCCCCCGCGTTCCGTCGAACAGGGGCTTTGGGGAATGCCGACTTGTCTTAATAACGTTGAGACGTTTACGAACATACCGACGATCATTCAGAACGGGGGGGACTGGTACGCCCAATACGGCACCGAAACGTCAAAGGGCACAAAAGCTTTCTGTATTACCGGCAAGACCAGCAATACGGGACTGATCGAGGTGCCGATGGGAATGACCCTTCGTAAGGTTGTGTACGACGTGGGCGGCGGGGTTCTTGGGGACGGCAATTTCAAGGCGGTGCAAACCGGCGGACCCTCAGGTGGCTGTATACCCGAGTCGCACCTTGACGCCGCGGTGGATTTCGAATCGCTGACCTCCTTGGGATCGATGATGGGATCGGGCGGAATGGTGGTCGTCGATGACAGGACCTGTATGGTGGAGTTCGCACGCTTTTTCCTGTCTTTTACACAGCGCGAGTCCTGCGGTAAGTGTCCCCCGTGCCGCATCGGTACTTTTGAAATGCTCCAAATACTGAACCGCATTGTCGGGGGCGAAGGCATGGAGGGCGACATCGACCGGTTGGAAGAACTGGGGTGGAAAATCAAAAAAACCTCCCTCTGCGGGTTGGGGCAGAGTGCTCCTAACCCGGTGCTTTCCACCATCCGCTATTTCCGGGAAGAGTACCAAGCACACATTCGGCAAAAGGGATGCCCGGCCCGGGAATGCACCACTCTTGGGATTTATGTCATCGGTAACGATTGC
>JAGUUY010000171.1 GCA_020063185.1 Bacillota bacterium
AGGCAGGCCGATGCGGCGCTGCGGCTTTATGACTACTTCCTCTCCCGCGAACTGAAAGCAGCTTCCCCGGCCGGGAATGCCCCGGAAGAATGGAAGGCCGCCGAGGAGAGAATGCGCAAGGCGCTCGGGCTGCGCCAGCGTTCTTATAATACGGAAAAAACATATCTCACCTGGCTGCGCGGTTTCCGGTCGTTCGTGGGCGATAAATCGCCCTCCCGCTTGGAGGGCAGGGACCTGCAGGATTTTCTGAGTCATCTGGCCGTTGAAAGGAGAGTTTCTCCCTCCACGCAGAACCAGGCGCTGAACGCCGTCGTGTTCTTCTTCCGGCATGTTCTGGAGAAGGACGTCGAGAATGTAATCAGCGCGGTGCGGGCACGCCAAAGAAGGCGGCTCCCCGTGGTGCTGACGGCAAGAGAAGTGGAGAGGATCTTCGACCGGATGGCAGGCGTGCAGCGCCTGATGGCGATGCTTACGTACGGCTGCGGCCTGCGGCTTCAGGAGTGCCTTAATCTCCGCATCAAGGATATTGACCTGGAGCAAGGGGCGGTTATCGTTCGGTCGGGCAAGGGCGACAGGGACCGCCGGACGGTGCTGCCGGAGAGGCTGAAGGACGATCTCATCCGCCATATCGCGGAAGTACGGTCGCTTTACGACCGGGACCGGGCACAAAATTTAAACGGCGTTTACCTGCCGGGCGCACTGGAAAAGGAATACCCCAACGCCGGCAAGGAGTGGGGCTGGTTCTGGCTGTTTCCTTCGAAGTCGCTCTCCGTTGACCCGCGCACCCTCACCGTGCGGCGGCATCACATTCACCCCGCCTCGCTCCAGAAGGCTTTCAAATCGGCGATAGAAAAAGCGGGAACCGCGAAACATGCCTCGGTACATACCTTGAGGCACAGTTTTGCGACGCACCTGCTGGAAAACGGCTACGATATCCGGACGGTCCAGGAACTGCTGGGGCACAAGAATCTTCAGACGACGATGATTTATACCCACGTGGCCTCAAGAAACATCCTGGGCGTGCGGAGTCCGCTGGATAGGTAACACCGCATTTTTGAAAAGATGGCTTAAAAGCACAGTTCCGCGGCGCAGATTCCTCCGAAAATAATGTTCAACCTTATCCTGACGGACCTTTGGGGGCCGTTCAGCGTTTATAAGAGACTGAAGAACAAGCAATATCATTCGCGGTGGCGACGATGAATCGACGTAGTGCCGCCTAAGGCGGCATGGGGCACCCCTCTAAAATAGGTCTAAGGGTCAAGAATGGCCGCTACTGATTGTCCCCAATCAGCGATTCCGTGGGAGGCCGGTCATTGATAAGTGAGTAGTGAGATGTTGGAAGTAAGAAAGAAAGCGAAGGGGGATAGATGATGAAAGCAAGGTAGGTTTCGGCTGTTAAATGCTGTTAGGCGGTTTAGCCTGGGTGGCAATCATGAACTTTAAACAGACCCAAAATTTACGCCCCTAAGCTCGAACGTAGAACCTAGAACTTTGAACTGTGAACAGACCCTAAAGGTCCATCCGTATTAGCCTGAACTTTGAACTGCCAACTCCGCCGCCAACAGTCCGGCCGCTCCGGCCGCAAGGAAAAACTCGGGCTCGGCTTCACGTCCGCGCCCCATGGTAGTGGTCTCAAGATCCAGTTCATCAAGCGCGTCCATGGAAGCGCGGGCGTCAACCGTTACGACCCGGTGCCGCCCGATGATTCCCGCCGCTTCAAGCTGCCCGCGGACGAGTCCCTCCTTCTCGGCGGACATCAAGGGTACCGGGATGGTGCACGGGGCCAGCGCCACCAGCCCCAAAGCGGTAATGGTGTGATGGCTTACCCCAACGTGCCGGTGACGCAAATCGTTGAAACCGATGCGAAGTGCGGCTACCGCCTCTCCTCCCAGGACGTGCGCGGCGTTGACCACTTCACCCTGCTCGATGGCCGTCGTCCCGAAGCGCGTTTCCGTACCCACCACCCCGGGTCCCATTCCCACCACGATTACGTCCGCCCCGCCCGCGTACCTGGCGGCAAGCAGACCGCTGTATACGTTGACCGCTTCGAAGTCGCCGCCGAAAGCGTGTCCTACGGTAACCGTGGCGGTCAGCAGTCCTTTTTCCTTCAGCCTTGCCACTGAACGTGAGAAAGACAGCGGCAGGGCGCCGCCGTCGGTCATTATGTAAACTAATTTGAGCCTGCCCCCTCCCCGCGCCCATACGGCCGCCGCCACGGGCGCGAGTTGGCTGTGCAGTTCCAGCGCCACTACGGGTACGCCGGCAAGGCTTTTCGCTTCGCGAAGGACCGTATGATAAGGGCTTCCCGGTTCCTCGACCGCCATTACCTTGAGCTGCCCCGGCGTGTAACGCAGTTTCATAATGTGCCCCTCGTCGGGGGCGTCAAGGCTTGCCCGCGGGTTGAGATGCGCGACCACGAAGTGGTACCCGCCGCTTCCAAGCCCCCGGGCCGCGGCCGTGGTGTTCAGCCAGACCTCGTCGCCGGGTTTTATACCGCCGGTGAAGGAATCAAAGGCAATCGCTTTTTCTTCACTTCCCTCTACCAGAACCGCCGCTTCAACCAACCCCGGCCTGGAACTTATTATTTTCAGTACCCGGCCGGGCCTGAGACGGACCAGCGGCCCCTTATTTCCATTCATTGACGGCCGTCTTCCCTTCCTGTTATACTACGGTCGAAACTTAAGCTATCAGCATTCAGCCGTCAGCCATCAGCTTCGTAACCGTGAACCGTAAACCGTGAACCGACCTGAAGGATCCATACAGTATCAGCTTACGTTGAACGCTGAACATTTAACGGACCCATGGGTCTATCCGAGTATAAAATTAAAAGGAGGACGAGAGCTTGCCCTTTGACGGCCTGGTGCTTTACAGCGTAACCCGTGAGCTTAAGGCCGTCCTGCTGGGCGGGCGCATCGAGCGGGTCTACCAGCCCGCCGCTCTTGAAGTTATCATTGCAGTCCGCAAAAACCGCTGTAAATACCGCCTTCTTTTGTCGGCGGCCGCTGACGCGGCCCGGGTACATCTTACCGAAGTCGACCGCCGCAACC
>JAGUUY010000009.1 GCA_020063185.1 Bacillota bacterium
AAACCCAGGAGGTACGGCGGGTACTGGCGGACTTTAAACTTGAGAAAAGCGCCGTCCAGAAAAGCGGGGACCGGACCGTCATTATCCGCACCAGGCCGCTTGAGGAGTATGAAAGCACAAGACTGGTGGCGGCAATGGGGGAAAGTTTGGGCAAGGTAGAGGTGCTGCGCAACGAAACGGTGGGCCCGGTAATCAGCGAGGAACTTACCCGGAAAGCCTTCTGGGCGATAATCATCGCTTCCGCCTTGATGCTCGGTTACATTACCGTTCGCTTCGAGTTTAAGCAGGGTGTCGCCGCGATAATCGCTCTGGTCCACGACGGGCTTGTGGTCCTTGGCATATTCTCTATTTTTCAAATCGAAATCGACAGCGCCTTTGTGGCCGCGATCCTCACTGTATTGGGTTACTCGATCAACGACACGATCATTATTTTCGATCGCATCCGGGAAAACATCAGGTTGCGGAAGGTAACCGCGCCCCTGGAGGACGTTATTAACTTCAGCCTGTGGCAGGTTATGGCACGTTCGATCAACACCGTCCTCACGGTCCTGTTTGTGCTGTTGGCGCTATACTTCCTGGGTGGAAGCACTATTAAAAACTTCACCCTGGCCCTTATCATCGGCGTGACTGCCGGCGCGTACAGCTCCATTTGCAACGCCAGCCCGGTCTGGTACGACCTGAAACAATTGGGCAAGACTAAGAAAAATCCAGCCGGAAAACCCGCGGGGTCCCGCGCTTGAAGGAAGTGGCTCAGGTGGACCGGGGACGGAGGATTATTGTTACGGTTCTGGGGCGCGATCGTGTCGGGATTATTGCCGGTGTTGCGGGTGTGCTGGCCGAGCAAAACGTGAATATCCTGGACATCAGCCAGACCATTCTCCAGGAGTTCCTCGTGATGATCATGATCGCCGATATCAGCCGCAGCGCGGTCGACTTGGGCACGCTCAAGCTTCGCCTGGCCGCCAGAGGGCGGGATCTTGGGGTACAGATCGACGCCCAGCACGAAGACGTGTTTACGTACATGCACCGGATATGACGGCAGTCAGTCATGGTCAGCACGGGCGGAGTCAACGAATAGCAGATTAAAAGGTGGGCTTAGCCCACCTTTTTAGAGGTGAGAAGCGAGAGATTAGAGGTGTGAGGTTGGAAGGAATTCGTCTTGCGAATTCCGGCTTTCTTTTCCGACCGCCGACCTCCGGGCCTCCGACCTCCAAGACGGAAACAAGTTAGTTTTGGGATCGAATAAAGACCATTATCTTAAATAACTGCGTCCAATACGAAAATTATAGAATTCAGCGTGCAGGGGGGTTAGAGGTGCTCGGCGCCCATGAGATTTTAGAGACCATTAAGATGATTCAGGAAGAAAACCTGGACATACGCACCATCACGCTGGGCGTCAGCCTGAGAGACTGCGCGGCCGGCGACGTGGAGGCGTCCTGCCGCAAGATGTACGCTAAGATTACCCGTTGCGCGGCGCGCCTGACGGCGGTGGGAACGGAGATCGAGCGGGAATACGGCATTCCCATCGTTAACAAGCGTATCTCCGTGACGCCTATCGCCCTCGTGGCCGAGGGCGCGGACACTGAGAATTACGTCCGTTTCGCCGGAGTACTGGAGGATGCAGCGTCAGCGGTGGGCGTGAATTATATAGGCGGCTTCGCCGCCCTCGTGCATAAGGGCTTCACCCGCGGGGACCGCCTGCTGATCGAAGCGATTCCCGAGGCCCTCGCGGTTACCAATCGGGTTTGCGCCGCTGTAAACGTCGCTACCACCAGGGCCGGCATCAACATGGACGCCGTGGCCCTAATGGGCAGGATCATCAAGGAAACCGCCCGCAAAACGGCCGGCCGGGACGGCATAGGCTGCGCCAAACTGGTGGTTTTCGCCAACGCCGTGGAGGACAATCCTTTTATGGCGGGGGCTTTCCACGGCGCAGGTGAACCGGAATACGCGGTTAACATCGGGGTAAGCGGCCCCGGTGTCGTGAAACGCGCGGTGGAAAGTATGCCCCCGAACGCTGATATGGGCCTGCTCGCAGAAAGGATTAAAAAAGTGGCCTTTAAGATCACCAGAATGGGCGAACTCGTCGGACAGGAAGCGGCGCGAAGGTTGGGGGTGCCTTTCGGTATTGTTGACCTCTCCCTTGCGCCTACGCCGGCGGTCGGCGACAGCGTCGCCGAAATCCTTGAAGCGATGGGGTTAGAGCATTGCGGCGGCCCCGGTACAACCGCGGCCCTGGCGCTGCTGAACGACGCGGTTAAAAAGGGCGGGGCCATGGCCTCATCTTATGTCGGCGGCCTCTCCG
>JAGUUY010000233.1 GCA_020063185.1 Bacillota bacterium
CATCATGGAAAGCGGCGAACTGCTCCTGTCACTGATAAACGATGTGCTGGACCTTGCCAAAATCGAGGCGGGAAAAGAAGAGCTTGTTTTGGAGGAAGTAGCGGTACGGGACTTTATTTACAGCGTCCTGGTCCTGTTCAGGGAGCGGGCCGCCAAGCACGGTATTACGGTGGAGATAAACAGTACGGGCGTCGGTGAATGGATTTTGGACGGCAGAAAATTCAAGCAGATTCTTTTTAACCTCCTGACCAACGCTTTTAAATTTACGCCGGACGGGGGCAAAGTGGGAATTAAAGCTAATGTCGAAGGCAACATGCTGGTCGTAACCGTGTGGGACACCGGTATCGGCATTTGTACCGAAGACATGCCGCGGCTGTTCAGACCCTTCGAACAATTAGACAGTTCGCTTGCGCGTCGCTATCCGGGCACGGGTCTCGGTCTGACCATGGTAAAAAAGCTGGTTGAGTTGCACGGCGGCGCCGTAAGCGTGGAGAGTCACCCCGGAGAGGGGAGCAGTTTCAGAGTTTATTTCCCTTCTTTGACGTCCTCGGGAACAGGCCGGGATTAACACAACATTCACTGAAAGATGGCATAACATGTCCAAAACGGTGTTGGTTATAGATGATGATGAAAAGGCACGGAAGCTGTACCGCGTCATCCTGGAGCGGATGGGCTGCGACGTGGTTGAAGCGTCGGGGGCGCTGGAGGGTATCAGATTGGCCGAGGCGGGGGAAACACAACTCATATTTCTTGACATTCAGCTCCCGGAGGTTGACGGCCGTGCGGCCGCCCGAATTCTTAAGGCTTACGGACCAACCAAGCACATACCGATTATCGCCGTTACCGCGCTGGTGATGCCCGGTGACCGGGAGGAAGTGTTGGCCACGGGTATTGAGGGATATCTTCCAAAACCGGTTCGGGTCAGGGAGTTGCGCCGGATGGTACGGTACTTTTTGGAGGAAGTGAAAGAAAGTGAGGACGAAGAAGCCTTTAGTACTCCTGGTTGACGATGAAGAGCGGGCACTCAAGTTATACGAGGCGCTGCTGTCCCCTGAAGGGGTTACCACCGTTCAGGCCAGGAACGGGTTGGAGGCGCTGGAGTGCTTCCAGCGGTTGAAACCTGATATTGTGGTCCTTGACGTAATGATGCCGGACATGGACGGCATTGAGGTGTGCCGGCGCATCAGGGAAATCCCCGAAGGGGGCAACGTGCCGATTTTGATGGTATCGGCCCTCGGCGACCGCGAGTCCCGGGTTAAGTGTCTCGCGATCGGCGCCAGCGAATTTCTTGACAAACCGATCGATAAGGGGGAGTTTACCACCCGGTTGAACAACCTGATTAAGGTAAAGGAGTACCAGGATTTCCTCCAGGACCAGAGCATTATGCTTGAGAAACTGGTCCGGGAACGAACGGCGGAGGTGTTCCGGACCCACGAGGAACTGAAGCGAAGCTACCACGACATTCTGTACCGCTTGGCGGTAGTGGCCGAATATCGGGACGGGGATACTGCCCGGCACATCGGCCGGATAGGCCGATATACAAGGTTGATCGCCGAGGAACTGGGTGTCCCCGCCAAGCAGTTGGAAGCCTTGACCCACGCAAGTCCGATGCATGATATCGGCAAGGTCGGTATTCCCGACAGCGTGCTATTAAAACCGGGTCGTCTTACCACCGAAGAATTCGAGACGGTCAAAGCACACACGATAATCGGGGCCCGGATCCTTGGCGGGAGTAGTTCAAACGTGATTAGCTGCGCGGAGGAAATAGCTTTGACCCACCATGAGCGTTTTGACGGGACCGGTTATCCGCGGGGCTTAAAAGGCGAGGATATTCCGGTTTCGGGGAGAATCGTGATGCTCGCCGACATCTATGACGCGTTGCGGAGCGCCAGGCCGTACAAACCTCCTTTTGACCGTGAAACAACTAAGAGGATCATCTTTGAAGGTGACGGGCGTACTCAACCAGGGCATTTTGATCCGGCGGTGCTTAAAGTATTCCGGAAGATTGAACCGGAACTCAATAATATCTTCGACAGTTATAAGGGTACAGATCCCGCCGACCCTGCACGGAATTTTTCGTATGCCGCCGAAATACCTCTACCCGATCTAAAATATGAAAAAAGGACATGCTTGAACGGCGGTTGGAGGCGAGATGATGAGTTCCAAGAGTCTGGGGCTGGTGTACGACCCGATTTACCTTGAACACGACACCGGAGGGCACGTCGAGCACGCGCAAAGGCTGACCGAAACGCTGGCCGTTCTCGAGGCGGGGGGCGCAGCCCAACGACTGGTGAAACTAAGTCCCCGGGCGGCCACCGCCGAAGAGGTGGCCCAGGTCCATACCCACGCCTACATTGAACAGTTGGCATCCTTCTGCCGGGCGGGCGGCGGGCGCCTCGACCCGGATACGGTCGTTTCCCCGCGCAGTTTTCAGGTGGCGCTTGCGGCGGCCGGCGGCCTGTTGAATGCGCTGGATGCGGTACAGGAAGGAACGGTTACGCGGGCCTTCGCCCTTGTCCGGCCTCCCGGTCACCACGCGCTGCCACACAAAGCAATGGGTTTCTGTCTTTTCAACAATGTAGCGGTTGCGGCCCGGTACGCCGAACAGAAATACGGAATCGACCGAATCTTAATAGTGGATTGGGACTACCACCACGGAAACGGCACGGAGGCCGTCTTTTACGCCGAACCCGGCGTACTCTATTTTTCGACCCACAGCGCCACCGGATATCCGGGCACAGGGCGGGTAGACAGGGCGGGGGAAGGGCCCGGAGAGGGCTTCAATATAAACGTCCCCCTGCCTGACCTGGCAGGGGACGAGGACTTCGGGTATGTCTTCGACGAAATACTGGTACCCGTCGCTGCGGAGTACTCACCCGGACTCGTATTGGTGTCCGCCGGTCAGGACGGTTACCGGAGGGACCCCATCGCCGGTATGGATTTGACGCCGCGGGGGTACGGGTTGATGGCCGCCGCCGTCAGGCGCATTGCGGACCGGTTTGCAGGCGGGCGGCTCGTCGGCTGCCTGGAAGGGGGTTACCATTTGCACGGGCTGGGACAGTGCGTCGGTGCGATACTGGAGCAGTGGGTGGGAAAAGAAGAGCGTCCAGGGGACCCGCGGCGGCCGGCAAAGCCGGAGGTGGAAGCGGCCGTGGCGGCGGTGAAAAGAGTTCACCGCGGCTACTGGCGGTGCTTAGCCGGGGATTAGTATCAAACGGCGCGCCCGGTCTGTCCGGATAATAAGTTCAGGGTACCGAGCCGATGTCGCGTCGGCCTGAAATCCTCCCCCGCGCGCGGTCAGAAACAAGCATGGCGCGGAAGGCGAAGCCGGCCGGAACGGAGCGTACCGTTATGTACGTGAGTACCGGACGGCAGGCCTGACAAAGCCAGGCGAAGTTTATCACCGCGTGTGAGGAGCACGGTGATCCGAAAGACAACGGCAGTGAAAGCCGTTTTCATCCTCCTGATGGCGCCGCGCAGCGGCATGTACGACTGTCCGGAAGAAGTTTCTTTTTTTTGCCGAAGAAACTTTACACAAATTAATAAGAGGAATATTATATTAGTAATTTCAAATAAGAGTTAAAGGCCATGAAGGGGTAAAGTAAACCCGCAGGGTCTTGCAAGCGAGCCGGGGATGGTGCGAGCCCGGCAAGATTCGCGGGGCCGAAGTTCACCCCGGAGCCGTCCGGTGAACCCCGGCACTCGGGGGCGGTATTCACAGTAACCTTAAGTTTTTAAGGGCTGAAAGAAATCGCTTGCCTTCGCGATACTCGCTGCTAAGTGCCGGATAGTAGTCAGGAACGGAACTCCCGCCGTTAAAAGGGAGGGGATATCGGAAGTTTTCCCGTATCCTGGGAGTGGGCCTTTTGGCCAAATAGGGTGGTACCGCGAGTTATTCCCGTCCCTATGACATATGGGGGCGGGATGATTTTTTTCGGCGGTAAACCCGGCGGACGCAAAAAATACTTGGGAGGGCCGGAAAAAGTGATCGTTGTAATGCAGCAAGGCGCGAGCCGTGCGGAAATCGAGGAGGTTGAAGAACTCCTCCGGGAAATGGGTTTTCAGACACACCCGATCTACGGGGTTGAGAGGACGGTTATCGGCGCGATCGGTGACAAGCGCGACAGCCATTTCGAAGTCATCCTCAGCATACCGGGAGTTGAAAGGATAATCCCCATTTTGAAGCCCTACAAGCTGGTAGCGCGGGAAGTGAAGCCGGAGACCAGCGTCGTTAACATAGGGAATGTTGTCGTAGGCGGACCGGCATTAGTCATAATGGCCGGGCCCTGTGCCGTGGAGAGCGAACTTCAGCTCCTGACCGCGGCGCGTCTGGTCAAGGAAGGGGGCGGTAACATTCTTCGCGGGGGGGCCTTCAAACCCCGTACCTCGCCCTATTCATTCCAGGGGTTGGAGGAGGAGGGACTCAAGTATCTCGCCCAGGCGCGTGAAGCTACGGGA
>JAGUUY010000167.1 GCA_020063185.1 Bacillota bacterium
AGCGGTTAGCTGTCAGCCGTCGGCTTTCAGCTTTAAAGACGTTGAAAATCGAATCTTGAACGGACCCGGAAGCCATACCTGTAAGCTTGCACGTAGAACGTAGAACTGTGAACTGTGAACTGTGAACTGTTAACTGCGAACTGCGAACTGCGAACTGCGAACTGTGAACTGTGAACTGTGAACCGTGAACGTCGAACGTTTAACGTTGAACGGAGGATACCTTTGCCGGCAGCGGAAATTCTAATCGGTACCTCGGGGTACAGCTACGACGATTGGCGGGGCCGTTTTTACCCGCCGCGGCTCGCCAAGGGGAACATGCTTGCCTATTACGCCAGGGAATTTGCGTTCACCGAAGTGAATTCGACTTATTACCGTATTCCGCCACCGCAGGTCTTTGCGCGGCTGGCGGAAGTGACTCCGGAATGTTTCGTATTTACCGTGAAGGCCCACGGATCGCTCACCCACGAACGGGATCAGGGGCCGGGCGCAAATGCGGCGAAGTTTATCGCGGCCCTAGCGCCGCTCCGCGCGGCGGGCAAGCTGGGGGCGGTGCTGTTTCAGTTTCCGTATTCTTTCCGCAAGCTGCGGGAAAACGAGGATTATCTGGCCCGTCTCCGCGATGCGTTCTCGGGGACTCACAGCGCTGTTGAGTTCCGGAACGCGGGCTGGGCGGAACAGTCGACCTGGGAACTCCTGCGCACGCTTGGCTTCGCATACGTTTGCGTTGACGAACCGGCGCTCAAAGGCCTTATCGGCCCGATTTCGGTGCGCACGAACGACTTTGCCTACGTCCGCTTTCACGGTCGCAACGCGGCGAAGTGGTGGCGACACGATGAACCGTGGGAGCGGTATGACTTTCTTTATTCGGAGGCCGAACTTGCGGAATGGGTACCCCGCGTAAGGACCGTGGCGGAGGGTGCGGACCGGGCTTTTATTGCTTTTAACAACCATCCACGCGGCCAGGCGGTCCAAAACGCCAGGGCGTTCAGAACATTGCTCGACGACAATATGACAGCATAAGTCTTGCTGAAAGGAGTTTTTTGACTTAAAATAGTTTTATCTTGCTTACAAATCGACCTTATTCTTATCCCGGAGAGGAGTTGAGATTAGGGGAGACGAGAAATCTGACACAATGATAACTATTTCTTTAATTAACGAATATTCCGAGAGGAGTTGAGTCTTTTGGAAACCAAGATTCTGCTTTCCGAAAAAGAAGTTCCTACGGTGTGGTACAACATCATGGCCGACATGCCCAACCTGCCGAAGCCCCCCCTCCACCCCGCCACCAAGAAGCCGGTCGGACCGGACGACCTTTCCCCGATTTTTCCGATGGGGCTGATCATGCAGGAAGTTACCACCGAAAGGTGGGTCCCGATACCCGAAGAGGTACTGGAAATATACCGTTTGTGGAGGCCGAGCCCGCTTATCCGGGCGAAGCGTTTGGAGAAGGCGCTGGACACACCGGCGCGCATTTATTACAAATATGAAGGTGTAAGCCCCGCCGGGAGCCACAAGTTGAACACAGCCGCGGCCCAGGCTTATTACAACAAGCAGGAGGGCGTGAAACGGCTGGCGACCGAAACCGGGGCCGGCCAGTGGGGAAGCGCCCTGTCTATGGCGTGCAAGTTTTTCGGCCTCGAATGCACCGTGTACATGGTTAAGGTGAGTTACCACCAAAAACCCTACCGCCGGGTGCTGATGCAGCTCTTCGGCGCCGAAGTGCTCGCCAGCCCGAGCGACCGGACGCAGTCGGGCCGTTCGATCCTGGGTGTTAACCCGGACTCGCCCGGAAGCCTCGGCGTGGCTATCAGTGAAGCGGTCGAGGATGCCGCGACGCACGGGGACACCAACTATTCGCTTGGCAGCGTACTCAACCACGTGCTCCTCCATCAGACGGTAGTTGGGCTTGAGACCAAGGCGCAGATGGAGAAGGCCGGGGACGCGCCCGACGTGATCATCGGCTGCGTGGGCGGCGGGTCAAACTACGCGGGGTTCTGTTTCCCGTTCTTGCACGACCGTTTTGTAAACGGGGCGAAAACGCGCTTCGTTGCGGCCGAGCCCACGGCATGCCCCACGCTGACAAGGGGGCTGCACGCCTATGATTTCGGCGACGTGGCGGGACTGACGCCGCTCGTTTACATGTATACCCTCGGACGGGACTTCATGCCGCCGGCGATCCACGCCGGGGGTCTCCGCTACCACGGGGACGCGCCGCTTCTCTGCCAGGTGGTGGCGGACGGCTTCGTTGAAGCCCGGGCTTACGGGCAGCGGCAAGTTTTCGACGCCGCGGTCCAGTTCGCGCACGCGGAAGCAATTGTACCCGCGCCGGAGTCGGCGCACGCGATAAGGAGCGTTATCGATGAAGCGCTGGCGGCCCGGGAAGCGGGCGAAGCGCGCGTCATTCTTTTCAACCTAAGCGGCCACGGCCACTTCGACCTTGGGGCCTACGACGTGTTTCTGGCCGGTCAGCTTGAGGACTACGCACTGCCGGAGGAGGAACTTCACCGGGCGCTTGCGCGGTTGCCCAAGGTGGAATAGACATGCGTTTGCGAGGCACGATGCGGATAGACGCATCGGGGCATCTTGAAATAGGCGGGATCAGCGCTTCGGCCCTTGCCCGTGAGTTTGGGACGCCGCTCTACGTGCTGGATGAGAGTTTATTCCGGGAAAACTGCCGGCGCTACCGCAAGGCCTTCGGGCAGGGCAACCGCGTGGTTTACGCGGGCAAGGCGCTTATATGTACGGCGATATGCCGGATAATTGAAGAGGAAGGCCTATACCTCGACGTGGTTTCGGGCGGAGAGCTTTTTACAGCGCTTTCCGCCCGTTTTCCGCCGGAGCGTATTTACTTCCACGGCAACAATA
>JAGUUY010000099.1 GCA_020063185.1 Bacillota bacterium
CTGTTTGAATTTCTTCATGGCGGTCCTCAGCGCCGAACGCATACTTGCGTTGCGTAAGGTTTGTTTTTGAATCTGGCGCAGCCTCTTATCCGAAGATTTTTTAGCCAACGTCTCACCTCCTTGCTTTGTGTATAAAAAGGGTGCGAAACCTACCCAACGCAGCCATTTTAACACAGCGTAATTTTTATTGCAAGCATGGAGGCGCCGACATTTAAGCGGTACGGAAGGTGAACGCAGCAAAGATTGCCGCTTGAATTGACCAATATCGGTGTATTAAGCCCGTGCCGCGGGTTAGAGAATAAAATTCTTAGTTCTTGCCCATGCTATGGTCAAATGAGTTAAGGAGGTGAAAAAATGGATCGTCAGACATGGATTGGCGCGATTGTCAGATTTGTGGTTTCAGCGATCGTGCTGATGATCGTAAGCTGGGTGTCTCCCGGTTTTGTGGTCCAGGGCGGCTTTCTGGGAGCACTCGTCGCCGCCGCGGTAATCACCATTCTCGGTTATATCGCTGAAACCCTGCTGGGCGACCGTATTTCGCCGCAGAGCCGGGGTTTGGTCGGGTTTATCACGGCCGCGGTGGTCATTTATTTGGCGCAGTTCATAATCCCCGGGCTTCTAAGCGTAAGCATTATCGGGGCATTAATTGCCGCCTTTGTCATTGGTCTAATTGATGCATTTGTGCCGACAATGTTGCGGTAATTGTCGGGAAATTACGGCCGGCAAAGCTCGATGTCGGGCCGCGCCGACGCAAAGACTTCGGGCTACACACGCACTGGGCGTACCTGCAAGTGAACAAGGTAAAAGCGCTCAGGAGGTGCGGTCCCCCGGAGTTATGTCCCTCCTGCCAAGGCCCATTGAGGACTTCAGGGGGGACTTCTTTTATTGTGGTTGATCTGACGCTAAAACGTTTAATTAGTCCGTTCTTAACGAATCGGGTAAAAGCATTGCAGGAGTTACCCCGGCGGCCGTCGAAAAAAGGGTGAGGAAAACAATGGGGGGAGTGGTACGGTGCGCCATAGAAATATGCGCGGATTGGTTATGACGCTGGTGTTGACTGCGGTGATGTTAAGTGGGTTAACGGCAGATGCCGCTACGGCCGGGACAGAATTTACCGACATAAGCGGACACTGGGCGGAACAACCGATTTTAGAAATGAGCGGCTACGATATTATTCACGGGTATCCCGGCGGCAAGTTCGCCCCTGACAACCCGGTGACTTTTATAGAAGCGGTGGTAATGGTCCTCAATACCGTCGGTCTGAGCGACGAAGCGAAAAAAGCGCCGCTCGCAGGGCTGAGCTTTCATCCCGGGGTCACGTGGGGTAAGGAGTATTTGGCCCTTGCGGTACGTGAAGGAATGGTAAGGGAGGAAGGCTTGCCTAAACTGGAAGCCGGGCGTCATGCTTACCGTTACGAGGTTGCCTCCCTGGTCTATCACGCGCTGGATTTAAAACCGGATACATACCTGCCCTTTGCCGATGTCGCGGCGATCCCTGAAAATTACCGCAGTCAGGTGGGGGCCGTTGCCGGGCAGGGCATTATGCGCGGTTTACCCGGCAATCTCTTTGCGCCCCACATGCAGGTTACCAGGGGGCAGATGTGCGCCATACTGGTCAGGCTGATCGAGGAAGGATTGGTGGAACCGCCCCGTCCCATGACTCGCTTGACCGGGCGGGTCCTTAGCCTGGACGATGGCGATTTGAAGGTGGGCAATCTGGCGGGTGAGCGGGTGATTGTACTGCCTTCGGACTGTCCCATTGGACGCGGGAACAAGACCGTAGATAGGAGTACGGTGACCAAGGGGGAAAGGATACGACTGGTAGTCGGCGAGGACGGCAAAGCACATTACGCGTACCTCCCCGGCGAATACGGAAGTGCCGTTAAAGTTGTTTCGGGTATCGTAAACGGCAAGACACCAGGACTGCGGGAGATATATAACCTCAGTATACTTAACGAGTATTCAAATATGGAGACCTACCAAGCATACGCGGACGCCAGGGTGCTCAAGAACGGGAGGGAGGCCGGCGGAGCGGCGATTACGGCGGACGTTTTCGTTAAACTAAGCCTGGACCAGAACAACCGGGTTTTTCGCGTTGAAGTACATGAATTGATTAAAGTGAGCGGCACAATTACTCAAATCGAGGCAGGTTCGCTTACTCTCAGGAGCCGCGGGGTTAAAACCGATTACCTGGTTCCCAGAAACGTCCGGGTAACCAGGAACATAATCCGTGACATACCGTACGGGGAGCTCGAGTCGGGGGACCGGGTAGACCTTTGGGTCGCGGGAGAAACCGTTCTACGCATTGACTTTCTTTCCGGAATCGTTGCTCAGTTAAGCGGCATGATTTCCAAGGTGCACATGAAAGAGGTGTACATTTATGTGGGTAACGAGGAAACATGCTATAGTCTAAGCGAACAGGTCGACATATGCAAAGACGGGGCCACAGTGGCTAAGGACCAGTTGAAGCGAGGCGATTACGTTATTTTCGAGGTTGATAGTCAGCAGACGGTCAGTTACATCGAAATTATCAACGAGGATGAAGGGGAGTTTGAAGGAACGGTCAAGTATCTGGAAGTCTTTAACCGGTCGCTCTCTTTCGTCCTGGCCGGCGGTCTGGAGATGGATTATAGCATTGCCGGGGGTGCCCGGTTCTATAGAAGTGGGGATGAAATCAACCTGGCGGACATCGTTCCCGGCGCCAAGGTGGCGGTTACGGTAGAGAAGCACAAAATAACGGAAATTGTGGTCATCGACGATCGCAATATCACCATCACCGGGTTGGTCGCTAACTATAACCCGGATGCCGGGCGCGTAACCATCGAGGTAAACGGTTACCTTAGAACGTACAGCCTGTTGTCCGGCGCTGTGGTTAAGGACGATAGTGGTAAGGTGGTTGGTGTTGGGGACCTGAAAGGGTGCAGCGTGGAAGCAAAGCTGGTCGAAGGTGTGATTAACACGCTTACGGGCCGGTAATAATACAAAAGTCGGAAGGAAGACAGAATGTAGAATACAGAATATAGAAGTCTAAAGTCGAAAGTCTAAAGTCCTAAATAAAGACAGTAAGGACTCCGAACCTTTAACTTCGAACTTCGAACTGACCCCAAAGGTCTATCTGCCTAAGCATAAGTTAGATCTGAAAAGGAAATCTATGGCTGCTTTGGTCTTGTCCCCCTTTCGAAGGCATAGTATTTACCCGAAGGGGGGACTGCTTTGCGGCGCCGGTTTGTTTTGTTTACTGTCGTTTTGTTGTTTTGTTGGGCCGGCTCTCTTTGCTGGAGAGGGGGGGCCGCCTTGATATGCACGGCATGGGGCCCCGAGGAAGTGCTGGCCTCCTGCTTGTCTTCACCACCGGAAAACGAAGAACCAGCACTCTCAACCCTGTTCTCAACGGCTTGTAAACTTGCGGCCAGGGTGGACCCCGCCAAACCCGGGCTTCTGCGCTCGGTTTTACCGGTGGTGGACGTCGCGGACACAGTTGTGTTGGCTGCGCCCGCGGCAATTTTAACGGTTGCGCCGCAGCGCGAAGAGGCCGATCCTCCGTTTGTGGCGATTTATAACACACATACGGGTGAAACTTACGCGCTCACGGACGGCGTAGAAAGAGTGAAGGGCGCCGGGGGAGTGGTTCAGGCGGCGGCGGTACTGGAAGAGGGGCTTAAGAATAGGAACATCGCCGTTCTGCGCTCCGACAAGGTCCACGATGTATCATATGCCGCTTCGTACCTGGAATCCGAAAAAACCGTAAGGGATTTTGTCTACTTAAACCCTGAACTGGACGGCATATTTGACGTTCACCGGGATTCCACACTTCCGCGGGGAAGGGCCACCGTGAATATACAGGGCCGTGACGTCGCCAGGGTGCTCATAATTGTCGGTTCAGACGAGCGGCAGCCCTTTCCGGCCTGGCGGCAGAACCTGGAGTTTGCGGAGCGGATAGCGGCTCAGGCCGACGCTCTCTACCCCGGACTTTGTGCCGGGGTTCGGGTGAAGGCAGGCAGATACAACCAGTATCTTTCTCCACGGGCGCTCTTGCTGGAAATCGGCGGAGTCAACAATACCCTTGAAGAAGCGGAAATCGCGGCGATGCTCTTCGCCGATGTCTTGGCCGACGTTCTACAAGCTCTTAAAGAAGAAGATAAGGCCGCCGCGAACCGAATGCAGCCGTCTCCTCTCCTGCGTAATAATTCCAGCCACTCGGGAGGATAATATTACCGGAGGCTGTAATGATAAAACGCTGTTTCATTCTGTTTTGCATATGGATTGTGAGCGTTACCCTGGGTTTTACGCATTGCCTGTCGGTGTTTAACCGGACACTTGGATCCGTGGAGGAGATCGAGGCCTTTAAGTTCCAGGCGCTGTCCGAGCGTTGTTATCAAGTGGAACTCTTCAACACCACCCGCATTTTTGAACTCCCCGCCGACCCCAACAAAGCAGCCCGGAAGGTCGAACAGGAAATCCGCTCCTGGTCGGCACGGTACAGACACGCCTTAAGAGAGTATTGCAGAACAGGTTGACCGGTAGAAAATTGCCAGACGGTTTTCGGTGGTCAATCTTAGAAAGGGTCCCGGAGGCCGGTTGAGAAGTTAGATGTGAGATGTTGGAAGTGGGAAACTCGAGGGTATTCGTAACGAATTCCTACAAGAATTCTAACCTCTAACTTCCTGCCTCTCACCTCCAAATTAGCCAGGCGCAGTTTTGCAGCGGCATCCTAAGCTTAAGCTCCTTGGGACGCCTTTAATTTATGGTATAATGAAGGAATGTAAAAAGCTTGTCGAAGGCTGTTTTCAGACCTTTTCCCTTCGTGTTGGAGGTAAAAGTGACTCAGGAAAAAGTGCGCAACTTCTGTATCATCGCCCATATCGACCACGGCAAGTCGACTCTGGCCGACCGGCTCCTCGAACACACGGGCGCTATCGAACCCCGGGAAATGACCGAACAGGTACTCGACCGAATGGATATTGAGCGGGAACGGGGGATCACCATTAAGGCCCAAGCAGTCCGCCTGACTTACCGGGCTCTGGAAGGGCAGGATTACCAGTTAAACCTGATTGATACCCCCGGTCACGTCGATTTTTCCTACGAGGTTTCCCGCAGCCTTGCGGCCTGTGAGGGGGCGCTGTTGGTTATCGACGCCACTCAGGGAATAGAGGCTCAGACCGTGGCGAACGCCTACCTGGCAATGGAGCAGGACCTTGCGTTAATCCCCGTGATTAATAAAATAGACCTTCCCAGTGCGGACCCGGAACGCGTGCGCCGGGAAATCGAAACGGCGCTCGGCCTTAACGGCGCCGAGGCGCTGATGGTGTCTGCCAAGCTCGGCGTCGGCATCGAAGCCGTGTTGGAAAGCATCGTGCGGAATGTCCCGGCGCCGCAAGGTGATGCGGCGGGCCCCTTAAGAGCCCTGATATTTGACTCGCATTATGACTCTTACAAAGGTGTAATTGCCTATACCAGGGTCGTAGACGGCGCCGTGCGTCCGGGAATGCTCGCCAGGATGATGGCTACCGGCAAAGAGTATGAAGTGGCGGAAGTGGGCATCTTCAGCCCGAAACTTACACCGGTAAGCGAACTCAAAACCGGGGAAGTGGGGTTTATCATCGCCCACATCAAAAACGTACGCGACTGTCGGGTGGGGGATTCGATAACGGACGCCAAACGCCCGGCGTTAAAAGCCCTCGTCGGCTACCGGCCTGTAAAACCGATGGTTTTCTGCGGCCTGTATCCGGTGGAAACGGCTGATTTTGCACGCCTCCGGGACGCCCTGGACAAGCTGCGGCTGAACGACGCGGCACTCCATTACGAACCGGAGACATCGGCCGCCCTTGCGTTCGGTTTTCGGTGCGGTTTTTTGGGCCTGCTGCACATGGAAGTCGTTCAGGAACGACTTGAGCGGGAGTACGGTTTGAACCTTATCACGACCGCGCCCAACGTGGTATACCGGGTGCTGAGGCTGGACGGGAACGTGGTAGAGGTGGAAAACCCGGCGCTCCTCCCGTCCCCGGGTGAGATTGTGAGCATTGAAGAACCGGTAGTGAAAGCGACAACCATGCTTCCCAAGGAATACATCGGCGCCGTGATGGAACTGTGCAACGACAGGCGCGGCGTTTTTAAAAACATGGAATATATCAGTGAAAACCGGGTCATTCTCTCGTACGAACTACCGCTGGCCGAAATAATTTACGACTTTTTCGACCGGTTGAAGTCGGTGAGCCGGGGATATGCCTCTTTCGATTACGAATTTCTTGGCTTTCGGGAGGCCGACGTGGTGCGCTTAGACGTCCTGGTCGGGGGCGACGTAGTGGACGCTCTTTCCGCAATAGTGCACCGGAGAAGGGCCTACCACCTCGGCCGTCGGCTTGTGGAACGGCTGCGGGCACTCATCCCCAGGCATCTTTTTGAGATTCCGGTGCAGGCGGCGATCGGCAGCCGGGTCATCGCCAGGGAAACCATCCGCGCCCTGCGCAAGGACGTCATTGCCAAGTGTTACGGCGGTGACATAACCCGCAAACGCAAGCTCCTTGAAAAGCAAAAGGAAGGCAAAAAGCGGATGAAGCAGATCGGCAACATAGAGATACCGCAGGAGGCTTTCCTTGCGGTGCTCAAGGTGAATGACCAATAGTTCAAGGTTCTAAGTTGAGCTTAGACGGATGGACTTTTAAGGTCTGTTCGAAGTTCGAAGTTAAGCTTAGACGGATAGACTTTTAGGGTCCGTTCGAAGTTCACAGTTCACAGTTCGAAGTTAAGCTTAGACGGATAGACTTTTAGGGTCCGTTCGAAGTTCTAAGTTCTAAGTTCTAAGTTCATGGCCGTCAGCAGTCAGCCGCAAGTGTTGAAGACCGTTGGGCTGCTTTAACCCTGATAGCTGATAGCTAAAAGCTGATAGCTCTGAGTTCGACGTTCAACGTTACTAAAGCTGAAAGCTGATGGCTGATAGCTGACTGCTATCTTCCTGACAGTGAGGAATAATGCGGAAAACAGAGATAGGCCTGTACGTCCACGTTCCGTTTTGCCTGGCGAAGTGTGTTTATTGCGACTTCGTATCGTACCCGTACGAGGAGAGGTCTGCTGAACGTTATTTGCGTGCCCTCGATGCGGAAATCGATCTCTGGAGCGGTAAGCTGGGGGAAACTGCCGTCAAGAGTATCTACGTCGGCGGCGGCACTCCCACATGCTTGGGCGGCAGGGCACTGAGCCGTCTGCTCAGGGCATTGCGCAATCGCTTTTCGGTTTTGCCCGGCGCGGAGGTTACGGTGGAAATTAACCCCGAAACCGCGGCGGCAGAGATGTTGGAAGCTCTCCTGCACGAAGGTGTGAACCGGTTAAGTGTAGGCATGCAGACCGCAGACGACGCGCTGTTGCGGTTTCTGGGCAGGCGCCACACGGCGGAGGAGGCGGCGGCCATGGTAATAACCGCCCGGAGGGCGGGTTTTGACAACGTTAACCTTGATTTGATTTTCGGGATACCAGGGCAGGACCTCCCTTGCTGGGAAAGGACCCTTGGCGAAGCAGTGGCGCTGGAACCCGAACACTTGTCGGCGTACGGACTTGAAATTCATCACGAGACCCCGCTTGGTGCGGCGGTGGCAGGGGGGAGCGTCGTGCCGTGTCGGGAGGAGGAAGAACGCGCGATGTACTTGCGGGTCATTGATTTCCTGAGCGCCCACGGCTATGCGCATTACGAAATATCCAACTTCGCCCGTCCGGGCAAGGAATCCCGGCACAACCGTCTTTACTGGGAAGGAGAGCCGTACCTGGGCCTGGGACCGGCGGCGCATTCCTACCTCGATGGTTGCCGTTGGTCGAATGCGGCCGACCTGAGCGTTTACTGTGAAAATCTGGACGGCCATAGGCTGCCCGTAACGGGAGAAGTCGCGCTGAACGAAGAGGACGAGATGGCGGAAGCAATGTTCATGGGACTGCGGTTGATCGAAGGGATTTCCTGCGCGCGATTTGCGGCACGGTTCGGCCGCAAGGCCGAAAAGGTTTTCGCAGGAAAAATCGAGGACTTGATTGCGCAGGACTTGCTTCAGCGGGAAGGAGACCGTTTGCGTCTAACGGCTAAAGCGCTTCCCGTCGCGAATGTAGTCTTCCGGAATTTCGTCTGAAAACGGGTAACACGGCGGGGACCCTGACATATTTTAGGTAGACGGCCTTGACAAATGATTGCTTGGGATGTTATTTTTGAAATAGGTTAGCACTCTCTTCGGGAGAGTGCTAATAAAAAAGGGTGGTTCGCGTGCTCACGGAAAGACAGGAACGGATTTTGGCGGCAATAATCGAAGACTTTACCGAAACAGCCGAACCGGTAGGCTCACGGACCATCGCGCGCAAATACGGGCTAAAAATAAGCCCGGCGACGATCCGCAACGAGATGGCCGACCTGGAAGACTTGGGTTACCTTGAGCAGCCTCATACCTCCGCGGGCCGCGCTCCTTCCGAGCTCGGGTACAGATATTACGTCGACCGCCTCATGGAACCGGAGGAACCACCTGATGAAGAAAAAGAACTTGTGACCGCGCACGTTAAGACAAAGGCCCGCGAAATTGAATCGGTAATCCGGCAAACGGGTCAGATACTGGCGCAGTTGACAAACTGCGCGGCCCTCGTTGTTGCGCCATGTGGCAGGAGTGTTTACCGGCACATTCAGCTTTTACACTTTAGGCCGGGACAGGCAATGGTCCTGGTGGTGTTGGCCTCCGGGGAAGTGTTTCACAGGCTGATTCCCGTTCCGGAAGGGATCACCTCGTATGATCTGGACAGTGTTTCCGCAGTCATCAACGCAAAGCTCCAGGGCCTGACCGTCAAAGACATTAAATTTACAATCATCAAAGAGATTTATTCCGAACTTTCGCGCTACCGCAACGTCCTGGACCTGGCTTTCGAGCTCATCCAGGAGGCGTTGACCCTTAGGGAAGAAAGGGTTTACCACGGCGGCATCAACAGTATTTTGAGCCAGCCGGAGTTTAAAAACGTTGAGCGGCTGCAGACGCTGCTCGGCCTTTTAGAACAGGAAGACTTCCTGTGCGACCTCGTAACCTCACAGAGCGGCCCGGAAAGAATCGGTATCCGCATAGGTAATGAATTCAAGCGGGACGAGGTACGTGAGCTTAGCCTCGTAACCGCCCGTTACGGCTTCGGCGGCGACGTGAACGGTATCCTGGCCGTTTTAGGCCCGACGCGGATGCGGTACGCCCGCGTGGTCGGACTGCTGAGGTATGCCACGGAGTCTCTGACGACGGAACTAGACAACATTTTAGGCAAGAAAGGCCGCCTTTAATTCGGAGGGAATGCGGTGAGTTTGAAACAGCAGGCGACAGCCGGCTCTGAAGTAAACGAACGTCTTGCGGCGCTGATATCCAACGCCGGCGCCGTTAGGGCGACGGCCGCCGCCGTGGAAGGGACTTTAGGCCCCAAGGGCCTGGACACGATGCTTGTCGACCGTTTCGGCGGGGTGGTGATCACGAACGACGGCGTAACCATTCTGACTACGATGGAGGCTACCCACCCTGCGGCGAAGATGGTAATCAATGTGGCGAAGGCGCAAGAAGAAGAGGTGGGGGACGGAACCACGACCACCACGGTTATGGCCGGGGCGATGGTAGGTACCGGCCTGGAGCAGGTAATCAAGGGCGTGCCGGTGGCGCGGGTAATAGAGGGTATCCGTCAGGGTGTAATTTTTGCCGTTGACACAATGCAGCGGGCGTCCATCCCGTTAAAAGACCTGAGCGACCAGCGCCTGGAAGCGGTGGCGTTGATTGCCGGCCGGGGGCACAGGGACATAGCCGAATTGGTAGTCAGGGCAGCGCGCCTGGTCGGCGAGGAGGAACTGCGGAAACCGGCGTTTAAACTCGCGGATATCGTGGTAGCCGGTGAAGGCGCGGCGAATGAAGTCTTCGAAGGGGTAATCGTCAGCAAGGAACGGATGAACCGGCAGATGCCGGAACGCCTCAACCGCGTAAAGATACTGGTCATCGACGACGCACTGGAACCGGAAGAGATTGAGGAGGAGGCCCTGGGCACAGAGGCGGGGTTTAACCGCTACCTTATGTTGCAGGAAGAGTTTAAGCGTAACGTGGATAAGATTATCGGTATGGGTGTCGCTCTCGTGCTGGTGGACCGCGGCGTTGCCGACATTGCTGAAGAAAGGCTCACCGACGCGAACGTCATGGTTATCCAGCGCGTGCTTCAGAAGGAACTGCGCCGGGCTGCCGAATACACCGGCGCGCGAATGATTAAACGGACAGGGTTAGGCAAAGAACCTGCGGACCTTGAGCGCTATCTCGGGCACGCCGGTGAAGTTTACAACGACGAAAAGCTGGAACAGGTGAGGATTCACGCCGGCGGCGGCAGACCTATGGCCACCATTGTCGTGGGTGCAGCGACAACGGAGGTTGTCGGGGAACGGGAACGGATCGCCAGAGACGCTTCAGCGGCGGTCCAGGCGGCCGTCAAAGGCGGAGTGGTTCCAGGGGGGGGCGCCGTGGAACTGGCGGTAGCCCGTGAAACCGAAAAAATGAGGGGAAGAATAAGCGGCATGGCCGCATATGGGGTGGACAGCGTGGTGGAAGCTCTCAAGCGGCCGCTGGCGCAAATCGCGGCCAACGCCGGCTTTAACCCTCTTGAAAAGGTGGGAGACGTTACCGCGGCGCAGGTCGCGAAGAAAAAAAACAGCCTGGCCGTTGACTGCGATACAGGCGAGGTCAGGGATATGCTCCAAGCGGGGATACTGGACCCCACACCGGTAAAGATCCACGCCCTGAAGGCGGCGGGGGAGATAGCGGAGGCCATTTTACGGATCGACACGGTAATCCGGAAACGTGAAGAAAAAAAGGAAGGAAGGGATTCAACCCAGGATGGTGGAGCAGTATAAAATTAGGCGGCCCAACGGAGAGACAGACGGCGCCGCCGCGGCCGATCAACAAACTGTTCCCAAGCAGGAAGCATTGCCGGGCGAAGCGGAAGGCGCCGAGGCCGTGACGGTTTCCGCCGATGAACAGGTAAAAGCGCTTCAAAAAGCGTTGGAGGCGGCTGACAACAGGGCCCAGGACTATTACCAGCAGCTCCTGCGGTTGCGGGCCGATTATGAAAACCTTAAAAAACGGGTTAACAAGGAGCGGGAGGAGTTTCAGCATTTTGCCGGGGAGGCGTTGGTGGCGTCTTTGCTGCCTGTGCTGGACGACTTTGAACGGGCGCTGAAATCCCCCGGCGAAAAAGTGGGTGACTTTCTGTCCGGGATTGAAATGGTTTATAGACAGCTGAATGACACTTTCGCCAATGAGGGGTTGGAGGTCATTCCCGCGGTCGGCGGACCGTTCGACCCGACACGACACGAGGCGGTGGCTTTTGAAGCGGATGAGGAACAACCCCCGAACACGATCCTCGAAGAGTTCCGGCGGGGTTACACTTTTCGCGGCAAGGTCCTCCGACCGGCTCTGGTTAAAGTGGCGAGAGAAAAAGAGATGTAGGAGGAGACGGTTATTATGGGTAAAATCATCGGAATTGATCTTGGAACAACCAACTCATGCATGGCCGTCATGGAAGGCGGCGAGCCGGTAATTATCCCTAATGCGGAAGGCGGGCGGACCACCCCTTCAGTGGCCGCTTTTTCAAAGACAGGCGAACTCCTGGTCGGTCAGGTGGCGAAGCGCCAGGCCGTAGCCAATCCCGACCGCACCGTGTCGTCAATCAAAAGATATATGGGTTCAGACCGCAAAGTAAAAATCGATGACAAGGAGTACACGCCCCAGCAGATTTCGGCGTTCATCCTCCAGAAGATGAAGACTGACGCCGAGTCTTACC
>JAGUUY010000131.1 GCA_020063185.1 Bacillota bacterium
GAAGGAACTCCTGATGGAGACGGTGCGTGACTGGGGGCCCACCGGTCCGGACATCGACTACGGCGCGGGACGACTTGACGCTTACGCCGCTGTCCAGGCGGCGGGCGGGGGGCCGGGCCGAAACATCGAGGTTCCTGCCCACCACTACGCCGCCGGTTCCCTGGCAAAAAGAGGTGCAACGGCTTGGCACAACCTCGAAGTTACCGACGCGTCACTGCCCATCGCCGTCACCCTGGTGATGCCCGAATGGATAAGGCATAACTCGCCGGACTTCGACCTCGAGCTTTATCGCGGCGACACACTCCTGGCCTACTCAAGGGGGACCACACGCCAGGAGACCGTCGCTTACAGCCCGCCCGCGGAGGCGACAGGGACTTACCGGGTCCGCGTTTCCTCCTATTTGGGGTCGGGCCCCTACTTTTTCGACGCTTCCTCCGGTTCACCGAAGGAGACCGGGGTTACACTAAATACCGGGGACGTTTGGGAGGCCGGGGTTGTGACAGTCGGCGGTACCGCGGACCATACGGCACAATTCAGGGTGACGGGCGGCCCGGCGGATCTTTACCTGGGCGCGGCCGCCTTTTCCGACGGCTCGGTCTCCTGGGCTTACGGAGACGAGCCCGGAGCCGACCGGGCCAGGCTCGCGTACTCGCTGGACGGATCTACTTGGCGCACCGTCCGCGAGGCGAATGCCCTCCACTACCTGGCCATGAACGTCCCCAAGGATGAGGAATGTGACGTTTTTTTCCGGCTCACGCTGCCCACCATGAGCACGAGCAGCGAGGTATTCCATACTAATATCCAGATTGTGGCGGTGGCGCCATGATAAACCGGCGGAGACTTTTCGGGAAACCTTACGGCGTTTTAACGGCCCTCGGCTGCGTGCTGGCCGGCCTTTTACTGTTTCAGGGGGCCGCCCAGGCGGCGAAAGGCGTGAGCATCAACGTGGGGAGCGTCGCGGTGGACGATGTCCTTTACCCGGGACGGAGTTACCATCTCGCCACGATAGCCGTCCGCAACACCGGCACCGACACGGATGACTACACTTTTTCCTTCATCTACGCGGAAGGCCAGGAGGAACTCAGGCCGGATGCCTCCTGGCTCGTACTTCAGCCCGAGACGGTGACGCTGGAGCCCGGTGAACAGGCCGCAATCCGCGTGGGCCTTCGGCTGCCTGTGAAGGTGCGGCCCGGGGAGTACTTTGCGTTCCTCACCGCCCACCCGGTCCTCCCCGCCGAAGGCGCGGTCGCCGTGGGCGTGGCCGCCGCCGCACGGCTTCGGTTCGAGGTGGTCCCCGCGTCTTTTATACAAGGTCTGATGTTCCGCGCCGGTGACTGGTTCGCAAAAAATGCGCCGTGGTCTTACCTGCTGGCCGGCGCCGCAGCCCTCAGTTTACTCTGGACGGTGGTTAGACGCAAGTTCGCCGTAAGCGTCCAGGTCCGCCGCCGAAAGCCCGGCCCCGACGACAGGGGTGACAGCCCGTGAGCCTAAGGCGTCGAGGCGGGAAAGACAGGCCGCGCCGTATATGTTTCGAGGTTTTACTGCTTGCGGGCCTCGTTTTGACGGCGGCGGCTTTCGCCGTGCTGCCGGTGGGAAAAACCTACGGCACATGGCGGGACAACATCCAGCCCGTGGCCACGCTTACGTGCACCGTTGAGCCGGGCTCGCCCCTGACCGTCAACCTGTCGGCGCCCGCACAGGTCGAGGTGAAGCAGCCGTTTCCCGTAGAAGTAACGGTGGTTAACCGCGGCTCTGTCGCGCTCAGGAAGGGCGCCGCGGTGGTCTTCGCCGAAGAAGGGATGCGCGTAAGCCCGCCGAGCCGCAAGTGGGAGCTTCAGTACGCGGGGGAAGAGGCGCTCAAGTTTAACGCCCAAGCCCAGACTACCGGCACGTTCTTGCTTTGGGCTTACGCGGATGCGGAACTCGACTCAGGCACACGCATTGACGGTTGGAGCGATGCTGTCTCGGTAGTTGTCGTGGTACGCGAAAAGGGGGCCAAAGCCTGGGGCGATGCCGGCGAAGAGGAACGGCGGGGGGAGTACACGCCGGAAACACCGGAAGAAGCCCTTCGTCCGGGCCGCCCCCTTCCCGCTAATCCGCGGTTGTCCGCTTACAACACCGCATACCCAACGGATTCGCAGTTTTAACTGCCGGGGCCGCCCGCCCGAATTTTTGCAGCCGTCTTCTCCGCCACCGGCCGCACCGTGTTGGTAACACGTTTAAAACTTAGACTGTTTAATTAAAATAAAAAAGCTTCCGGAATGGAAGCCATTTTTTACTGGTGAGCCATGCAGGACTCGAACCTGCGACACCCTGATTAAAAGTCAGGTGCTCTACCAACTGAGCTAATGGCTCATATTTCGGCCGTCGGTCGTCGGATGTCAGACGTCAGACCATTTGAAGGAAATCGCTACTACGGCGATTTCCCTTAATGATCAGTCGTCGATCGTCAGAAGCCGGTCACTTTTTTGTGGAATTCGCTTCGCGAATTCCCTCCTCTTAAACCGTTTTACCGACCACCGACTACCGACCACTGACCACTGATTTGGCTGGGGCGGCTGGATTCGAACCAACGAAATGGCGGATCCAAAGTCCGCTGCCTTACCGCTTGGCTACGCCCCAGTAACAGATGTCGGTCGTCGGACGTCAGACGTCAGACTATAAAACCTAACTAAGAATACAATGACACAGCGACACAGCCGACCCTATTGTAATGTTACCGTTTATATGAAAGTTTTCACGATACTTCCTGTTTTTCCGATAACCGACCACCGACGACTGACAACCGATATGGGGTGGATGATGGGACTTGAACCCACAGCCTCCAGATCCACAGTCTGGCGCTCTAACCGCTTGAGCTACATCCACCATCTGCAAAGGATATCTTAGCAAACGC